>DAOOVG010000007.1:0-36068 GCA_035369865.1 Paludibacteraceae bacterium | reverse complement strand
TTTATTTCTATCAGATGCAAGCCGGTGACTTTAAGCAAGTGAAAAAGTTGTTGTTCAAGTAAATTTTGATAAAGTAATACCTAACTGCTATCATATAATATCTTTTATATTTTTGTAAGAAAAAAGACATGAAAACACTAAAAATTTATCTACATTAGAAGAATTTGCAAAGATATTTGATGTGGAGAGACAAAAGATTTTAATGTTATCCAGCAACATAATATTGAAAAAAATCAAAAATTTGGTTAAGAAAAATAGTAAAATCAGTTTGTTTATATCATTGGATTAAGGATGTGTTTTTGATAACGGCTTAGTATCAGTTTTATTTTAGTGGAAAAATTTAAGAATCCTATTTAAAAATGTTGTCAGTAATTATTCAGTACCTATTTAAAAAAACTAATACAGCAAGCCCACTACCCACAAACGGAATTTTACAGGAAGCCGATTGAATAACCAGCAAATTACTTTATATTGAAAACCAGGAATCACAAGAGCTTTCATGTGCTTTTTGGTAATTTCTTTTACAATTGAGTGAGCAATTGCTTCCGCTGTCATACCATTCTGTTCATCTTTTTCCATTTTCCCAACTGCTTTTTTCATTTTTTCGGCATAAGCAGAAGCGGGCGACTGAGAAGCTGCGGTATATTTTCTTGCAAAAGTAAAATTGGTTTTCGTGTCGCCTGGTAAAATGGTACAACACTCAATGCCAAATGATTTTACTTCCATATAAAGTCCCTGCATTAATAGCAACAGAGCAGCTTTTGAAGCAGAATAAAACGATTGGAAAGGAATAGGAACAATCGCTGCCACGGAAGAAGTTGCAATAATTTTTCCCTGTTTTTGTTGACGAAAAATGGGCAAACAAGCTTTTATCACCTTAAAAGCTCCAAAAAAATTGGTTTCAAATTGATATTTGGCTTCTTCGACAGATGTATCTTCAATGGCACCGGCAATGCCATTCCCAGCATTGGAAATAACAGCGTATAATGATTGATTTTCATTTAAAATTTGTTCAATAACTTTTTTTATATCCTCTTCATTGTTTACATCCATTTTAACAGGTACTATTTCTCCATTACCCGTTTTTGCCTTCTGATATTCTCCACCATGACGTGAAGTGGCATATACTCGAAATCCTTTTTCCATTAATTGAAGTGCAGTTGCCAGTCCAATACCGCTGCTTGCACCTGTAATTAAAATTGCCTTTTGTTCCATTTCTTTTTAAATTTTGACGCAAATATAATAGTTTTATTTTTTTATAGCGTTTGTCTGAGATAAATTTCAACAAATTTTTAGAAAGAAATTGCTATAATTTTCATAGAAGAATAATTTAGTTTTTTATTTTTAAATGATTAATTTTGCAAACGAAATTCGAGAAAAATAAAAAATTGATTTAAATATTTGATTTTCTCATCTTATAAAAAATTTGCATTTTCAGTTTTATCTTGAGAAAAATTAATAAAGAGAATTAGGTTGATATGGAAATTGTACTTAGTGGTATTCGTCCTACGGGAAAATTACATTTAGGTAATTATTTTGGTGCTTTAAGAAATTTTGTTCATCTTCAAAATGAATATGATTGTTACTTTTTTATTGCTGATTATCATTCTCTTACAACTCATCCTACTCCACACAATTTGTTTGGGAATGTTCGTGAAGTTTTAGTAGAATATTTAGCAGCCGGTTTAGATCCCGAAAAAGCAACTTTATATATTCAAAGCGATGTTCCACAAGTGACCGAATTATATCTTTTCTTAAACATGAATGCTTACATCGGTGAATTGCAACGTTGTACTTCATTTAAAGAAAAAGTTCATCAACAACCTCATAATGTAAATGCTGGATTATTAACCTATCCTACTTTAATGGCAGCCGATATTCTTATTCATAAAGCTACAAAAGTGCCAGTAGGAAAAGATCAAGCACAACATCTTGAGATGACACGAACTTTTGCTAACCGTTTTAATCGGCTTTACAAAGTTGATTATTTTCCTGAGCCACAAGCATTTAATTTTGGAGAAGAATTAATTAAAGTTCCAGGACTGAATGGCAGTGGAAAAATGGGAAAATCAAAAGGGGAAGATAATGCCATTTTTCTTGCAGATGAACCTGAAATAATTCGAAGAAAAGTAATGAAAGCTATTACGGATGCTGGTCCTACTGTACCAAATCAGCCTAAATCAGAAGCTGTTCAAAATCTTTTTCAATTGCTTAATATAGTTTCCTCGCCCGAAACGGTGAATTATTTTGAAGAACAATACAATACCTGCCAGATAAAATATGGTGAATTGAAGAAACAACTGGCTGAAGATATGATTGCCTTCACTGATCCTTTTCGTAAACGAATTAAAGAAATATCCAATAATGATGAGTATTTACGCAAAGTGGTACGCATGGGAAAGGAAAAGGCACAAGCTCATGCCTCACAAACAGTGAAAGAAGTGCGCGAAATCATTGGCTTTAGATCTTTTTAAATAAAATTATACTTTTAATGGAAAATTGAGAAAAATCTGATTTCTATAAAATTATGAAAAATTTTTTCTCACATGGATTATTAACAATTGTTCTTTTAACAGGACTTATTTTAGTAAATGGTTATCTCATCACCGAAAATTTAAAAATTACTGAAATAAGCCATCACCAGGGAAAAGAGCAAAATTCTATTCCATCCCAACAATATTGGTTTTCCATCACTAACTTTCCTTTAAATGTTCCTGCTAATGAAGAAATTCGAATTTCGCCTCCTTCTTCATTTACGTTTTGCAGAGTTTTAGAAAGATTGCATTTCTTCAAAATTCGTTATTCAATTTTATTGGTGAAGGAGCAATATTTTTTTCTTCATAAAGTTTCAGATTATTTTTTTTCTTATCAAGCCCTATGGGGATATTATCTTTTCCAACTTCGTAAATTACTGATTTGATTTTTCCATTTTTTATTTAATTCTTTCCTAACGTTTAATTAATTAGATTTCCTAATTTTTTTAAATTATTTTTATTTTAATTTATTTAAAAAATCAATTAATAAGTATCTGAAAAATACTTACTTAAAAGAATTATATAATCATGGATACAAATTTAACAATTGAAGAAAGTTTTGATTCTCTTTATAAAGATGAGGTCATAAAATCCAAGCAATCACCGTTGGTTGGAACCCTTTTAATAGTTGTAGGGTTAATTTTGGTATTACTAAGTGTTTCTATCAAAAGTTTGGAAGGTACTTCCATGCTTTATTTATTGATAATGATAGGTAGTATCTTTGCTATTGTGGGAATTTTTGTTCTACTATTTCGAAAAACCTATTATATTTCTATTCAAACACATAAAAAATTAAAACCCCATGAAATTTATTTTGATCCGAAAGAAAGAGATAAATTAGTGAGAATCATGCAAAATAAAAATTTGAATGAACTTAAAAGTTTGAAGTTAGCTGTCCAAGATGGACTTAAACTTAGGGTATTCACTACTGCTGATGGAGAAGCATGTTTTTCTCAAGTAGTTACCTTTATTCCTTATGAATATGTAAATGTAACTCCAGTTATGAAGCATACACCCGAAGAAGCAAAAATTCTAATAGAAACATTTAAGTTGAAATAGAAATTTATATTAATTTTTTATTTTTCAAAAAAGAGTGTCCACAAGGCACTCTTTTATTTCGATTAGATTTCCTTTCCCAAATTTATACAGAAACAATTAATTGGTTAGGTGCATAAATGATTGATATATAAATAGAAAAAATAAATAAATTAAAGGTACCGAGCAAAATTTTGAGCCTGTTTTTTTAAGCTATATACCTAAAAAAACGCCGACTCATGGGGAATTATCGGCGATAAGGAAACTTTATCAAAAATCAACTTTTTATTCAATTTTATGCTCCAATTGAATGATTTTCATTCCTGTTTGGATAGCTTTTTCATTCAAAGGAATTAAATGATGATAACGTTCAGGCAGTGATTTTTCCAAACCTTTGAGAACATTTTCCATTTTTACAATGGGGTGTATTTTTAAATAACCACCTAAAATAATCATATTTAATGTTTTAGCCATATCGTGAGCGTAAGCATATTCAATAGCATCAATGCGATAAATGTTGATGTCTTTTCTGGTAGGGAATTTATGAAAATTGTTGCCATCGTAAATAAGGATTCCACCGGGCTTAACTTTATTTTCAAATTTTTCCAGAGAAGGTTGATTTAAAATAATAGCAGTATCGTATGAATTGAGCACAGGAGAACTGATTTTTTCATCACTCAAAATCACTGTTACATTGGCTGTTCCTCCACGTTGTTCGGGTCCATAAGAAGGCATCCAACTCACTTCCATACCTTGCATCAAACCAGAATAAGCTAATATTTTACCCATTGAAAGAACCCCTTGTCCTCCAAAACCAGAAATTATTATTTCTTCTTTCATAATTTAAATGTTAGCAATGAAAGTATTACTTTATCACTTTCAATTATTTAGTTTATTTTTTGAATTGAAAATTTAAATATTTTTCAAATCCCCCAGTGGATATTCAGGAAACATATTTTTCTCCATCCATTCATTTGCCTGTTCAGGTGTCATTTTCCATCCTGAATTACAAGTAGAAACAACTTCAACAACAGATGTTCCCTTGTTCATCATAGAATTTTCAAAAGCTTTTTGAATAGCTTTTTTTGTTTTTCGAACAGTAGCTACAGTATGGACACTTTGACGGGTTACGTAACATGTTCCAGGTAATTGAGCTAATAAATTAGTAATGTTCAATGGATAACCATTTAAAGCAATATTCCGTCCATAAGGTGTGGTAGAAGTCACCATTCCTTCAAGGGTTGTTGGTGCCATTTGTCCACCTGTCATACCATAAATAGCGTTATTAATAAAAATAATTACAATATTTTCTCCACGATTGCATGCATGGATTGTTTCTGCTGTACCAATGGCTGCTAAATCACCATCTCCTTGATAGGTAAACACATAACGGTCAGGGAGTAATCTTTTAATAGCTGTTGCCACTGCTGGTGCACGACCATGAGCTGCTTGTTGCCAATCAATATCAAGATAATTATAAGCAAATACGGCACAACCTACAGGAGCAATTCCAATGGTTTTATCTTGAATGTCCATTTCTTCAATTACTTCAGCAATCAGTCTATGTACTACGCCATGACTACAGCCAGGGCAGTAGTGCATCGGAGTATCATTCAAAACTTTTGGTTTTTGATATACCAAATTTTCTGGCTTGATTATCTCATTTATTGTCATTTTATACTATAATTAATTTACAACTTAATAAAAATTTTTTATTGACTGCTTGCAGTTTAAGGTAACATCATTTTTTTTAACTGGTCCAACACTTCATCAGGAGAAGGAACAATTCCCCCCATTCTACCGTAAAAGTTAACAGGAATACGTCCATTGACCGCCAAACGCACATCTTCTACCATTTGTCCGGCATTCATTTCTACTGTTAAGATAGCTTTCAAAGAGTTGGAAAAATTATTAATAATATCAGTTGGGAAAGGATACAAAGTAATGGGTCGCAATAAACCAGCTTTAATTCCTTCAGCTCGTGCCATTTCCACAACTTTCTGGCAAACGCGAGCACATGTTCCAAAAGCTACCATCAAATATTCTGCATCGTTGGTTTTCATTTCTTCATAGCGTACTTCGTTCTTTTCTATTTCGCGGTAGCGGCTTTGAAGACGAAGATTAATGTCCTCCATTAGTTCAGATTGAAGTTCCAGCGAAGTAATAATGTTAGGTTTGCGGTCTGGGGTTTTACCTAACGTTGCCCATGGATATTTTTCCCTGATTTCAGCTTCAGTACGACGTGGCTTGAATGGTGGCAAAACTACTTTTTCCATCATTTGTCCAATAATTCCATCGGCAAGCATCATGACAGGAGTACGATATTGAAAAGCAAGATCAAACGCTAAACCAATAAAATCAGCCATTTCCTGCACAGAAGCTGGGGCTAATGTAATCAGTTTATAATCGCCATGCCCTCCACCTTTTACCGCCTGAAAATAATCACCTTGACTTGGTTGAATGGTTCCTAATCCTGGTCCACCACGCATTACATTAACTATCACGCAAGGTAATTCAGCAGATGTCATGTATGAAATTCCCTCTTGCATAAGGCTTACTCCAGGACTTGAAGAAGAAGTCATGGCTTTCTTTCCGCAACCAGCAGCTCCATATACCATATTAATAACTGCAACTTCACTTTCAGCTTGTAAAACTACCATCCCTGTCGTTTCCCATGGTTTAAGTTCCATGAGCGTTTCCATAACTTCGGATTGAGGAGTGATAGGATATCCAAAATAAGCATCGCAGCCACAACGTACAGCAGCATGAGCAAGTGCCTCATTGCCTTTCATTAGCAGAACTTCTTCATTATTTTGTTTGACTTTATTATCCATTTTTTATTATCTAACCTTTTTAAAAAATTATTGAACTTTCATTTTATATACAGTGATGCAGGCATCGGGGCAAACGTAAGCACATGCTACACAACCCACGCATGCTTCAGGATTAGTTAGTTGAGAAAAATTATATCCTTTTGAATTTGCTTCTTTTGATAAAGACAGGCATCGAGGAGGACAAGCAACTATGCATAAATTGCATCCTTTACACCGTTCAATGTCTATTACAACAGCACCTTTAATTTTTGCCATTTTTGGATCGTTTAATCTTTTAATTTTCTAATGATATATTCTAAAGTTTTTCTGTTTTTAAAATGAACTTTTAATACTCATCATTTTTTCGTTGCAAAATTAGTCAAATTTTATAAATCAAGATGATAATTGTGGCAATATTGCTTTTTTGGTAAGAGTTATTTAACAAGATGACAAACTAAACCATTCAATTTCAATGTTATTTATGTTGTTTGAATAGCCAACTTAAAAAATCTGGTTGTGCAAAAGCATTTTTCCAACTATTATGTCCTACACCCGGGAATTCAATATATTCTACTTTTTGAGAGCCATTGGCTTTCAGCTCAATAAAAGCATTTCGTGAATGTTCTGGTGAAACAACATCATCGCTGCCACCATGATAAATACGGATTGGCATATGACGAACTTTTTTAAGTCGTTCTAAACTCACTCCTCCACAAATAGGAATAGCTGCTGCAAACTTTTTAGGCTGCCTACAAATTAAATCAAAAGTTCCCATTCCTCCCATCGAAAGCCCCAACACATATATTCGGTTCTTATCCACAGCTTCTTCTTTTGTGATTTTATTCAGAAGACGGATAACAAGCTGCATAGAAGATGTTGGCTTTTTGGTATTTAAAAAAACAAAATCTTTTCCTTCCCGATGAACAGGTGCCCAAAAATCATTTTCAGGACATTGGGGAAAAACAACTATTGCAGGGTAATTTTCTCTGTTTTGGGGATCAGTAAAAAGTGAAGATCCATGAACAAGCTGTTTTTCATTATCTTTTCCTCGTTCGCCAGCTCCGTGTAAGAAAAGAACCAAAGGATAGGATTTAGTTTTGTCATAGTTTTCTGGAAATAAAATACGATAAGGCAACGTATCACCTTTATAAATAAATTCTTTTTTCAGAAATAATTCATTTTGAGCTGATAAGGAAATAAAAATCAGACAAGAAACCATTAAAAAGAAAAGTTTTTTCATCATACAAAAAGTTTTTATTAAATGTTAGTAAAAATCATAATATAATAAACCTTACTTACTTAAAAATCTTTATTCTCCCAGCTTTGGTAAGGATTTTTTCTTAACTGGGCATTATAAAATCTTTCGTCTCCTGTTACTTCTTTGCCTAACCAATCGGGTTTTTGAATAGGAGTGTTTTCACTTTCCAATTCTATTTCTGCAATGATAAGTCCTTCATTTTCTCCATGAAATTCATCAACTTCAAAACGTTGACCATTAAAAATTACTTCGTAACGAGTTTTTTCAATAATCCCTGGCTCACATAGCTGAAGCAAATCCTGAGCATCTTGCAAAGAAATTTCTTTTTCCCATTCATAACGACTTAATCCAGTTTTTTCTGTTTTCCCCTTGATGGTAATAAATCCCCTTTCTTGATTTTTGATACGAATACGAACAGTTCGTTCTGGTACAGAACATAAATATCCCTGAATAATAGAATAACTATTTTTAATCCAAGGTTTGAAATCACCTTTTACCAAATATTTGCGTTCAATTTCTTTTCCCATTTCAAGAGCAGAAAAACTTGATTATAATGATGCAAATTTATGAAATAAATTTAAGTATGTTTCAGATTTACTATACTTATTACTGTCTGTCGCAAATAGATTGATATGGGCAATATTGACAAAGTTTATTGTTTACAGTTTGATAAAAAGGAATGGCTGGATTAAAAATTTCTTCCAAACAAGTAGTTAAATAAGTTTTAAATTCTTCTTCGTAAGAATTAAAATCTTCAATAATAATGGTTTTCTCCTTATTGGGTTTCAAAGTCAATTGCGAAGTAAAATCATTTTTAAACAGATTTTTTATATAATATATTTCTGGCTGTATTGGTAATAAAGTGTTGGATTTGTATTTATACAACATACTATACAAGAAAGTTTGCAATATATATTTTGGACGATTATTTGCCTCGTGAGCAAAAACTTCTTCTATATTTTTAAAAGTCAATGAGCCATTTCCTGTTTTATAATCAATGATTCTTAAACGTCCTTCTTTTTCGTCAATTCTGTCAATAATGCCTTTTAAGTTTACTTTTTCTTGTCCGTTTTGTAGGGGAAATTCAAGATGAAATTCCTTTTCAGAGCCCAGATATTTAAACGGAGTATAAAATTTGTCGATTTTCAATAATTGAATAATATATTTTTTAAGCACATTTGCCACCAAAAGATAATTACCTTCCAATTTAATATTTTGATAATCTTCTTTTTTATTAAAATATTTTTCTGAAAAAGCTTTTTGAATAGCAATTTCGATTTGTGCCGAATCTTTTAATATTTTTTCTAAATCAGAAGAATTGACCAGCTTATTTTTAAAAGGCTGATAAAGAAATTCCATCGAACTGTGAAACAATGTCCCAAACATGTCATATTCAATAGTTTCCTTTACTTCGTCAGCTTCTTTTAATCCTTCTACATAAGTGAGATAAAATTGAAGTGGACAATCAATATAAGTATTGATAGAACTTGCCGAAAGAGCACGATTCTCAGGCTGATTATTGAGGAAAGATTTCAATTTTTCAAGAACAGAAGCATTTTTCTCAATTTGTAAAACAGGTGAATTTTTAAAACTAATATCGTATAAAACATTTTTGGTAGTAAAAGGAACTTTGTAATGATATTGCAATTGATGCAAAAACCGACTCACTTCTCCTTTTTGAAGTCCTTCTGTACGTGAATCATAAAGTAAAAAAATATGTTTTGCATGATGAATCAATCGGTAAAAATTATAGGAAAAGATAGCTTCTTGATGTTCAATGGTAGGCAAACCAAAACCACGTCGCAAATTATAAGGAATAAAACTATTGGGTATGGTTTTTTTAGGAAAAAAATCCTCATTAAAGGAGGTAATAATTAAATTATCAAAATCTAACCCTCTGGTTTCCAAAACGCCCATAATTTGTAAGCCTTCCAATGGCTCACCAACAAATGGAATGGTAAGTGAAGCAGTAATTTGAACTATCAAACGCATCAAAGTATCCAAGCTCATCTCTATCGCAGAAGCATTTTCCTTGATTACTTCGTTCAAACGTCGAAGAGTAAGATAATATTGACTTGTAAAATTATACTCTAACTGATAACTTTGAGAAGTTTCTGAAATTTGCTGAAATTTTTTCTGAAGGATAACAAGAATCTGCAACAAATAAGTCAAAAAATTCTTCGTGTCTTCCTGAGGAGTAAAGATGGTTGCCAGCAGTTCATCGTTTTTAAATACGTCTGCATCAACATAAATCAAATTATTTTCTATTACAATAGTTTGAATTTCTTGAGCCTCACGACCACAAAGTAACGTAATATATTGGTGATTCAAAAGATTGGAAACGGTTTGATGATAAAATAAATATTGATTATCAGTGATACGCATTCGTCGCTGTAATTCAAAAATGTGTTCCAGAAGCCCTTGCACTGGTGTGATGTTTAATGGCAATCCCATTGTAACATTTACTTTTTTTATCTGTGGCGGCAAAGAATAAAGTAACGGCGTTAGCAAAGTTTCGTTGGGCAAAACGACAGCAGTTTTTATCCATTCGTGGTCCGAAGCATCGGAAGGGTAAAGTTTGTCGAGCAATTCGTAGGTTTGCTTTGCTTGTCCTACCAAGGATGGAACAGCTATTAACTCAATTTTTTTATCTGATAAAGTTCCCTGTTGAGAATTCAGTGTAAATTTTGAAGGAAACATTTGCATGTTTTCCTTATAAAAATGAGAAGCAGGATTGTCCTCATCACGAAGTTCAGCAGCTTCATAATCCCAGTAAAAATCAGCTTGCTCTCTCTTTTTTAAATATGAAAAAAGTGTTTTTTCACACGCATTTAAAGCATTAAAACCAATAAAAACAAACTGTTTGTTTTCCCACTGAAGAATAGTTTCTCCATTTAGTATTTTTTCAGCTACCAAACGATATATTATTCCTTCAGTGGCTACGTTTTTTTTGAGCAATTCTGATCGAAATATTTTATAAAGAGGATAAAGAATTTTCCAGAGGGAAACAAAATTTTCCTGAACTTTTTCAGCAGGAAAAGGAATAAAATTTTTCCAAAATTGTTTTATAGCTTTTATTTGTTCTTCAGAAAAAGTTTTGAATTGTTGATCAATTTGTTTCAGCTCAGTAACATTGGTAAATAATTGTTGAGGATTAACAAGATATTTATCAATTTCATCAAAATCGTTGAGTAACATTTCGCCCCAGAAAACAAAAGTATCAAAACTTTCGTTTGATTTGCTGATGACACAATAAATTTGATAAAGTAAAAAAATCAAACTTATTTGATCTGCTGGAAGTATTGAAGAAGCTGAAGCGAAACATTCCTCAATAGTAAGTATTTCAGGAGAAAAAATAGGCTTTTGAGCTATTTCAGCAATATCATGTTGGAAAAAAATTCCTGCTCGGCGATTTGGAAAAACAAAAGTAAATTCACTGATTTTTTCCTGATATTGAGAATAATAAACTTCTGCTATGCGATAAAGAAATGAAGACATGTATAATTTTTTAGGGATGAAAAACAGTAAAAATATAAAATTAAAACTTTTCTTTTAAAATTTGTAATTTTATAATTGACAGAGCGTCGTTCCCGTGTTTTTCAGACAATGGTTTTGAAAAAATCAAATAAATAAACAAAAATCTTATTTTTTCCAGAATGCAGGAGTAAAAAGAACTAATACGGTGAAAAGTTCCAAACGTCCCAGCAACATGATAAATGATAAAAACCATTTGCTAAAAACTGGCAAATAAGCAAAATTCCCTGCTGGCCCTACTAGCCCTAAGCCAGGACCAACTCCCCCAAGACAAGTTATTAAGCCACCAATAGATTCCATAAACCCAACTCCTGACATACACAAAATTAAAATTCCAAAAATTACTACGGTTAAATAAAGTAATACAAAAACTAAAACCCGTGTAATGACATCTTCCTGTACCAAATGACCACTATAACGGACGGGAACCACAGCATTAGGATGAATTAATCGTTTAAATTCATAATAGCAAAATTTAAACGATATTACAATTCTTATCATTTTAATAGCCCCACTGGTAGAACCCGCTGAGGCACCTGTCAGCATTACAATTAACAAAATAATCCACGTAAAAGGTACCCATTGCATGTAGTCAACAGTAGTAAATCCTGTAGTAGTCATCAACGCAGTAACAGTAAATAAAGCATCTCTCCAAGAATTTTCTATTTTATGAAAAGAAACAGGTTGGTTAAAATTGATTAAAGAAATAAAAATAATAATGGCAAAAGAAAAGAGGACAATTAAATAATAACGAAGTTCCTCATTTTCTTTTATCTTTTTAAATTTATTTTTAAACCCAAAATAATACAAACTAAAATTCACACCTGCAAGTATCATAAATAATATGATGATGTATTGAATAAATGGAGAATTCCAATAAGCGATACTATTTTGTTTGGTAGAAAAGCCACCCGTGGCAATAGTGGCAAACGAATGGC
The DNA here is from genome assembly GCA_035369865.1 of Paludibacteraceae bacterium. Lineage (GTDB taxonomy): Bacteria > Bacteroidota > Bacteroidia > Bacteroidales > Paludibacteraceae > MVYY01. The sequence continues at coordinate 23,956 of DAOOVG010000007.1, read as the reverse complement.
AAACAGCATCGAACCAATTCATCCCTCCAATACGGAGTAAAATTGTTTCAGCAAAAGTCAATAAAAAGTAAATTAAGAACAATCGCTTGGCAGTTTCAGTAATTTTTGGATGAATTTTATCTTTAGTTGGTCCGCTTGCTTCTGCTGCAAAAAGTTGGGCCCCACTTGTTCCAAACATGGGTAAAAGAGCCAGAGAAATGACGATTATTCCTAACCCACCCATCCAGTGAGTGAAACTTCTCCAGAACAACATAGTATGTGATAATTCTTCAATATTGTTTAAAATAGTAGCACCTGTAGTAGTAAAACCGGAAATTGTTTCAAAGAAAGCATCAGTATAGGAAGGAATGCTTTTACTAATAAAGAAAGGCAAAGCACCAAACAAGGAAAAAATGACCCATGCCAGTGTCACTACTAATGAACCCTCCCGCTTCCCCATTTCTTGAAGAGCATTTCGTCCAATTAAGATTCCTAAAAGACCAATTAAATAACAAACACCAGCAGTAATAAGAAAATAATAGCCATCGCTTTCCTTAAAAACAAATGAAAGAAAGAAAACAAGGAGAAGAGCAGTTGCTTCACTTAATAACAAACTCCCTAACATCCGTATTACTAACTTCACATTGATTTCTTTATTCATAGTTTTGGAATTTAGCTATTTAAGTTTATTATCTCATGTTAAACTTTTTTTCAACAATGTGTGGAAAATATATTATCTAAAGTTCCATTAGTTAAAGAAAGGTTCAATTTTTCGAATAGCCGAAGATACACAAAAAACAATAACATGGTCATCAGGGAGTATAATAGTATTACCATTAACAATACTACCTACACCATTTCTAACGATTCCACCAATATTTACATTTTCAGGCAATTTTAAATCTTTAATTTTTGAACGAGTAATTTTTGAAGTAGGTTTAGCTACAAATTCTACTACTTCTGCATCTGCTGCTGTTAAATTGCGAACATTGAGCACATCTGCATGTAAGGTAATTTGATAAATATAACTGGCAGCAATCATTTTTTTGTTAATTACTGCACCAATGTCCAAGCTTTCAGCCAGAGGAATGTAATCCAGATTTTCAACCTCTGCAACAGTTTTTTTTACTCCAAATTGCTTTGCTACCAAGCAAGCTAAAATATTGGCTTCAGAATTGGAAGTAGCTGCCACAAAAGCATCTACTTCTTCAATTCCTTCTTGTTTAATAATATCAATATTTCTGGCATCAGCATTAATAATTAATGCATTAGGAAACTTGTTCGCCAACAGCAAACTCCTTTCTTTATCTCTTTCGAGCACTTTGGCATGGATATGGGGAGGAAGATTGAATAAGGTTTTTTGTGCAATTCGGCTACCCCCCATGAACATTACATTTCGAATTGGAAAATCTTCTTTCCCTGCTTGTTCTTTTACAAATTCCAGATTTTCAGGAGTTGTGATGAAATAAACAATATCATTAGCGAGTATTTCATCGGAACCTTTTGGAATGATGGTTTGACTTCCTCGTTTGATGGCAACTACTCTGTAACGGTTATGATCAAAAAAACCTGTGCTAAATTTTTTATTAATAATGACAGCATTACTGCGAACTTTTATGCCTAAAAGGATGAGGGCATTATTGCAAAAACTCATGTTTTGACGCAACCAACTTGTTTTCAAAGATTCTACAATTTCATTGGCAGCTAACACTTCTGGATAAATTAAATAATCAACCCCCAACTTTTTGAAAAATTCTTTATTTTGTGGTAATAAATATTCGTAATTATTGATTCTTGCCAATGTTTTTACAGCACCTAAATTGGTTGCTATCATGCAGGCAGTCATATTCACACTTTCATAAGGAGTGACGCCAATGAAAAGATCAGCATTTTCAACTCCAATTTCCTTTAAGTTATTAATTGAAGTTGGTGATCCTTCATAGGTCAAAAGATCATAGTTCAAATCTAAGTTTTTTAATCGTTCTGGATTCTCATCAAGTAAAGTGATTTCCATATTTTCCCGCGCTAACAATTTTGCCAAATGGGTACCAACTTCACCTGCTCCAACAATAATAATTTTCATTTTTTATAAATTTAATAGGAGAAAAATAATCCACTGAAAATTAAAGGTTTAATTTTTAAAAAATCATTTATCGTCAATCTTTGCTTTCAAATTATCTTTTTTCCAAACATTATATTTGGTTTCAATTTTCGTTTTGTTTTTTCTTTTTCATTGACTTTCAGCATTTCAACAATAGTTTTGGCAATACTTTCCGCATCTAATCCTAACAAAGTTTGCAATTCTTCTATGCTTCCTTGCTCTACAAAAGTATCAGGAATTCCCAGCCGTTTGATTTTTAGCCTATAATCACTATTACTGAAAAATTCTGAAATAGCACTTCCAAAACCTCCTTGTATCACTCCATCTTCAATAGTTATGATTTGTTTAAATTTTTTTCCAATTTCGTGTAATAAATCTTCATCTAAAGGTTTTACATAACGCATGTCATAATGAGCAATAGAAATATGATGTTCACTTTCGACTTTTTCGATGGCTTTTTCTACGTTGGCTGCTATCATTCCTACTGATAAAATGGCTAAATTTTTCCCTTCTTTCAAACATTCACCTTTTCCAATCGGTAAAATATTCATTGGCTTTTTCCAATCAATAATATTTCCTTTTCCTTTTGGATAGCGAATAGCAAAAGGTCCAGAATCTTTTTGTTGAGCAGTGTACATTAAATTACGGAGTTCAATTTCATTACGAGGGGCAGCAATTGTTAAATTAGGGATACATCGAAGATAAGCCAGATCAAAAACTCCATGATGAGTGGGACCATCCGGCCCTACCAACCCAGCTCTATCCAGGCATAAAACCACATGCAAATTTTGAAGAGCAACATCATGAATAATATTATCGTAAGCTCTTTGCAAGAAAGATGAATAAATATTACAAAAAGGAATTAGTCCTTCCTTAGCCATTCCTGCTGAAAAAGTTACTGCATGACCCTCTGCTATTCCTACATCAAAAATTCTATCAGGAAATTCCTTTTGCATAATAGTCATAGAACAGCCTGTGAGCATAGCCGGTGAAACGCCCACAATTTTTTTATTTTGCCGAGCTAATTCCAATAAAGTTTCACCAAAAACATCTTGATAGAGCGATGGTTCAGATTTCCCATTACTTGATAAGTTTCTTTCTCCTGTTTCAACAACAAATTTTCCAGGAGAATGCCATTCGGTTACAGCTTTTTCTGCGGGTTCGTATCCTTTCCCTTTCTTAGTTATACAATGCAATACTTTAGGTCCTTTGTAATTTTTAATTTCTGTTAAAATCCGAACCAATTCTTCCACATCGTGTCCATCAACAGGACCAAAGTAACGTATATTTAAACCCTCAAACAAATTATGTTGTCGAGTTAAAATAGCTTTTAAAGCATTATTAAATCGAATAATGTTTTTCTTTCTCGATTCATCAATTAAATCTAATCTTTTTAAAAGTAGATAAATTTTATATCGAATCTTATTATAGGTAGCAGAAGTAGTAATATCTACTAAATATTGATTTATTCCACCTTTCAAAGGGTCAATAGCAATTTGATTATCATTGAGGATTATCAATAAATCATTTTTAGTCATGGAAGCATTATTCAATCCTTCAAAAGCCAATCCCCCTGTTAAAGCTCCATCACCAATAACTGCTACAATTTTTCTTTGTTTTTCGTTTTTTAAATGCGAAGCTACATCCATTCCTAATGCTGCAGAAATAGAAGTAGAAGCATGACCTGTTCCGAAAGCATCATATTCACTTTCTTTTGGACTCGGGAAACCACTAATACCTTTGAATTGACGGTTTGTATGAAATTTATCCCGTCGGCCCGTAAGTATTTTATGCGCATAAGCCTGATGACCTACATCCCACACTATTCTATCATAAGGGCTGTTAAAAACGTAATGAAGAGCAACAGTAAGCTCAATGGTTCCTAAACTGGAAGCCAAATGGCCAGGATGTTTCGAAAGTTCATTGATAATAAAAGTTCTTAATTCTTCACAGACGGTTTTAAGTTCTTCTTTATCAAGCTTTTTTAGATCATCTGGAGAATTTATCTTTGGTAAATATTGTAAAGGTTTTTCTGTCATTATAATTTTAAAATTGCCCACAAAAATAATACATTATTTTATTCGTTAGCTTCTTAATAATTATTATTTTTTATCCTCTTACAAATTTACGTTTAAATTTTTTATAAACAATTATATGAAATCATAAGTTATCAATTTAACTAAAAAATGATTTTTTACTTTCAACTTAATTTTTTTATAAAATTGAATTAAAAAAAGAAATTTTTCTTGCAAACTATTTGTTTTTTCAATTTCAAAGTTTATCTTTGCAAACAGAAATAAAAAGAAAATGTTCAGAACAAATAGAAATATCAATAGAATCGTCGTGCTACTTTTGGTGAAAAATCAAAGGTGAGGATGGTTCTATATGGTTTACAATCATAGATAAAAAATAATGTTAACCTTCCTCCCAAACAATGAGGAAGGTTTTTCTTTATAGATAATAAAAAATATTGAAATGGAATTACGAAGTTTAACAAGTACCAGTGGACGAAGAATGGCAGGTGCACGGGCTCTATGGCGAGCTGTAGGTATGAAGGATGAACAAATGGGTAAACCTATTATTGCTATTGTAAATTCATTTAGCCAGTTTGTACCGGGTCATGTTCATTTACATGAGATAGGGCAAAAAATTAAAGCTGAAATAGAAAAATTAGGATGTTTTGCTGCTGAATTTAATACCATAGCCATTGATGATGGCATTGCAATGGGGCATGATGGCATGTTATATTCTTTACCTTCACGCGATTTAATTGCTGATAGCGTGGAATATATGATAAATGCTCACAAAGCTGATGCAATGATTTGTATTAGTAATTGTGATAAAATTACACCTGGAATGTTAATGGCTGCCATGCGGCTAAATATACCTGCTGTGTTCGTTTCTGGCGGACCAATGGAAGCAGGCGAATTAGATGGTGTTCAACTTGATTTAATTGATGCTATGGTTCAATCGGCTGATGAAAGTGTTTCTGATGAACAAATTCGGCGAATTGAATATGCAGCTTGTCCTACTTGTGGCTCTTGTTCAGGTATGTTTACTGCTAATTCAATGAATTGTTTAACAGAAGCTATTGGCCTTGCTTTGCCAGGAAATGGTACAGTTGTAGCGACTCATATTAATCGAGAAAAATTGTTTGAAAAGGCAGCTCATTTAATTGTTGAAAATGCTTTTAAATATTATCGCGATAATGATGATTCTGTTTTGCCTCGTTCCATAGCGACACGTGCAGCTTTTCTTAATGCTATGACCCTGGATATTGCTATGGGAGGTTCAACCAATACAGTCCTTCATCTTTTAGCAATTGCCAATGAAGCAGAGGTTAATTTTTCGATGGATGATATTGATGAGCTTTCTCGCCATGTTCCATGTATTTGTAAAGTAGCTCCTAATACGCAAAAATATCATATACAAGATGTTAATCGTGCTGGAGGCGTATTGGGAATCATGGCAGAGCTCAACCGTGGTGGCTTGATTAATCCATTTGTTCACCGAGTAGATGGCTTAACATTGGAACAAGCATTGGCAAAGTATGATATTATGTTACCAAATGTGGAGGATGAAATCATTCATCTTTATAAAAGTGCACCAGCCAACCGTTTCAATTTAGCACTCGGCTCACAAAATTCTTATTATGAAGAACTTGATAGAGACAGAATAAATGGTTGCATTCGAGATTTAGCTCACGCTTATACCAGAGATGGTGGATTGGCAATATTAAAAGGAAACATTGCTGAAAATGGTTGCGTAATAAAAACAGCGGGAGTAGATGAAAGTATTTTAAAGTTTATTGGACCTGCTAAAGTTTTTCATTCTCAAGAGGCAGCTTGTGATGGAATTTTATCGGGGAAAGTACAGGCAGGTGATGTGGTAGTGATTAGTTATGAAGGTCCAAAAGGAGGTCCGGGAATGCAAGAAATGCTTTACCCGACGTCTTATATCAAATCACGTCACTTGGGGAAAGAATGTGCTTTAATTACCGACGGACGTTTTTCTGGCGGAACATCAGGATTATCTATCGGTCATATTTCTCCTGAAGCTGCTGCAGGAGGAAATATTGCACTAATTCAAGATGGAGATATTATTGAAATTGATGTACCTCAACGTACGATACGAGTCAAATTAAGCGATGAAGAATTACATTTACGTCGTGAAAAAGAATTGTCAAAAGGTAAAAATGCTTTTCAACCAATAAACCGTCAACGTGTGGTTTCTAAAGCCTTAAAAGCTTATGCTTCAATGGTTAGCTCTGCTGATAAAGGTGCAATAAGGATCATTTGAAACTTTTAAAAATATAAGGATTAGAAAAAATTAACCTTTATTTCTTATCAGGAGTGAATAATAAAAATTGATTTATGAAAATTACAGGTGCAAAAGCATTAATGGAATCATTATTGCAAGAAGGAGTAGATACTATATTTGGTTATCCCGGAGGAGCGATATTGCCAGTTTTTGATGCTTTGTATGATTACGATAAGGAAATCAAACATATTCTGGCACGTCATGAACAGGGTGCGGTACATGCTGCTGAAGGCTATGCTCGTGTATCGGGCAAAGTTGGTGTATCCATTATTACTTCAGGTCCAGCAGCTACCAATGCTATTACGGGCATAAGCGATGCAATGTTGGATAGTGTTCCGCTGGTAGTCATTACCGGTCAAGTTGGTGCAGGATTATTAGGTAGTGATGCTTTCCAGGAAATCGACGTCATTGGAATCACTCAGCCTATTACCAAGTGGGCTTATCAGATTCGAAGAGCTGAAGATGTTGCGTGGGCTATAGCTCGTGCCTTTTATATTGCCAAAAGTGGACGTCCAGGACCAGTGGTTCTTGATTTTACGAAAAATGCTCAGTCCGAAGAAGTAGAATTCGTTTATAAACCGTGCAAATTCATTCGCAGTTATATCCCTGTTCCAGAACTGAATCTTTCTCAAATTGAAGTCGCAGCACAAATTATTAATTCAGCTCAAAAACCGTTAGCAATTGTCGGACACGGTGTAATTATAGGAGAAGCAGAAACAGAATTAAAGGAATTTCTTGAAAAAGCAGACATCCCAGCGGCGTGGACCTTGTTAGGTGCCTCAGCCATGCCTACAGATTTTCATTTAAACATGGGATTTATAGGGATGCATGGAAATGTTGCTCCAAACATGAAAACCAACGAATGTGATGTTTTAATTGCCATAGGAATGCGTTTTGATGATCGAGTAACAGGTGATTTGAATACTTATGCAAAACAGGCAAAAATTATTCATATTGATATCGATGCTGCTGAAATTAACAAAAATGTAAAAGTTGATGCACCTATTTTAGCTTCTGCAAAAGATGCTTTACCAGCTTTGACAAAATTAATAAAACCAACAAAACATAAAGAATGGATTGCTTCTTTTAAAGAATATGCTGATCTTGAATTTGAAAAAGTTATTCAACGTGAAATTTTCCCTCAATCGGGCAAAATAACAATGGGAGAAGTAATTCATAAAGTTTCAGAAGCTACAGGGAAAAATGCTATTTGCGTTACCGATGTGGGACAAAACCAGATGGCGGCTGCTCGGTATTTTGGATTTACGAAAAGTCGAAGCTTGATTACTTCCGGAGGATTAGGGACAATGGGTTTCGGACTGCCAGCTGCTATTGGTGCAAAAATAGCTGCTCCAAACCGTACTGTTTGCCTTTTTTCTGGCGATGGGGGATTTCAGATGACTATCCAGGAACTGGGAACTATTATGGAACATCAAATTGGTGTAAAAATGATCGTTTTAGACAATCAATTTCTTGGAATGGTACGTCAATGGCAAGAATTATTTTATGAAGAAAGATATTCCTTTACCAGAATGAAAAATCCTGATTTTGTTGCGATAGGGAAAGCCTATAACATAGATGGTAGATGGGTCACAGAAAGAGAACAACTGGATGAAGCAATAGCCGATATGTTAAAAGATGATAAACCCTATTTATTGGCAGTAAAAGTAGAAAAGAAAGGAATGATCTATCCAATGATACCTGCAGGAACAACTGTTACTAATATTATCTTAGGAGATTGAAATAAATTCTATTTGTTTTATTTTCATGCTTATTTAAAATAGAAAAAATAGATATAAAAAATTTATTAATCAAATTCTCAACATGGAAAATCCAATACTATATACTATTATTATTTTCTCAGAAAATAAGGTAGGCGTTTTAAATCAGATTACAGTAATTTTTACACGACGAGGCTTAAATATCGAGACTCTATCAGTATCTCCTTCTGCCATACCAGGAATCCATAAATTTACTATTACTGTTTTTACTACAGAAGAAGTGGTTAAAAAAGTTGTCCAACAAATTGATAAAAGAGTTGATATTTTAAAAGCTTATTATAATACCGATGATGGTTTGGTTCATCAAGAAATTGCTTTGTACAAAGTAGCAACAGATAAATTGCTAGCGATGGGTTCTATTGAAGGTTTGATACGTAAATATCAAATTCATATTCTCGAAATAACTGAAAATTGTGTGGTCTTTGAAAAAACGGGACATTATGAGGATACTCAAAAACTTTTCGAAGAATTAAGTCAGACAATTGGAGTGTTGCAATTTATTCGTTCGGGACGTATAGCTATCACTAAATCAAAATTAGAACGATTAAGTGATATGCTCGAAGAATTAAAAAAGTTGGAAGAAAAAATAGATAAGTAATCGGTTTTTTTTAATCAATAGAGTTCCTTGAGGCTTGCTTCGGGGTTATTTATTCATTAAAAAATAAATTTTCTATCAGAAAAATTATTTGTGTAATAATAATTAAGATAGTAATTTTAACTTTAAAATAAAAGTTTTAGAATAAACAATTTTAATATTTTTTAATTTTTAAAAATAAAATAAAGATGGCAAAAATTAATTTTGGCGGTGTTATCGAAGATGTGGTAACACGCGAGGAGTTTCCATTAAGCAAGGCTTTGGAAGTATTAAAAGATGAAACCATTGCTGTAATAGGTTATGGGGTACAAGGACCTGCACAATCGATGAATTTACGTGATAATGGCTTCAATGTTATTGTTGGTCAGGCACCAGAATTCAAGGATGACTGGAATAAGGCTGTTAACGACGGCTGGGTTCCAGGCAAAACTTTATTTTCAGTGGAAGAAGCTGCATCCAAAGGCACTATTATTCAATATTTAGTTTCTGATGCTGCTCAAAGAATTTTATGGCCAACTATTAAGCCGCATCTCACCAAAGGAAAAGCTTTATATTTCTCCCATGGATTCTCGATTACTTATAAAGACTATACTGGAGTTATTCCTCCTGCTGATGTTGATGTAATTATGGTTGCTCCTAAAGGTTCTGGAACGAGCGTACGTAGGAATTTCTTAGCAGGTTCCGGTATCAACAGTAGTTTTGCTGTATTTCAAGATGCAACAGGAAAAGCTTTGGAACGTACTTTAGCTCTTGGCATTGGTATAGGCTCAGGATATCTTTTCCCAACTACTTTTGAAAAAGAAGTATTTAGCGATCTTACAGGTGAAAGAGGCGTTTTGATGGGTGCTCTTGCCGGGATCATGGATGCTCAGTATGAAGTGCTTAGAAAAAATGGGCACAGTCCTTCAGAAGCTTTTAACGAAACGGTTGAGGAACTTACCCAAAGCCTTATTCGCCTGGTTGACGAAAAAGGTATGGATTGGATGTATGCCAATTGCTCAGCTACTGCACAACGGGGTGCACTCGACTGGCGTCCAAAATTTAAAGAAGCTGTAATGCCTGTTTTTGAAGATCTTTACCAAAGAGTAAAAGATGGTAGAGAATGCAAACGCGTATTGGAATCCACTGGTGTTAAGAATTATAAAGAATTGCTTGACAAGGAATTGAAAGAAATGCGTGAAAGTGAAATTTGGGCTGCAGGTGCTGAAGTTAGAAAATTACGTCCAAAAACTAACTAATTAATTTATTGTTTTTTCATAATTTAAAAGTCTTGTTTCATTACATTTGTTGAGACAAGACTTTTTTATTCTTTCCCGACTAAAACTTGATTCCAAAAAGTTATATTGTTGATTCACTGTACGTTATATAGATAGAGGCTGTTTTTTCACCTAAATAAGTGAAATTTTTTATTTGGGCAAGTTTTGAACCCCATTTTCTCAAGGCTTCTCGGTTTTTTTAAAATCTTTTTGACGCGGATTTAAGAAAATTACAAAATATTTCAAGATGAAAAGATAAATTTATAAACTTTCTGTAATTTTGCGGTAAAGATTTAAAATAAAGACATCTTATTTCTTTTAATATAAATTAAAAAATGCAAGGAATTATAATATTGAGTTTGGTGCCTTTAAGAGTAGAAGATGATGAATGCAGCGAAATGTATTCGCAGCTTTTGTTTGGCGAACGTGTTGAAATTCTTGAAACGCGTGAGCGTTGGTTAAAAGTCAAAAATTTGTCGGATAATGTTTGTGGTTGGGTAGATAGAAAAATGATTGAAATACTGCCAAATTCAAAAAACATTGTAGACGATTCTCCTTATCGAATTATTGTGCCTATTTTGGAAGCTAAGATTAAGCTTAAAAATGAAAAAATGCTGTTGCCGGGAGGAAGTTTACTTCCTAATTATGAAAATGGAAAATTTCACATCAAAAACATTTTTTTTGAAATAAATTCTGATGAAGTGGGTAAACCACTTGAACCTTCAGGAGATCAACTTATTTCGTTGGCTAAACAATATCTGAATTCACCTTATTTATGGGGCGGTAAATCAGCTTTAGGAATAGATTGTTCAGGTTTGATACAAGTAATTTTTTCTATGTGTGGTATTTTTTTACCACGAAATGCTTATCAGCAAGCAGAAAAAGGAGAACAAATTCCTTCTTTGGAAGAAGCTCAAGCAGGTGATTTAGCTTTTTTTCAAAACAGTGAAGGAAAAATTGTTCATGTTGGTCTATTGCTTAATAGCCGTCAAATTATTCATTCTTCTGGTTGGGTAAAAATTGAAAATATTGATTCAAAAGGAATTATTTCGTTAAAAACAGGAGAATATTCTCACACTTTTCATTCAATTAAACGATTAATTTAATAAATAATTGATTATTTCTATTCTAATTAATTTCATCATTTCTTAATTTTCTTTCAAAAAATTTATAGTGAGATAATATAAAATAGACATTATATCATTTAGATTGCTATAGCGTGAGTAATCCGAGAAATTCTGAAATTAGGGAGACCACAGGCGAGCATCATAACTTTATCTTCAAAGAATGGTTTGTGACATCTGATCTTTCAGGTAGTTCACCAAGACGCTTCAAAGTGATTAACGGAATTTCTGATAACAAATGAATGAACTTGTTTGCTTTAGGTTGGGTCATGCTAAAAGATGCTGCATGATGCTCCTATAAAGGGTTCGTTTTCAGATAAATCAAAATAAACATTAATTTATCTGCTATAGTAGGTAGTTGTTTACAAATATAAACCCGTGCTATACGAATTCGAGGAGTTCCATTAATAGTATAATGTTGAATATAATTATCCCAATCTTCTGAAAAATAGGATAATAACTCCTAAAAATACTCAACAGTTAAACCTGTTAAACTTAAAAATTGAGTCGCATTTTTCTTTAATGTATGGTATCGCATAATTTTATTGTTTTTTATTTTATCCATATAACGAATATAAAAAACAATATTGTTTAAAGTATCAATCTCTTAATAAACTAAGTAATATAATGTCTAATGAAAAAAACAACAAAAACAAAACCCCAACAAACATACAACTATTATTGTTTTATAAGATAGTTTTTTGAAAAGTGAAACATTATTTGTGTAATGAGCTCTTATACAATTATTTTAAAAAATTAAAAACCGGCAAAATTGATTTTTATCAATTAATAGTATTATTTTTTATATAAAAGAGTTTGAAATAATCAAATTTAAAGGCAAAAGACGACAGGATGAAAAAATTAGTACGTTTGATTTTCAAATATTTTGGCTGGCAAATGATATATCCTGTACCTGAGCCACAAAAGAGCGTAATTTGCCTGGCACCTCATACTTCTAATTGGGATTTTGTAATTGGTGAACTGTCTTATTGGTCCATCGGGCGAAAAGCTTCTTTTCTTATCAAAAAATCATGGTTCGTTTTTCCATTAAATTTCTTTTTCAAATCGTTAGGTGGTATTCCTATTGACCGTTCAAAACGCAATTCACTTACTCAACAAATGATCGATAAATTTCAGAAACTTGACAGTTTTCATTTGGTCATCACTCCAGAAGGAACTCGAAGTCATGTAACAGCATGGAAAAAAGGTTTTTATTATATTGCCTTAGAAGCAAATGTCCCCATTCAGTTGTCTTATATTGATTATAAAAAGAAGGAATTGGGTATTGCCAAAATTTTTTATCCAACAGGAAATATTGATGCTGATTTTCAAGAAATTCAGAATTTTTATGAAAATGTTCAGCCAAAATATCCTGAGAAATACAACAAAAAAATTTTTTAATCATGAAAGTTACTTTAATACAAGATGAAATTTTTTGGGCAGATAAAACAGCTAACTTACGAAAAGTTGGTCAACAATTGGAATTCCTCTCAGGAAAAACAGATATGGTTATTTTGCCTGAAATGTTTTCAACTGGATTTTGTACAGAGCAACTAAATTTAGCTGAAACAATAGAAGGTGAAACGATACAAATACTTCGCTCCTATGCTTTAAAATGCCGGTTAGCCATCACAGGAAGTTTTATTGCTACAGAGAATGGTAAATTTTATAATCGAGCTTTTTTTATTTTTCCGACAGGTGAAGTTGAAACGGCTGACAAGCGACATTTGTTTCAAGCAGGAGGCGAAAATAAATTTTTTACTAAAGGGAATAAACGTCTTCAGGTAAGCTATTGTAGTTTTAACATTTGTGTGTTGGTTTGTTACGATGTGCGTTTCCCTGTTTGGTCACGAAATGTGAACAATGAATATGATTTATTGATTTACGTTGCCAATTTTCCCTTGAAGCGAATCAATGATTGGGACGTATTGTTACAAGCTCGTGCTATTGAAAATCAAACTTATGTGGCGGGGGTAAACAGAATTGGTACTGATGGACTTGGAATTGAATACAATGGGCATTCAGCTTTACTTGATTTTAAAGGACGTCCCCTTCTTACTTTCCCTGAAAATGAATTTTCTATTCAAACAGCCGAACTGGATAAAATTCCTTTAATTTCTTATAGAGAAAGATTTCCTGTGTGGAAAGATGCCGATTCCTTTGAAGTAAAAAAATAAATTCCTTAAAAAAATTGTAAAAAAGAATTTTGATTTTTCATCCTTTGTTCTGTCAGATTTGTAATTCGACATTTTATTTATTGTGAAAATCAAATCTCATAAATTAGCAAAAATTGCAAACAATAGTTCTATCCCAAACTCGAAATTATTTATTTATCAGACATTTAGCAAAATATCTCTACTCAAAACTTGGGAACTCGAAATTCGGAACTATATAAAAATTTTTTTGAAACAAAATGTATTACATTCTTACTTCGATTCCTTTTTGTTTTAAATAAGTTTTAAGAGCGGGAATTTCTATTTCTTTGTAGTGGAAAATGCTCGCTGCAAGAGCTGCATCAGCCTTCCCTTCTTTAAAAACTTCCACAAAATGTTCCATTGTACCTGCTCCGCCACTGGCAATGACGGGGACATTGACACTTTCCGAAACCGCTCTGGTAATATCAATAGCAAAACCGTTTTTGGTCCCATCGTGATCCATTGAAGTTAGTAAAATTTCTCCTGCACCCATATCAACGGCTTTTTTTGCCCATTCTATAGTTTTGATGTCAGTTGGAATTCTGCCTCCATTCAAAAAAACATACCATTCTCCATTGATAAATTTTGTATCGATGGCTAAAACTATACATTGACTGCCAAAATTTTTTGCCAGCTCGGTAATAAGTTCCGGATGCAAAACCGCTGCTGTATTTATTGAGATTTTATCAGCTCCACAAGCCATTAAAAATGAAACATCATCAATACTTGAAATGCCTCCACCTACGGTAAAAGGTATATTAATTTCTTTAGCAATACGCGTTACCAACTCTGATAATGTTTTCCTTTTTTCGTTGGTAGCGGTAATATCCAGAAAAACCAGTTCGTCAGCTCCCATTTGAGCATAATAAGCTCCTAATTCTACAGGATCACCTACGTTTTTAATGTTTTCAAAATTTATTCCTTTTACCGTTTTCCCATCTTTTACATCCAGACAAGGAATGATTCGTTTAGCTAACATATTAATAGACAATTATATTTTAATTTATTCTAAATGTTGATTTTCCTATAAATGGAGGATGTAAAATTAATAAATTTGACCCAGATAATGTTGATCAATTATTTTCCAGCACAAAAATATTTTCTGGATATTTGATTTCAGAAAGAAATAATCCCTTGGCTGGTACTGATATTCCTGCTTTGCAACGATTTTTTGCTTCAATAATTTCTTTAAATTGTTCAATATTAATCTTTTTAAATCCAATTTCAAACAAAGTTCCTATAATGCTTCGTACCATATTTCTGAGGAAACGATTGGCTTGTATCGTAAAAATCCATTCCTCATCTTGTTGTTGCCATTCTGCTTGATAAATAGTACAATAATTAGTTTTTACATTAGTGTGTAATTTACTGAAACTTGTAAAATCATTATATTCTTTCAAGAGTTGAGCTGCTTCATTCATCAATTGAAAGTCGATTTTTTTATTTATTAGTAGAGTTATATCTGTTTTAAAAACATTTTTTTGAGTAACTACATGATATTCATATTTTCTAAAAATGGCATCAAAACGTGCATGAGCAGTTGGATTTACTTCAATGAGCTTGAAGACGGCAATATCTTTTGGCAAAACACAATTTAAATGAGATAGAAAACTTTGTTCATTTATGGTTCCTTCATAATCAAAATGAGCCACCATTGATTTTGCATGTACACCCGCATCGGTTCTTCCTGCACCAACAAGATTTATTTTGCTACGCAATATCATATTCATAGCTTTTGTCAAGACTTCTTGCACAGAAATGCCGTTGGGTTGTTGTTGCCAACCGTGATAGGTTGTACCTTTAAAAGCTATGTAAATAAAATAGCGTTTCACAATCAGAGATAATCTTTGAATAATTAAAAATCTATATTTGGTGATTTTCTAAAAGAAAGGTTATAACGTTAGTAATATTTTTATTGTAACTTAATAAAACGCTGATTTTCAATTGAATAATTTTTCAATTTTATCAGCATAATATTTTTCGATGACGTTTCTCTTTATTTTTAAAGTAGGGGATAAAAATCCATTTTGAGGTGTCCATTCATCTGGTACTAATTGAAAACGTTTTATTTGTTCAAAATCACCAAAATGAACATTGTATTTTTGAATCTCTTTTTGAAAACGTTTTATCACTTCAGGATGTTCAATCATTTCTGCATCAGTTGTATAGGGAATCTTATGTTTTGCACACCAGCTTCTTAAAAAGACAAAATCAGGTGAAATTAAAGCAGCCGCAAATTTTTTATTTTCTCCTACCACAATTATTTTTTCAATAAAAGGCGATTCGGTAAATTTTGTTTCCATAACTTCAGGATTGATGTATTTGCCATTCGAAGTTTTGAAAAGACTTTTTAATCTTCCTGTAATAATTAGCTGACCTTCTGGCGTAAATTTTCCTGTGTCTCCTGTATGAAACCAACCATCCTTGTCTATTACTTGAGCAGTTAATTCTGGATCTTTGTAATAACCTATCATTACATTATGACCCCGACAAAGAATTTCGTTTTGTTCTCCAATTTTGACTTCTACACCAGGAATGGGCAAGCCTACGGTTCCGAATTTTCTTCCATTTTTTACTTTTTGATGGACCGCAATAACAGGGGAAGTTTCAGTCAAACCATATCCTTCGAAAACAGGCATTCCGATAGCAGAAAAGAAAGATGCCCGTTGTGGTCGTAACGAAGAACCACCAGAAACAATAATATCAAAATCGCCTCCAATATTTTCTCTCCATTTTGAATAAACCAGTTTGTCAGCAATTTTAAGTTTAAAATTTGTCCACCAACTGTTTTCTATTTGGTAACGATTGGCAAGATTTAAAGCCCAATAATAAATCACTTTGCTGAAATAAGGTAATTTTTTCCCAGCAAGATATATTTTATCATACATTTTTTCCAGAACGCGAGGAACAGTTGCCATTATCTGTGGATTCACTTCCTTAATGTTTTCAGCTATAGTGCCAAGATTTTCAGCATAATATACCGATAACCCTATATATTGGTATAAATATACCAGCATTCTTTCGTAGGCGTGACATAATGGTAAAAAACTTAAAGCAATTCTATCGCGAGGTGAAGGAATATCATAAAGATTCAAAACCTGCTGAACAATATTATTATGTGAAAGCATCACTCCCTTTGGAACACCTGTCGTACCCGAAGTATAAACAATTGTGGCTACATCAGAAGAATGAATGTTGTTTTTTAATTCAGTGAGTTTTTCTGGTTGTGGATTTTCTTTTCCTAATTCAATCAACTGGTCCAGATAAGGAAGATTAACACCTTGATCTACAAAAGTATAAATGTATTGTAGCGTTTTAATTTGCGGGAAAATAGGCATCAGTTTGTTTCGCAATTCTTTTCCTTCCACAAAAATCATTTTTATTTCAGCATGATTCAGAATGTAGAGATAATCATCTTGGCTAATAGTAGGGTAAATAGGAACAGAAAAAGCCCCGATTTGCATAGTAGCAAAATCAATCATATTCCATTCTGGCCGATTATTGCTAATAATACAAACTTTATCACCTGGTTGAATACCAAGTTTTAGCATTCCATAGCTAATATTGTTAGTGGTTTCCACATATTCCTGAATGCTGAATTTTTTCCATTCTCCATTTCGTTTGCAAGCCAAAGCTACTTCTTGTTGAGGATATTTTTCCAGATAATGATCCAGAATATCAAATAGACGAGTTATTTCCATGATATTAGTAATTTATTGAAAAACAATGGTTCTGTTTTTATAAGTAAGAATTTTTCTTTCGATGTGTTTTTCCACTGCTCGAGAGAGTACGATTTTTTCAAGATCTCTTCCTTTCCTGATAAGGTCTTCCACAGAATCTTTATGAGAAACGCGAGCAACATCCTGTTCAATAATCGGACCCCCATCAAGTTCCTGTGTAACATAATGACTAGTAGCTCCAATAACTTTTACCCCGCGTTCATAAGCAGCATGATATGGTTTTGCACCAGCAAATGCAGGCAAAAAAGAATGATGAATATTGATGATTTTATTGGGATATTCTTCGATAAATTTTGGAGAAAGAACTTGCATGTAACGTGCTAACACGCAGAAATTAATATTTTCGTTTTTTAATAATTGAAGTTCACGATCTTCTTGTTCTGCTTTATTTGATTTGTCAATGTGGAAAAAGTGAAAATCGATTCCAAATTGTCTGGCAACAGATTCCAGATCACGATGATTACTGATAATCAATGGAATTTCTACATTCCATTCGTCTGACGCATATCGAGCTAATAAATCGTACAAACAATGAGAAAGTTTAGAAACAAAAATAGCCATGCGAGGTTTGTTGTCCGAAAAATAAAGTTTAAAATTCATTTCGAAACGTAAGGCAATCAACCTACTAAAATATTCTTCAATTTTATTCTTAGGAATCTGAAAATGGCTAATATCCCATTCAATACGCATGAAGAATACTTTTTCTTCTCTGTTCACATATTCATCAAGATAAATAATATTTCCTTGATGGCGATTAATAAATTCAGTCACTGATGCTAAGATTCCTGGCTTATCAGGGCAGTGAATCAATAAGATAGCTGTGTCGTTTTTGGTTTTCATTTAAAATGAAATTATTTTGACGTTACAAATATATAATATTTTTGGAAATTTGATTTTGTTTTGTGTTTATCTAAAATCTGTAAGTAAGAAATGTTATTTATAAAATTAATTAGTCGTAATTTAATGGTTTATCCGCATTTTTAACTTGTAAATTAGTTTTCTATCTGGAAATTTTTAGGCTGACAACTATCATTGGTTTTTAAGAAATAGTCATACCTTCAAAGTATATTTTGGAATTTGTGGTTATAGCAACATATATGGTAGAACCTGACAATATTGCCACTTTTTTGTCCATAAAATTAATCCACCTTATAGGGAGAAATTAGGAACAATTTATAATTCAACTCGAAGATAGTCGTATAAAATATATAATTAACAGTAGAATACACTTGAAACAATTGACAAAGGGGCATAGACGTATGAAAATTTGTAAGCGTGAAATATAATCAATTTGAGATATTTGTATGGTAATGAGAATTAGGAAGAACTAAAAAATCATTACAAAGATTACAATTCAACAAGATATAGATAAAAAACCGAAGTAAGGTATTAACATTAGTGGTGTAGAAGATAGCATCAAAAATTTCATGGACACTGGGGCATTGAAAAGTAAACTACATTGGACGTTGGAAGCGGTATTTGATGAAGACAAGCAGAGAAAGAGAATAAATAATACTGTTGAGAATTTTTCTTTTATTCGAAAAATTATGTTTAATTTGTTGAAGAAAGACAAATTTAAGGATTCAATGGTTATAAAACGTTTAAAAGCTGATTGGGACAACTAATTCTTCTTACAATCATTGAAAAATTAAATGCTTCACCCTTGGAATAGAGGAATTCCAAAAGAGAACTATTCTCCTTTTTTTCTTAAATTTGCACATTGAATTTAAAAACAGAAAAATGAATTTAGAATCTACCATTCAATCTATTGTAGCTAAAGCTCTTAAATTATTATACGGATACGAAATAGATACTCAAATCATTCAAATTCAAAAGACAAAAAAAGAATTTGAAGGTGACCTGACAGTTGTAGTTTTTCCATTTGCCAAAATTTGTAAACGTTCACCTGAACAAATCGCTTCAGAAATTGGAAACTTTTTGCTGAAAAATAATGATATTATCGAATCTTATAACGCAATAAAGGGATTCTTGAATTTAAAAATCAGCACTCAATACTGGTTAAAAGAATTGCAAAAAATATATCAAATTCCTGATTTTGGGATAAAAAAATCAGCTGAAGATGCTCCTTTAATGATGATTGAATATTCATCGCCCAACACCAACAAACCTCTTCATTTGGGACATGTCCGTAATAATCTTTTGGGTTATAGCCTGGCTCAAATTCAGCAAGCCAATGGCTGGAAAGTGATTAAAACCAATTTGGTAAATGATAGAGGCATTCATATTTGTAAATCTATGCTGGCATGGAAATTATATGGAAATGGAGAAACACCCGCCAGTTCAGGAATGAAAGGTGACCATTTGGTAGGAAAATACTATGTACTGTTTGAACAAAAATACAAGGAACAAGTTGAGAAACTGATAAAAAAAGGATGGAGCGAAGAAGAAGCAAAAAAATCAGCTCCTATTTTATTAGAAGCACAAAAAATGCTGTTGGCTTGGGAAAATAACGACCCTGAAGTGCGACAATTATGGAAAATGATGAATGAATGGGTGTATGAAGGATTTAATGAAACCTACAAAAAGTTAGGCGTTGATTTCGATAGAATTTATTATGAATCTGAGACCTATCTTATTGGCAAGCAAATGGTAGAAGAAGGTCTGAAAAAGGGAATTTTCTATCGTCGTCCAGATGGTTCTGTGTGGGTTGATTTACGCGACGAAGGATTGGATGAAAAATTATTGCTAAGAGCCGATGGAACCTCAGTTTACATGACTCAAGACATAGGAACTGCTAAACTGAGATATGATGAATATCCCATCAAGAAAATGGTGTATGTGGTTGGGAATGAACAAAATTATCATTTCCAAGTACTTTCAATTATTCTGGATAAGCTGGGATTTGAATGGGGCAAAAGTCTTCTGCACTTTTCTTATGGAATGGTTGAACTGCCCGAAGGGAAAATGAAAAGCAGAGAAGGCAAGGTAGTTGATGCCGATGACTTGATTGAAGAAATGTTACAAACAGCTCGTGAAACTTCGCAAGAGTTAGGTAAATTGGATAATTGTACCCCAGAAGAAATCGAAAATATTATACGTATCGTCGGGCTTGGTGCTTTGAAATATTTTATTCTTAAAGTTGATCCACGCAAGAATATGACATTCAATCCTGAAGAGTCAATTGATTTTAATGGAAATACAGGACCTTTTATACAATATACTTATGCTCGCATCCAGTCGGTTTTGAGGAAAGCACAAGAACAGAATACGAATATCACTGATTTAACTGATTTTGAACTTCCAATTTCGGAAAAAGAAAAATATTTGATACAATTGCTTACCGAATTTCCTGATATTGTTCATCAAGCAGGCGATGAATTCAGCCCTGCCTTGATCGCCAACTATTTATTTGAATTAGGGAAAGAATATAATCAATTTTATCATGATTTTCCGATATTGAAAGAGGAGGAAAAAATACGTAATTTCCGTTTAATGCTCTCCCAGTCAGCAGGCAGCATTATTAAAACAGGAATGGGACTTTTAGGTATCGAAGTTCCAGAAAGGATGTAGAAAGTTTTTTGAATAAAAGATTTTTTAAAAAATGATTTAAGAAGTAAATATGAATTTTAAAATCCTTTCCCTTGTGTGAAGTTCTTGTATTTCAATGGGAGTATAACCAGTTTTATTTCTAAAAGCTGTAAAGAAATATTCTGGATTTTCAAAGCCACTTTCGAAAGCAATTTCTTTTACATTCAAATTTGTATTGGTCAATAATTCTTTTGCATGTTGAATTCGTATTTCCTGTAAATACTGTGCAGGAGCAAATCCGGTATACTCTTTAAAAATTCGCCGAAAACAGGAATAACTCATATTCAATTGACTGGCAATATTCTCAAGATTTATATCTTTTTGAAAATTTTCTGAAAAATATAATTTTTGCCTTGTTAATTTGGTTTATTACATCCCTATTTTCAAATCCAGCATATTTATTTTTCAAGAACGTTAGTTTTAACTAATGTGCCTGAAAAATGATTAAATTAAGTTTTTCAATTCCAATTTCAGAAATTTACCTGTTTCACTTTTGGGATGATTTGCCACTTCCTGAGGAGTGCCTGTACAAATAATTTCTCCGCCAGCTTCTCCTCCCGCTGGTCCCAAATCAATAATATAATCGGCTGTTTTAATCACATCCATGTTGTGTTCAATAATAATAACAGTGTTTCCTTTATCAACAAGTCGATTCAAAACTCCCAACAATACTCTAACATCTTCAAAATGCAAACCTGTGGTAGGTTCGTCCAGAATATACAAGGTCTTACCCGTATCACGTTTTGAAAGTTCGGCACTTAATTTTACTCTTTGACTTTCGCCGCCAGAAAGTGTAGTGCTGGACTGTCCCAGTTTAATATATCCCAACCCTACATCCTGTAAAGTTTTAAGTTTATATAAAATAGAAGGTTGGTTTTCAAAAAATTCCACAGCCTGATTAATGGTCATGTCCAGCACATCGGCAATAGATTTTCCCTTAAAACGAACTTCCAGCGTTTCTTTATTATAACGTTTTCCATTACAACTTTCACAAAGTACATAAACATCCGGCAAAAAATTCATTTCTATGGTTTTATAGCCATTTCCATGACAAACTTCACATCTTCCACCAGGTGTATTAAATGAAAATCTGCCAGGTTTGTAACCTCTCATTTTAGCAGCAGGCAACGTAGCAAACAAATTCCTAATATCTGTAAAAACACCCGTATAAGTTGCAGGATTGGATCGGGGTGTTCTACCAATAGGTGATTGATTTACTTCCACGACTTTATCAACATATTCCAATCCTTCAATGCTATCATAAGGTAAAGGATCTTTTAAAGAACGATAAAAATATTGACTTAAAATAGGCTGAAGGGTTTCAGTTATCAAAGAAGATTTTCCGCTACCCGACACACCTGTAACACAAATCATTTTGCCGAGGGGAAATGAAACATTGATATTTTTTAAATTGTTTCCCTTTGCTCCTCGAAGAATTAAAAAATTTCCATTTCCTTTTCGAATTTTTGCTGGTATTTCAATTCGTTTTTTACCTTTTAAGTAAGAAGAAGTTAAAGTGTCAGCTTCTAACATTTTAGCTGGTTCACCTGCAAAAACAATTTCACCACCCATTCGTCCCGCTCCTGGACCTAAATCAATAAGATAATCAGCCGCAAGCATAATGTTTTTATCGTGCTCAACAACAATAATTGAATTTCCATTGTCTCGAAGTTGTTTCAACGAATGGATCAGCTGTAAATTATCGCGTTGATGTAGTCCGATACTGGGCTCGTCCAAAATGTACAACACATTTACCAGTTGCGAACCTATTTGCGTTGCCAATCGGATACGCTGGCTCTCACCGCCTGACAAAGATTCTGAACTCCGATTGAGGGAAAGATAACTAAGCCCAACGTCTAACATAAATTGCAAACGGTTTCGAATTTCTTTTAAAATTTCTGAAGCTATTTTTCTTTGTTTTTCAGAAAGATAATCTTCGACTGTATTTACCCATTGATATAATTCTGAAATATTCATTTCAGATAGTTCAGCAATATTTTTATCATGAATTCGGAAATGCAATGATTCTTTTTTTAATCTTGCACCATTACATTCTGGGCAAATTACTGATTTTGAATATTGATGAGCCCATTTTTGTTCTGTTGCAGAAGCACTTTCTTCTTGTTGCATTTCAAGGTATTTGATAATGCCGTTATAATCTGGAAAATAATTGGTAGTTCCCAGTATGCGATTTTTAAAATAAAGAGGTTCTTCTGTCCCATTTAAAATTTCGTCAAGAGCTTCTTCAGGAATATCAACAATGGGAGTCTTTAAATTACAATCGTATTTTTCGAGTATGGCTTCGATTTGCCAGAAAATAGTAGAGTTCCTGTATTTCCCAAGCGGAGCAATTCCACCATTGTAAATACTAAGAGATTTATTGGGTATAACTTTACTGAGATCAATTTCATTTACAAATCCTAATCCTTTACAATAAGGGCAAGCACCATGAGGTGAATTAAAGGAAAAATGATGCGGATCAGGATCGTCATAAGAAATGCCACTGGTTGGACACATTAATTTTTTGCTAAAATAACGTACCATTTGGTTTTCATTTTCCAGAATCATAACAATTCCATTTCCTTGTTGCATGGCTTTTTGCAATGATTCTTTCAGGCGTCTTCGTCCTTTTTCTTCAATTTCCAGTCGATCAATAACAATTTCTATATCATGATTTTTGTAACGATCTACTTTTAAGCCAGGGATTACATCTTGAATTTTTTCATCAATTCTGACATGTAAATATCCTTTTTTACGGATTTGCTCAAATAATTCTTTATAATGTCCTTTTCGTCCTCGAACTACAGGTGACAATAAAGTTATTTTTTTGCCTTCATATTCTTTTAAAATTAAATCTACAATTTGATCTTCAGAATATTTAACCATTTTTTCGCCTGTTACATAAGAATAGGCTTCGCTGGCTCTGGCAAACAGCAATCGAAAAAAATCATAAATTTCTGTTGTAGTGCCAACAGTGGAACGAGGATTTTTATTGGTTGTTTTTTGTTCGATAGAAATAACAGGGCTCAACCCAGTAATTTGGTCAACATCAGGACGTTGCAAATTTCCTATAAAATTACGAGCGTAAGCAGAAAAAGTGTCCATGTATCTTCGTTGTCCTTCAGCGAATATCGTATCGAAAGCTAAGGAAGACTTTCCACTCCCACTCAGTCCTGTAATAACTGTTAAAGCATCTCGAGGAATAGAAACATCAATGTTTTTCAAATTGTGCTCTCTGGCGCCAAATACTTCAATTCTTTCTGAGTCTTCTATAATTTTTATATTTTCTTTATTGATAATCAAGGCAATAATTTTT
>DAOOVG010000006.1:0-36224 GCA_035369865.1 Paludibacteraceae bacterium | reverse complement strand
CGTTTACGCAAATTGACTGAAAATTATGTGGTGAGCAATCAGAAAATAAAGTCAGTTTTAGGAATCAAAAAAATGCCTGTCTCGGCTCGCGAAGGAATCAGGAAGACGATGGAAAGCTTTAAGAATAATTGATGAGAATATTTGTTGATATGTTTATTTGTTTATTCGTTGATAGACAACAAATTGTTGATGCGTTTATTCGCTGATGAGAAAATATCAAATCAACAGGTCAACAGATCAACAAGAAAAAATCAACCTTATATGGATTTTGTATATTCTTTTGAAAAACTGGATGTTTGGCAGGAAGCACATTTGTTGGTCAAAGAAATTTATAGGGTAACGGAATCTTTTCTGAACTCAGAAAAATATGGATTATCCAATCAAATACAGAGAGCTGCAGTTTCTGTTGTCTCCAATATTGCAGAAGGAGTAAGTCGCTTTTAGCTAAAAGAACAAGTTCGATTTATTGAAATAGCTTATGGTTCATTGACAGAAGTTTATTGTCAGCTAATGATAGCAATGGATTTAAACTATATCAACAAAGAAAAATTAGAATTGCTGAAAACTACTATTTTAAAAATTTCAAATCAGTTGAATGCATTGAAAAAAAGTATTACAAAACGTAATAATTGTTGATGTGTTTAATCGTTAATGCGTATCAAAACCTCAAATCAACGAATCATCAAATCATCAAATAAACAGCAAATGGAATACCTCAGCATATTTATATTGCTCCTTGCAGCAGAACTGCTTTACTTTCGCATTGCCAAGCATTATAAAATTATTGACAAGCCTAACGAACGAAGTTCACATAGTCATGTTACCTTAAGAGGTGGTGGCATTATTTTTTGGATTGCGGCTTTACTTTATACGGCATTTCATCCTTCAGTTATATCGATATGGTTTTTAGTGGGAATGACAATTATTTCGGGGGTCAGTTTCTGGGATGATGTGAAAGGGGTCAATCAGAAAACCCGTTTGGTTTTTCATTTATTTGCCATGACTTGCGTGTTCTACTTGACAGGAGTTTTCGGAATGTTTCCGTGGTGGGCAATCGTATTGGGATATATTGTTTTTATCGGAATTGTCAATGCTTATAACTTCATGGACGGCATTAACGGCATCACGGGCCTTTATACGCTCGCCGTTTTATTGGCCATGTTGTATCTGAATGAGCGAGTAATACGTTTTGTTTCTGTTGAATTTTTAATTTATCCGATGATTGCTTCGATCGTTTTTTTGTTTTTCAATTTCAGAACAAAGGCGCGTTGTTTTGCCGGAGATGTTGGTAGTGTGAGTGTGGCTTTTTGGGTTGTTACGATGTTGCTGTTGTTAATGATTAAAACCCACAATTTGATTTGGATTGGTTTTTTGTTGGTTTATGGTGTTGATACGGTGTGTACCATTTTTCATCGAATTTATTTAAGACAGAATCTTATGGAAGCTCATCGATTGCATTTTTTTCAAGTGCTGGCCAATGAACAACAAATCCCCCATCAAGTAGTTTCGCTTATATATGCAGGCGTTCAGCTTGTATGTTGTTTTTCAATTATTTATTTTTATCCACGAATTGGTTGGTGGATTTTTGTTATTCTTGCAGTTATTTTAACTGCTATTTATGGTTTGAAATTTAGATTGATGAAATATCCGAAAAATTGATAGACGTTACGCAACCAAAAATTTTTTTGAATGATTTCGGTATGCTGTACATCGAAATTGGATCTGTGAGAATTTCATTGTTAAAAAGAAAACATAAATAATAACAGAAAATCAGCAGAAGAAATTTGCGTTTATCAGCGAGAAAAAATACATCTCTCGCAGATAATCCCAGATGAATATCGCAGATAGGCGCAGAAAATCAGCGAAAGAAATCAGCGTCAATCAGCAAAAAAAAATGCATCTCTTGCAGATTATCGCATATGAATACGCAGATAGGCCCAGAGAATCAGCAAAACAAATCAGCGTCAATCAGCGAGAAAAAAATATATCTCTCGCGAATAAAACGCAGAGAATCAGCGTAAATCAGCGAGAAAGAATATATCTCTCGCAGATGATCCCAGATGAATATCGCAGATAGACGCAGAGAATCAGCATAAGAAATCAGCGTTCATCAGCGAGAAAAAATATTTATACCATTATGACAGAAAATGAAATATCTTATAAAATTAGAGGTGCTATTTTTGCTGTGTATAACAAAGTTGGTCCCGGATTATTGGAATCTGCCTATGAAGCAGCATTATCTTATGAATTAAAAAATGCTGGTCTTGAAGTTAAAACACAAGTTGGTCTTCCTTTTGTTTATGAAGATATTGCATTGGAAATTGGATATCGAGTGGACATTATGGTTGAAAATAAAGTGATTATTGAAGTAAAGTCAGTTGATCAGTTGGCAGATGTCCATTATAAACAATTGCTGACTTATCTGAAATTATCCGAGAAAAAATTAGGTATTTTGGTAAATTTCAATACAGACAACATTGAGGCTTCAATCAAAAGAATAGTCAATCATTTAGAGGAATGAAATGAATTTGTTCAGCATCAGCGAAAGAAATCAGCGGCAATCAGCGAGAAAGAAAAAATACATTTCTCGCAGATTATCGCGGATAAGCAACGCAGATAAACGCAGAAAGGAATCAGCGTCAATCAGCGAGAAAAAAGAGTTCGCCAGATTATCGCAGATAGGCGAAGAAAATCAGTGAGAAAATTTTTTACTTCATGATGACAGAAAACGAAATATCTTATAAAATTAGAGGGGCTATTTTTGCTGTGTAAACTCAAATCTATGGATTGAAAATCTTATAGTATTTGAGTTTAATAAATTCTGACAATTTTAAAATTAATACTCCCATAAATCGACTTCAAAATTGATCAATTCATTTTCTATTCTTTTTTGTTCTTTTCTCACTTCAACAGGTTCAATTACATAATCGAGCAGCATTCGGTTAAACATATTGCTATCGCCTAATAAATAACTTGAATAAAGTTTTAAAGAAAAGAAATCATCAAATGTCATTCGTTGAGTATCGTTCCCATTAGGGATAACATATTGTTTTGCAAGATAAGGACGCAATTCATCAAAGGCAAACCAGCACAAAACAGAGCCACGGAAATACCCCATCGTTTCTTTTGATTCTACATTATCAGGGTGTAATGCATACAAAGGAGCTATACCAATAATTTTTGAATACATTCTTGAGGTATGCTTATCGAAAAATGCCACTTCTTGAATTAAAAACTTTAATTGATTATGAACATATCTCATATATTGCTCATTTGAGATAGTACGTTGGTGGGTAATAGGATCAACTTGTATTAAATTATTAGCCATATCCTCATCAAAAGCAAAAGCTCTTGATAATTCTTCTCCATCTAATAATTCATCAAATTCTGGTTTTATATCTCGAGGATTTTTTTTGTATACATTTATTCCATTACAAATAGCATCTAACATCACTCTAAATAAGCTGCGGTATTCTTTAGAAGGACGAGTAGGAAAATAAAGTTGATAATTTTCTTTGTATCGCATATCTATAATACGATAAGTAATTCTCGACCATACTACGTCATCACTTCGATGGTTTATGATTGCAATGGTATCAGCTAACGCATCAAGTTCTTGAGTTTGAAAATTAATGTTTCCCTTCGTATCGAAAAAAGGAATTTGCTTTTGAGCTAAAATAGTATTTGCAGGTAACAATAATAATAAAGTTAAGAATACTCCAGAGAAAATAATATATTTTTTCATATTATGATTTTTAATAAAGTTCATTTATCCTAACAATTTTATAAAATTATATTTGTATTTGAATAGGAGATAAATTTCTTATTTTTCCATCGGGACCTACAGCCTTTATATTTTTAAAAGTAATATAGTCACCTCCTTCAAGACGGTCAATATTTTCCAGTTGTTTACTATTTAAAAGTGGACCTGTATTAGAAATAGCTCCAAATATAGTTACCATAGTAAAAGAGACAATATTGAATTTTGCTTGCACCAATTCATCTTCTCCGTAACTGGCTACCAATAAGACATTATTTCCCTTTAGCAACCGTTTGCTTATTGTTCCTTCTTGAATTAATCTTGTGATACCACCGGCGTCAACGTATTGTAAATAAGATTTTGGATCGGGTAGATATTTTACTCTATATGTGCTACTACCCATTTGCATTTCTCTTCCTTCTACTTTCGCATATACAAAAATAGTCATTTCTTTATCTTGAGTAGGATGGATAATAAATCTTCCATTGCTTATTTTTTGAGCCGTTCCACCAGAGGTACGAACAAAGATATTTTCTGCAGGAATGCCTGGAACTGATATACTAAATTTATTGTCGACACCTCTATAAACCACATTTAAATCTTCATTAGAAATAGTGGCTGATGGCTCGCCTACAATATAATCACTTTGAAAAGGATATTTCCGAATAATTCCTTGATTGTCTGTTAACTGTATATAGCCAGAATAGGTAAAAGTTCCTGGACGAGTGCATGTAATTTCATAAATTCCATTTGGGACTGGAGTATTTCCAACAAAATATTGGGGAGTTTTAGTAGAATCAACTGCTGAAAGAATAATCTGGGCACTATATTTTCCTCCTCGAATCACATAACGAGAATTTGGCACAACCAATGCTTCAATTTTATTAACTCTAAAATCAGAAATGTCAGTTTGAGATTTTAAATATTGAACTACTTCTGCTTCAGTCATTCTAATATCACTTTGATATTTTGTTAATAATGTTACTACTGCTGATACAGGCATCATTTCAAACATTGCAGTTTCCCATGGTTTATCACCAATAGGAGCGGTAGAAAAAACAGTTGCATACATTTTTTGTTTTGTAGGATTATTTTCTGATAATTGAATAATGAAATCCCGGTAAGAATCGATTTTTTGTTTTAAGATTTTACCATTCCCTTCTACCAATGCATATTCTCCTGGAATATCATAATTTTCTTTATTAATAATGTCCCGAGCAGTAGGATCAGCTTTTTTACCATCAGCCCTTTTAACAATTTGATATTTAAAATCTTGGAGATAATCAAACAAAGAATCAGATTTTTGTTTAACTAATATTGCTTTATCAAGCCACTCTTTAACTTTGGTTGGATTTTGTCGAAATTGATTTTGGAAATCATCATATAGACCGGTATTTCTTACGATTGAAGACTGTATAGTATTATGTAAACTATTATCGACCATTGAAAAACCATTTAAGACTTCACTTGATACATTTAATGCTAACATCGCTGTTAATACAAGATACATCAAACCAATCATTCTTTGTCTGGTGGTTTCTGGACAA
The DNA here is from genome assembly GCA_035369865.1 of Paludibacteraceae bacterium. Classification (GTDB taxonomy): domain Bacteria; phylum Bacteroidota; class Bacteroidia; order Bacteroidales; family Paludibacteraceae; genus MVYY01. The sequence goes on along the minus strand of DAOOVG010000006.1, from coordinate 30,917 downwards.
TTTTTTGAAGCACTCATTAGTTTACTGAAATTAAGTTACATGTTAAGTTAAGAAAATAGCATTAGGTTAGCTCAAGGCATTCAGCATATTGCCATAAATATTATTTAATTCAACAATTTTTTGGGATAATTTTGTTGTCTCCGACTTATATTCTTCGGTTTGCAATAAAATATCATTACTTACAGAGTTGATTTTCTGCATATTATTTGAAATATCTTTTAATTCTTCGTTTGTATTTTTAAGATGTTCATTTTGTTGAGATATCTCTGTAAGTTGATCTTGTATATTTTTCAATTGTATTTCATAAATAGTATTAATGGAAGCGAGGTTCTTATTAATTGTTTGAAGAGATTGTTTTGTTTCTTCTTGTTCTTTTTCCATTTCAATTTTTGAGTTTTCATAAACTACAGAAATGTTTTGTAAAGCATCTGTAAACTTCTTTTGCTTTTCTATTAGATTGAGAGTAGTGTTTGAAGCAGACTCAATGTTTTGAGCGAATTTTTCAGTAGCATCAACAACAGTCGAAAGAGAAGCAAGTTGCTGTGCAGTTGTAGATAGATTTTTTATTCCTTCAGATAATTTTTTTATATCATTTTCATCGATTGTCTCAGAATAATTCAAATCTACGTGTGGAAGAATATTTTGTACTGCAAGGTTTCCGCCTTGAAAGCGTGGCTTTCCACTATCGAAATCAAATAATTTGTCCCAATCATATTCTTTAAAAGGTTTGTCAAAAGCACCAGAAAAGAAAATCAGTGATTCACAAATCATTCCTGCACCCAAAATGAGATTTGCATGAGGTAAATGCAGTATTTTAAACATGGCTCCTAATATTACTATTGAGGCTCCTACGCTGTAAGCCGCATTAACTACTTGTTTGCCTTTTGGTGAATTCCACCATGTTGAAAAAGATGCCATAACTATTTTTTTAAGTTGTTTTAGAAAATAATTAAATTATTCTTTTTTAATGTATTTTGGAAAAGCTAATCCCCATTATATGACCTTACACACCTAAATCCAATGTAAGGACGGCTTTCATATTGGTATTCATAAGTTCTTGTTCCACATTGTAAATAATAAGCAATGTCTTTCCATGAACCTCCTTTTACCACTTTACGTTTTAGTACATCTGGGTCACTATTTTTAGCATTATATTGAAAACTGGGATTAATATCGTATACCAAATTATTACTTGATACGTTGTAAGCGGTTGATGTCCATTCGGCAACATTTCCAGCCATATCGTATAAGCCAAAATCATTGGGAAGAAATGAACCCACTTTCATGGTAGTTGTTCCTGTATCTTCGGTGTAGTTACCTCTCATAGGTTTAAAGTTTGCCATAAAACAGCCTCTTTTGTCTCTTACATAATTTCCACCCCACGGATAAAGTGCCATTGGTTGACCACCCCGTGCAGCATATTCCCACTCGGCTTCAGTAGGTAAACGGTAATCTTGTGAACCTACTTTACTTTTACTGTTAAATAAATGTGTCCGCCAATGGCAGAAGGCTTGAGCTTGTTCCCAGGTAACGCCCACTACGGGATATTGTGCAAACCCCGGATGAGAAAAATACATCTGCATTTTGGGATCATTGTAAGCATATTGAAAATCTCTAATCCACATAATAGTATCAGGATAAATATTGACTATTTTGGTAGAAATTAAATCTCTTCGAGTTTTCAACTTTCGTTCAATAGTCTGATGATGAATCACGCCATTTTCATCTACAAATGAAGTATCCACTCTGACTTTGGCTTCAGCAGGATAAGCTCCTGTATTTACATCATATTTGTTTTTTGCCAACGCAGCCTGATCATAATTAACCCATCCATATTTATATTTTAGTTTATCGGGGTTAATTTGTTTTTTTGTAGAAAGTTCATTTTCACTTTCATAATAAAAAGACTTTAAAATATCAGTTATTTCTTCATCTTTAGAATTCCATGGAATTTTTACTTTCCAATTTAAAGGAGCTATTTCAGGTGGTAAATCTTCTTGGTTTTTTAATTTCAAGCGAAACTCGTCTCTGCCACCCATCACTAATGAGCGAAGTGCGATAGAATCACGAACCCAATTTACAAACTGCTTGTATTCATCGTTCGTTATTTCTGTTTGATCCATCCAGAAAGCATCTACCGTTACCTGGATTGACTTGTCGTTGATTGCTCCAATTGCAGATTGATCATTAGCTCCCATTAAAAAAGTTCCTTTTTTGATAAGAACCATTCCATAAGGATTTGCTTCATGAAAAGTACCTTTGGTTCCTATTCCAACCAATTCACCTGCAGGCTTATTGCACCCGATAAATAATAAAGAGCCTATGCAACTAACGATAATAAAGGAAAGAAATTTTTTCATTCTTGTATGTTTTTAAATAAAAAACTTGTAGATCAAATTAAAGTTATAAAATACGAATACTTTTGTGTTTATGTTTTGCTTTATTTAATTTAATATCAAAATTATAGGCTATTAAAAATTCATGCGAGCCTGAACTTCCTCGAATTATCTGCGATACAGGAAGATCGTAAGAATAGCCAATAATTAAACCAGCAATAGCATTAATCCCTCCAAATAATACGACAGCATCTTGAAAACGATAAGAAAGACCTCCCCAATATTTGCTATTATATTCTAAAAAAGCTGATATATCTACCTGATATGAGTTAAGATCACTTTTAAACAACAAACTTGGTTTGATAATATATTTTGGATCATTCAGTATCCAATTGTAACCACCTGTTAAATAAAGAGTTCCAACTTGTTTATATGCTAAATTTTCTCCCCAATTAATTACTGGTTGATTTAAATGAGCATAAGAAAAACCAGCATAACCTTTTGTATTTGAATACCAAACACCCAAACCAACATCAAAACCAATTCCTGAGACACTTGTTGTAGGAATTAAAGGATCATTTGACTCATAATATTCACCTATTGTAGGGAAATGAACACTATCTCCTTTAAATCCAATGTCCAGAAAACCTAACGAAGCTCCAATACTTAAAATTCCTCCTGACAAGGCTTTCTTAAAAGCATATTGAAAATGAAAATCCAGATTAGAAAACAGTCCTATATTTTCATTAACTATCTGAAGCCCTATACCATGTTGATTTGAAAACAAATTTACAGGGGAATTAACGTTATAAAAGCTTGATTGCCCTGCATTTGGAATTCCTACCCACTGAATACGATGTTGCCACGAAATCTCCATCATTTCATTTTCTCCTGCCGCTGCAGGATTATAAATTGATGGGTTAAACATATATTGACTTAACTGGGAATCGGTTTGGGAAACAATGACACCTATTGAAACAAAGGAAAACAAAATTAGCACCACAATTTTTTTCATAGGTTATATTTCCTTTTTGTCCCTTCCCATATGTAAGAAAAATGACTATTCTCTTAAAATTAACTTTAAATTAACAAAAAAATTGTATCCTCTTATTTTTTTGTTTTAAAGTTTTATTCCAGCAAAAATAAGTATAGTTTTTTTTAAAATAAAATTAGGATTAAAAATTAATATTCATCTTCATTGAAGAAAAAATCTTCTTTGCTAGGATAATCAGGCCATATATCTTCAATTGATTCGTAAATTTCTCCTTCATCTTCTATTTCCTGCAAATTTTCAATTACTTCTAAAGGAGCTCCTGAACGAATGGCATAGTCAATTAATTCATCTTTGGTAGCTGGCCATGGGGCATCTTCAATTTTAGAAGCTAATTCTAATGTCCAATACATAGATTAAGTTTTTAAAATTGTTATTTCATAATAACGCGCAAAAATATATAAAAAATTTTCAGTTTACTTCTTTTTTTCACAAAAAATATCTTTTATCCCATTCTGATAATTAATAAAACGCGATAAAGCAAAAAAATAATCAGACAAACGATTGATATATATTAAGATGCGTTTATCAACCATTTCTTCCTGATTTAAATCATAAAGTCTTCGTTCGGCTCGTCGAGCGACAGTGCGGCAAATATGGCTTATAGCAGCAACTGTGGTACCACCGGGTAAAATAAATTCTTTGATAGGAGGCACTGCTTCGGTGAGGCGATCAATTTCTTGTTCAATAAAAGTTATTTCTTCGCTTTCCAAGAGAGAAGCTTTGGTCAAAGGTATTTTTGAAGTATCGGTTGCTAAATTTGAACCAATGGTAAATAAATTATTTTGAAGCCGTTTTAAATAATTCAGGTTTGATTCGTCTAGTGAAAATGTCATTAATAGACCAATAAATGAATTTAATTCATCAATAGTTCCATACGCTTCGAGGCGAACATGATTTTTCGGTATCATTGTGTTGCCACGCAAACTTGTTTGTCCCTTGTCACCTTTTTTAGTATATAATTTCATTTAAAAATAATTATATTATACAATCTCAGCATTTTGTGAAAATGAGAAGAAGTTAAAAATTTAATTTTTGTACTCAAAATACCAATCTGTCTTTCACTACTTTGAAGTCAGTCTTTTGTTTTGCATTCCGTTAATTTTTGTCTATCAAACCTTATGAAATCCTTAATCTTCATAACGGCTGAAATTTCCCTTCCTTCCAACCTTATTATCTTATTAGATAAGTCGTTACTTTCTTTCAATTTGCATTTTTAATCTGTTGTAAATAAGGTAATGAGGTTTGTTTAACTCGTCGATCATTTGTTATTAAGGTTGTAAGCACGATAAGTATTCTTTATTAATTTGCTTCGTATTTATAATAAGGTAAAATATACTTTTCTTCTTGTTCAAATTAATGAATTTTATTCCTCTATGAGTAACGAACATAGCAATTATCTGTCAAACTTTTAAGCAAAAATCCAATTTCTTGTAATTTCCTTATGAAATATTTTCATCCCTGTTTGTGCTATTAAAATATCATGGGTTTTATTTCTACATTTTTCCTTTTTCTTAGTACGTAACAATGAATTTGATTTTTTGTTTATTAACTTTTGAAAAAATCTTGTTGTAAGTTATGAATTTAGAAACGTACTTTATAATGTTTTTTGTATAAGTGAGGATTAAAAAAAACAATCCCCGTATGAAAAAGATCAATTGTCGCTGTTACTTGTGGATTCTCTTTTATTTTTTTCCATGCTTTTTCCATGTCGGTTGACCAGTAAATATCATCAATCAATATAATACTGTTAGCATGTATCTTTGTTAAACATTGTTCGAAATAATTCAATAAGGCTGTAGAGCGATGATTGGCATCAATAAACACTAAATCCAGACTTTCGAATTCATCCAATGCATTTTTAAGCGTTTGATCAATATTTCCAACAACAATTTTGATATTCGAGATACCAAGATAAGAAAAATTCTCTCTGGCAATTTCTGCAACTTCAGAACATCCTTCTAATGTAATACAATTGATTTGGGAAGAAGCACTTGCCAAATAAGCTGTGGTAACACCCAATGAGGTGCCTAATTCCAAAACATTCTGAACTTTATTGTTTTCAGCAATTCTGAAAAATAATTGTCCATATTTTGCCGATTTTAATTGATGACGTGCAATTTCCCGAACAGTGCTGATTCTGTTATTCCCTGTACCAAAATCATTTATTTTAATTTTACTTTCATCGTTTAATAATTTTGAACGCAAAGATTCAATTTTTTTGAATATATAATAGGGATTTTTTTCTTCTATAATAAAAGAAATAAAATGATAGATAAAAGGAGAATGAACACCAAAACCGTGCGTATTAACGGCAGAATACCCAAAAATAATATATTTATAAAAATATCGGATTTGCTTCATTCTTTCTTTTATGTAATAACGAGAATGAAAGCTAATTTGTTATTCATTCCTTAGAAGGATTAAAAATTAGTCACACCATTAATATAATTTTGTAATGCACAAGATTTATCGAAAGTTTAAAACAAAGTAATAAAATTATCCCAATATTTTGGGATTCCCCAAAAACCGAATGAATAAAGTGTTTTATGTTTATGCAAAAAACTTTTATTTAAAAACGCAAATTTAATATTTTTGTTCAGATTAATTAATTCCATTAATTTTTTCCTTTAAAAATTATCAAGATAAACAATATTTGTTACAGAAAAGATTAAAAAAAATTTTAACTTTAAAACAACAACTATATTTAAATTATTGATAAATTTGTTTTTTGGTATTTTTTGTTTTAAAATTAAATCAATGATTGTTTATCCCAATGCTAAAATCAATATAGGATTAAATGTAATAGACTGTTTGCCAGATGGTTATCACTCTATTGAAACAGTGTTTTATCCGATAGGGCTCTATGATACATTAGAAATTAAACCAATAGAAAATGATAAACCTGTTTTTTCAACTTCTGGTTTAGCAATTGAAGGAAATCCTGAGAACAATTTGGTTTTTAAAGCTTACCAACTGCTACATGATAGTTATCATATTCCTCCAGTTAAAATTATGCTTGACAAAAAAATTCCTTCTGCTGCTGGACTTGGTGGAGGCTCAGCCGACGCAGCTTTCACATTAAAAGCTCTTGATCAATTATTTAATTTAAACCTCAGCATTCAGGAACTTGAGTCGTTAGCTGCAAAATTGGGAGCAGATTGTGCCTTTTTTATTCATAACCAGTCCGTCTTTGCTGTTGGAAGAGGAAACATTTTTAAACCAATATCTTTGAATTTAAAAAATTTTTATTTGCTTTTAGTAAAACCACCCATATCTGTTTCAACTGCCGAAGCTTATTCACTGGTAAAAGTGCGAAAACCAGAAATTTCTCTGGAGGAAAATATTTATAAACCAATCACAGAGTGGAAAAATTTAATAAGAAATGATTTTGAAGATACTCTTTTTGAACGTTATCCCATTTTAGCAAATATCAAAGAAAATCTATATAAGATGGGAGCTCTTTATGCTTCCATGTCAGGTTCAGGATCGACCATTTATGGAATTTTTGATGAAAAACCTAGAGAAAATAAAAATTTTAAAAACTTTTTCCTCTCTCTTATCCAATTAGCATAATATATAAAATTCATATATAATGTACAGTGAAGAATCAGGCAGCATGCAAAAGGTGTGTATTTTATTGGAATGCAAAATTTTTCTCACTGAAATTTTACCTATTCATAAATAAGAGTTCCCATATCTTTTGATTCCCATGTACTCTCCAAAATCGATAATCATTACGTTGTGTAAAGTTCATTTTTTGTCGTTTTTATTGTTTTTTACAAAAATAGCGATTCTTGAACTTTATACACTTTTTGGGGTAGGTAGTATTAAACTTTTTTTGAAAAGGATAAAACCATTTGAGATATTATGACATTTGCTAATCTTAATTAAAAAAAGGATAACCATTTGTGTAATCAATTTTTAAGTTTTGTATAAGTTATTCCCAAATATCAAAAATACATTATTGAAAATAATTTACGAAAATTTCACTCAGCAAATTTTTTAAAAAGTAAAAAAAAATTAAAAGATCAAAAAACGGGAACAATTTCTTTGTAAAAAATTGTTTTTATAAAAAAAATATATTATTTTTACATTGAATTAAAAAATAATTAGTTTTTGCAAGAGAGCATAAGAATTTTTTAATAACTATTTAAATAACAATGATATAAAAGGGTTCCTTCTTTTTCTGGGTAAAACCAGAAAAGAGGAACAAGGGCGTTCAATGGAAGATGAAACGTAGTTAAGCTACACATCAGTGTAGCTTGAATGGAGGATGACTCTTGCGGTTCATAGAAAACTTCTAATGAACGCCCCCTTTTTATCAGGAAATTCATATCAATTATTATTTTATTTGTTTTTAGATTTTTCTCCGTGTCACTCCGTGCCTCCTTCTGTGCAACTCTTTGAAATTTAATTTATTATAATACAGAGAAATATAAAATTTTTTTCTATCTATTTTACAAGAGACGTTTCATGAAACGTCTCTACAAAACCACAAACTATTGATTATCAATTAAATATTCAAAATCTTTCAAGACTTGCTCAGAACTCTAAACTTGTATCTCGTACCTCGAAACTCATTTTCATTTTTAAAAGCCATTTGCTATTAAATTAACTCAGAATTATTTTTTAAATTCCTTCATTATATAAAATTTCATCTAACATTAAAGCAATTTCATTTTCTTTAATTCCCTTTGCAAGCAAATGAGATTTATCTTCAAAAAAAGTATCCTGAAATACTTCCCAATTTTTCTGCAACAAGTTTAAACCCTTGCAATAGAATTCAAGAGCTTCAGATATTTTCCCTTGAGACCATGCAATATGTCCTCCATTTATAAAATCATATGCTACAGGAGTAGCAGCAAGTATTTTTTTTGAGTAATATTCGGCTTTTTTCAAATCTCCCATTACAAAAGAACACCAGCTAATGGCTCGCCATATTTTTATATCATCCCCATTTTCAGCATCAAGTTTATAATAAATATTCAAAGCTTCCTGATATTTACCTAACTCTACGTAACATTGTGCAATGTGCCTTTGAATGGTATATTGATTAGGATTTAAAAAATCTGCATATTGATAAAATTGTAAAGCTTTTTCTTGATTACCCAGCAAACGATAACACAAGGCAATTTTACGGATAGTCCATTCATCATCAGGTTGAATCATATCAGCCTTCAAATAAGCATCCAATGCCTTTTGCAATTGAGAAGTCTGCTGATAGGAATATCCCATTTTTTGATACAAAGAAGCAGAAGGCTGAATTTCGGATTGAAGTTGTTCAAATAAATCTAAAGCCTGTCTGAAATAACCTTTTGAAAAATAATATTCAGCAATGTTTAATTTAAAATTACTGTCTGCAGCCAGAATTTCAAATAAATAAGTTCGATGGAGTGACAAAGAAGTAGCAAACATATCTTCAAAATCATTGTGTTGAGGATGAAGTTTAAAGAAACGAAACAAATCTTGAATATACTGCTTGGAAATATTTTTTTCGACCGTTTCAGGTGATAACAAAGCAGTTTCTTTTTCCATTTCTTCTAACTGATTCGACTCAAGCTTAAAGGATTGTTTGAGCATATTTCTTTGTGATTCAGGCATTTGTAAAATGCTCAGACAAAAAGAATATTTATCGGAATTACACATGATATTGCTATTCACAAAAGCCGAAAGTAAAGTTTTTTCTTCTTCTTTGAATAATTCACTTATAGCAGAATTTTCAGGGTCAAAGGGTAAAAACCAGTGATAAAATTCAGAAAAAAAGGGAAAAGATTTCAACATTGAGAAAGTGCTCATATATACATCTGCACCTTCAAGCTGTAAATCGCTTAATTCCTGCAATTTATCAGAAAGACCACTTTGCTGAAGTATTTCTTGCCATTCAGGATTTTCCTCCATCCATTCATCAGAATTCAAAAAATTTTCGGCATCCATTTTATCTTTCAATAATGGATTGAGTTTCATTACTTCTGGAAGGATTTCCTCATGAAGTTTTTTGGAAATTTTTTCAGTTTCAGTAGTACCAATAATTTGGATGATTATATTTTGAAAATTTTCAACAAGATGATGATCATCAGTCATTAAAACTAAACGATTTCTTACAGAAGGAAAATAAGGCAAAAAAGTATTATATTTTGCCAATATAAAGCATAATCCAACTAAGGCACGCTGTCTGGCATGTGAATTCTCACATTGAGCACTATCAAATAGCATCATGAGTTTATTTTCATCAAATTTTCTCCATAAATTCAAAGTAAGAGCAGAAACTATTAAAGATTTTTCAACACTTCCTTCATAATTGGCTTCCAGTATTTTTTGAAAAAGATTTTTTTCATCATCATCAAAATTTGTTGTCAACCAAAATAAGTTAAATAGTTCACCTAAAGTAGTTTCATAATTGGAACGTAATCTTTTCCATTCCACTTCGTGCAATTGGGAAGTTTCTAACAACAACGAAGTTTGTTTATGGTAATAAGAAAGAGCATTATAAATTGCTGTTGCTGTTTTATGATTACGCATGTAAGGAAAATAACGTTTTTGAGAATATTCAAAATTAGTAGAATTTTGAACTAATAATTCTTCCTTCACATCCGACAGCAAAACAAACAGATGTGCAATTAATTTTCGATAGATTGTTTCTCGCTCTGGATCTTTTGTTCCACTTACAAAAAAACTCAGGAGCAATTTGTAATTTTGTTCCAAATTGTCACATTTATCTCTAAATTCTCCTAATTGGGCTTCATTAATAAGAATTTTACACTTATCAAAAGCATTTTTCAGATTAAAGTTAGAAAGGAATCTCAACGCTGTATTATAAGTTGTTTCAATTTGAGTCGTATTCATAGAAAGTACACTTTGAGTGATCTTGATAATTTAAGAACAGGAATGAAAAGATAGTTTAATTTTGAGAAATCTTCTATAAATAAAATTTAGCCCATTTTACTAATTCTTTTCAAGGCATCTTCATCAATAATTTTTAGTTTTCGACCGTCTACTGCAATGATATGTTCATTTGCAAAGCTTGATAAGGTTCGGATAGCATTTGATGTTGTCATATTAGATAAGTTGGCCAGATCTTCTCTTGAAAGATAAATATTAATAGTAGCACCATCACCTTCTACTCCATAATTCTTTTTTAGGAATAACAAAGCTTCTGCCAATCTTCCACGAATGTGCTTTTGTGTCAGATTGACAGTACGGGTATCGGAATCAGCCAGATCAGAAGCCATTTCTTCGAGGAAACGATAACAAACAGCATTATTGTGTCGTAAAATAGATAAAAAAATGTCGGCTTTTATCATGTGCACAGCAGAATTCTCAAATGCTGCGACAGTGGTACTATTTGGTTCATTTGCTATAATGGCACGGTAGCCAAAATTTTCTCCCGGTTTAAGCATGCGAATAATTTGTGTTCGACTTCCAATGCCATCTTTAAAAACTTTTGCCTTGCCTGAAGCCAGGATCATCATGTGCGTGGGAATTTCTCCTTCACATTGAATTAACTCATTTTTTTTGAAACATTGAGTAATATAATTACTTTTCACAAATTGTCTTTCATCGGGCGTGAGCACATCCCAGACGGAAAACACATCTTCGATTGGTCGAATTTCAAAACCTTGTTTCCTTGTCATCACATTTTAAAACGAATATGTTTGACAATAATGTTATAAAGCACAAATTTAATGATTTTTTTATCACTATTGTACTAAAATGAAAAAACATTGACGTGCACTCAAAAAATAAAGGGATAAAATATCATAAAAAATAAAATGTTAGCATATTTTTCCGTTCACTTTTAGAATCAAACAATATTTTTCAAGTTTTATAAACAATAAAAAATTTAATTACCTTTGTTGGCAAAAGTTAAATAGATTTGAAAAGGAATGAAAAAGGCATTCTTACTTGTTATTATTTATTTAAATAGTTTTTATCTGTTTTCTCAATTGCCGTTGTTTAGCGATTCCACTATCATAAGCCTTCTTACTTGTTCGCCGGGGAAAGAAGTTTATGCTAAATTTGGGCATACTGCCATCCGGCTAAATGATCCTTTAACAGGTAATGACTTAATTTTCAATTATGGAGTTTTTAGCTTTGATACCAAAAATTTTTATCTGAAATTTATCAAAGGAGAAACAGATTATCAATTAGCCGTTTACGATACACAAAGTTTTTTACAAGAATATATAGCTCGCAATTCTATGGTGTGGGAACAAATTCTTAATTTAACTCCACAAGAAAAGAAAAAACTCATTCAATCATTATTAATTAATTATGAGCCACAAAACAGAATATATCGATACAATTTCGTTTATGATAATTGTTCCACTCGTCCACGCGATAAAATTGTAGAAGCTCTGGAGGGAGAAATTGAATATACGGGCTTTTTTGAAGAAAAAACTTTTCGTGACCTGATAGGAATATATACAGGTGAAAATAGCTGGCTGAAATTTGGAATTGATCTTATTCTCGGGGCCGATGCCGATAAAGTTGCAACGAGAAATGAAAGCATGTTTTTGCCTGAAATGTTAATGGCTCAATTTCAATCCGCAAAAGTTATTTCTAACTTTAACTCAGCAAGACCATTAATTGTTGAAAACAAAATTATTGTACAAAAAAATCCAGAAAAATTATCTCAAACTTTCCCTTTGTTTTTACCAATTTCTGTGTGCTTATTGTTGTTTTTGGTAGCCATAACTTGTACTGTTTTGAACAACAAACGTAGCTTCAGAGTTTTCGACAGCATCGCGTATATTGTTTCAGGATTAATGGGGTTGATTATTTTTTATCTTATGTTTTTTTCAGCTCATCCGCTGGTAAAATCCAATTTCAATATTTTATGGTTAAATCCTCTTAATTTATTTGCAGGAGTATTTTTATGGATCAGAAAAACAAAACCTATTCTGTTTTATTATCAAATATTGAACTCTTTGTTCCTATTTATTGCATTAATAGTTTTTATTCTTGGCATTCAAGAATTTAACATTGCTTCTATCTTTTTGATTTTGACGTTTCTTTTACGAACAGTCAGATGGGTCGCAACGACAAGAAAAGATTTCATCTTTAAGAATAACCTTAAATCTACATCAAAAAAATATTAAAAAAATTAGGGAACCTTAAAGATAGTGATTCAAGATTTACTCGAATAAAAAATCATTTGTTTAGGTGAAAAATTTAATACATTCATATTCAAAATTACATATTTTTCTGAAAAAAGAATCAATTCATTTGGCGGAATAAATTTGGTAAAACAATTGACTAATACCTTATTTATAAAAGGATGTTTAAATTTCAATACTGTTATAACGATCCATTTCTCCTCTGTTTTTTATGCTTACAAAAGGTTTCCCTGCCTTTTGTAAATTTGCAGTTGATATAGAAATAAAAGATAGCATAAAATGATTCATTTAAAATAATCTGTGTATAGATAATTGTTTATTAGTTAGTTCCAGACAAACTTAAAGTAAAAAAATAGATAATATGAGATATGAATAAAATAGTTAGCAAAGAATATCTTTCCCCTAATGTGGTCAAGTTTGAAGTGGAAGCTCCTTTGATTGCTAAGGCAAGAAAAGCGGGTCATTTTGTGATGGTGCGAGTTGGTGAAAAAGGTGAACGTATTCCTTTGACTATTGCTGATGCAAGTATTGAAAAAGGAACTATTACTTTGATTGTACAAAAAGTTGGTTTTTCAACCATAAAGTTTTGTAATTTAGAAGTAGGTGATATAATTACTGATTTGGTTGGTCCATTGGGAAAACCTACGCATATCGAAAAATTTGGAACGGTTCTTTGTGCTTGTGGCGGTGTGGGAACAGCCCCGATGCTTCCTATTGTTGAGGCGATGAAAAAAGCTGGGAATCGAGTAGTTACTGTTTTGGCTGCCCGTACCAAAGAATTGATTATGTTGGAAAACGAAATAAGAAAGTTTTCTGATGATACGATTATTATGACTGACGACGGATCTTATGGCAATAAAGGTCTTGTAACAGCAGGAATAGAAATGGTGATAAAACGTGAAAAAGTTGATCATTGTGTTACTATTGGTCCGGCTATTATGATGAAATTTGTCAGTGAATTAACAAAAAAATATGACATTCCAACAATTGCTTCTCTAAATACTATTATGATTGATGGCACGGGGATGTGTGGATCATGTCGTGTAACGGTAGGCGGAAAAACAAGATTTGTTTGTGTAGAAGGTCCTGAATTTGATGCTCATCAAGTTGATTTTGATGAAATGCTGATACGTTTAAATGCTTATAAAGATTTCGAACAAGAAAAATTGAAAAAAATATTTCTCTGACTATGTGAAATTTTTAGATTTTTTTTAACAAATTATTTAAAACCGAAATCGATATAAAATACTACCTAAATAATGGATAAATATAGCGAAGAGAGAACACAATCGTGGCGAGTTGAATTGCGTAACTCGATGAAGCCAAAAGATCGAATGGAAATTCCGCGAGTAATAATGCCTGAATTAAATCCTGAATATCGTTGTCATACAATGAAGGAAGAAGTTAATTTAGGATTAACTCCTCAAATGGCTATGACGGAAGCAAAACGTTGTCTTGATTGTGCAAAACCCACGTGCATTGAAGGTTGTCCGGTTAACATTGACATACCAACGTTTATTAAAAATATTGAAAGAGGAAATTTTCTGGAAGCTACAAAAACTTTAAAGAAATCATCAATGTTACCAGCCGTATGTGGTCGAGTTTGTCCTCAAGAAAAGCAATGTGAAGCCCAATGTATTTATTTGAAAACAAAAAAAGCAGCTGTTGCAATTGGTTATTTGGAACGTTTTGCTGCTGATTATGAACGAGAAAGTGGAAATATTTCAGTGCCAGAAAAATCGTCAGCTAATCATATTAAAGTAGCAGTTGTTGGTTCAGGTCCTGCAGGATTATCATTTGCTGGTGATATGGCAAAAATGGGTTATGAAGTGGTGGTTTTTGAAGCATTGCATGAAATAGGCGGAGTATTAAAATATGGAATTCCTGAATTTCGTTTGCCCAATTCTGTAGTTGATGTTGAAGTTCAAAACTTGAAAACTTTGGGAGTTCAGTTTGTAACAAATTGCATTGTAGGCAAAACACTTACACTTAAAGACTTGGAGAATGAAGGGTATAAAGGTCTTTTCATTGGAAGCGGAGCAGGTTTGCCGCGTTTTATGAATATTAAAGGCGAAAATTTGGTAGGTGTAATGTCTGCCAATGAATATTTAACCCGGGTTAATTTGATGGATGCGGCAAATCCTGATGCTGATACGCCTGTTTTAAAAGGCAAAAAGGTGGCTGTGATAGGAGGCGGAAATACTGCTATGGATGCTGTACGTACAGCAAAAAGATTAGGAGCAGAAACAGCTATGATTGTTTATCGCAGAACTGAACAAGAAATGCCTGCTCGTATTGAAGAAGTGAAACACGCTAAAGAGGAAGGTGTTAAATTTATGATACTCCGTAGTCCAAAAGAATATCTTGGTGATGAAAAAGGTAGAGTTACTCATATGTTATTACAAGTTATGGAATTGGGCGAACCAGATGATTCCGGTCGCCGTTCTCCAGTGCCTATGCCAGGAAAAACAGAACTTATTGAAGTAGACGAAGTAATTGTAAGTATTGGTGTATCCCCAAATCCTTTGATTCCACAGTCAGTAAAAGGTTTAGAAGTTACCAAATGGGGAACGCTGGCAGTGAATAATGAAACTATGCAAACTACCATTCCTAATATTGTTGCTGGTGGCGATATTATTCGGGGTGGTGCCACCGTTATTCTTGCAATGGGTGATGGGCGACGGGCTGCTAAAGGAATGGATGAATGGCTAAAGAATCAACAATAATTCATTGCTCCTTCCCATATTTTTATTTGAAATAATTGAAAAGGAATCATTCAAAATCAATATGATAAGGTGAAAAATATTTTTCATTTTTACTTGATTTTATAATTTGATAATGATTTGAAAAATCAAAAATTTTATATCAATTTTGTGGTGCATTATTAAAAGAGTAAAGTTATAAGTAAAATCAATAAATTTTTTAACTGAAAATTTTTTAACTGATTCTGAGGATGTGGAAAGACTTTTTTTATTTTTCTAAAAGCCAACGAATAGGTATTATCGTATTGATTATCTTAATTTTACTCGTCGTAATTGCTAATTTAACTCTTCCTTTATTACCCAAAAAAACTATTATTGCGAATGATTCAACTTTTTTTTCAGAAATAGCAGCATTTAAAAAATCATTGGTTTCACAAGATAGCCTTCGTCAAGCAGAATGGGAAAAACGTTATCAGGAACGTTACCGTTCTTTTAAAAAATATACACCATATCCAAAAGTTACTTATCAACTTTTTAATTTTGATCCAAATACTGCTGATTCTGCTACTTTTGTTCGTCTTGGTTTAAAGCCTTATGTTGCTTCTAATATTTTGAAATATAGAGCTAAAAGTGGAAAATTTAAGCATCCTGATGATTTGGCAAAAGTCTATGGAATTTCTGAAGAAAAGTTCCAGGAACTATTGCCTTATATTAAAATTGATGAGAATTTATTTATTTCTTCAAATAAAATAGATGAAAATAAAAAAGAATCAGAAAAAATTTTTGCTATAGAATTAAATTCAGTAGATACAACACAATTAATGCAAGTAAAAGGTATTGGTCGAACTTATGCTCAGAGAATTGTTCGTTATCGAAAAAGTTTAGGCGGTTTTGTTTCCGTCGATCAATTAAAGGAAGTGTATGGTATGACACCAGAAAATTATAACCGAATTCTTCCTTATTGTGTCGTTGATCCTGATTTGATTCAAAAAATTAAAGTTAATACTGCAAATGTTGACCGCTTGAATCAACATCCTTATCTCAATTTTTATCAAGCCAAAGCTATTTATGAACTTCGACGAAAAAAAGGCAAAATCTATGACTTTAAAGAATTGAAATCGATGCCTGAGTTTTCTGATGATGAATTAGAAAAAATCCAACCTTATTTAAGTTTTGAATAATTATTCAATAATAAAAACGAGTTATGTTTTTCTATAATTTAATATAGATTCTTTTTTTATAAAGAATATGACCAATAATCCAATTAATGAAAACAAAACATAAAGCATAAATCAAGGAACCCAAATAATTTCCAAAAACAGGTGATAGCCAAACAGTATATACAAAATTTTTGATGGTAATCCATTCTCCATTATAAACGAAGCTTATATTCCCTAATAATATACTTAATATCCCTGCAACTACATAAATAAACAACGGATTAACACCAAACGATTCAAAGAACACACACCATTTCTTTTTTTGTTTTATATCAATAATCCAAATAAGCAAAGCAAGCAGTAATGAAGCAAAGCCACAAGTAACCAATACAAAACTTGATGACCAGATTTTTTTATTAATTGGGAAACCATAATCAAGTAAAAAGCCACTAAACAAAAGAATGGTTCCGAAAATAAATAATTTTTGTAATTTTTCTTCATGATTAGTTGTTTCCGTAATAAGTTTCCCCGCCCACACACCTAATAATACATGTGCCATACAAGGTAAAGTGCTTAAAATACCTTCAGGATCAAAGGCAATTACACTACCATCAGCCAAAGTTTCTTTGTACATGTGAGATGCTCCTAATATTGCTCTATCTACAACAGCTATTATATTATCAACACTAGCCTCGTAACTATGAGTACAGCCTAACAGAATCCAATAAAACAGTAAAATAAAACCAATAAGCCAAGGAA
This sequence comes from Paludibacteraceae bacterium, assembly GCA_035369865.1. Classification (GTDB taxonomy): domain Bacteria; phylum Bacteroidota; class Bacteroidia; order Bacteroidales; family Paludibacteraceae; genus MVYY01. The sequence goes on along the minus strand of DAOOVG010000006.1, from coordinate 13,790 downwards.
TATGCTTTTGACGAACTAAAAGAATGATAAGAGTTCCAAAAAACGAGACTAACGCAAGACGCTGTAAAACACCTAAAATTCGTATGTTCTCAAACTGAGTAGCAGCTTGTAAAATTTTCTCACCTAACGGCATGTTGACACCATTCAGTTGATTTAATTCTCGACAAAAAAGACCAAACCATCCCAACATTAAACCAATTAAAAAGAGTAATACTGAACGACGTGTAAATTTCCAAAAAGTTTGTTTGGAAAGCTTAAAATCAAATTTTCGGTACGATAAATACATGGAAACTCCCATAATAAACATAAAGAAAGGAAAAACTAAATCTGTCGGAGTTAAGCCATGCCACTGAGCATGACGTAAAGGTGCATAAACATATTGCCAACTTCCAGGATTATTAACTAAAATCATACCTGCAATTGTAAATCCTCTTAAAACATCTAACGAAAGTAAACGTGCTGGTTTTATGGTAGTTGTGGTTGTCATATTTCAGAAATTTTTTAAAAAACTTTTACTTAATGGACAAAAAATAAAAGGTAAAAATCGGAGAAATGGAATTTTCATTTTCTTTTAAAAACTCAGGTCACAAATTTAAAAGAAAAAAACGAAACTTGTTTATAGAAAAATTATGTAAATAAATCATTTTTCCCTTTTGGTAAAGAAATAATAAATGTGGTGCCTTCATTTAACTTCGTTTTATAAGTAATACTTCCGCCTGTCAAGTCTATAATATTTTTTGAAATTGCCAATCCAAGTCCCATGCCGGCATTTTTAGTAGTAAAGTTCGGAACAAACAATTTGTTTTTCATTTCATCAGGAATGCCTACTCCATTATCTGATATTTTAATTGTGATTTTTTGATCCATTTCAGTAATCTCTACGATAATTTTCCCTTCCCTGTTTTCAGGGATTGCCTCCAAAGCATTTTTCAATAAATTATTAAACACTTCCATCATTTGATTTGGGTCTGCATATACATAGATGCCATTTTCTTTACCTAAAAAAGAAATTTTTATATGACCATGATTATTACTAAAAAGTTGAACGACAGAATGTAATAACTGAGCAATGTCTAAATATTCAAATTTAGCATCGGGCATTCGAGCAAACTCTGAAAAAGTACGTGCAATATGAGACAAATTGTCAATTTGCTCAATTAACATTTCAGTTGCTTTTGCAAAATAATTATCAAATTGTTCTTTATCAATTTGTTTAGTACGTTTCAGTTGCTGAATAGTCAATTTCATTGGTGTTAAGGGATTGTTAATTTCGTGAGCAATTTGCCTTGCCATTGATTTCCATGCCGATTCTCTTTCTGAACGTGCCAAAAGTCGAGCACTTTCTTCCAGTTGATCTACGGTGAGATTATATTGAGTTACTAAGTGACCAATTTCATCATTTAATTTATAATCAATTTTATCATTGCGTTTACCAATTTGCATCTCTTTTAATTTGTTTTCAAGCATGCGAAGAGGAGTAGAAAGCTGTTTTCCAATCAATAAAGTTAATAAAATAACCAGTATAATAATAACGAGATAAATTTGAATAATCACGGACATGAAACTTTCAATTTCATTTTTAATTTCATCTTGACTGAAAAATTGTGGTACAGCAATATAGCCAATTTGCAAATAATCACCATTATAAAAGTCAGTGTAGGCGACAAGATAATTTAATTTTCCAATTGATTCGTATTGACTGATATTGGGATTTTCTGAAAAATAAGGTTGTGGAGCAATTCGATTACTAATCAGCCCTTTATTAAAAATTAAGGGTTGTGAGCTTGCCATTAATATTCCATCATTGTTATATACATGTATGTCAATTTGATAAGTATATGAAAGATCTTGCAAATCAAAATTCAAAATTTTAACATTCTTTTCATTTAACTCTTGTGTCCAATAATATTTGTCCTGCAAGGCTTTTTGAATATAATTTTTTTTGGTTTCCAGATTTTGTATTTGTTCTTTTCGATATTTTTCCTGGAGAAAATTTACTGAAACATAAAAAATTCCGAAAAAACTAAGAAGTAAAAGAACGATAAACGAAAGTTGAAATTTTGCAGTAAATCCAAGACTATATTTCCCTCCTTTTTTAAGATATAAATAAATTTGCAACATCAGCCATGCAATAAAATAATAGGACAAAAAGGTATAAAGAAAATAAAACAGATAAGAAGAAAATACAATAGGCTGATTATCAGTGATTACCAAATAAGTAGTGCGTGTTGGCGTATAGACATAAAAAGTTCGATAATTCTGTTGAAAACTGTAAAATTCTGAAATTTTGTAAGGAAGCCAGGAAGAATTATTTGGAAAATTTACCAACCCTGTTGAGTAGACTAATTTTCGATTTTCATATCGAGCAATAGAAATATTGTATTGAGTAGAAATATCAGGTGCAGAACTTATTAATAAATTTGGAAAACTATAACTGCGTACATGTTGGCGTGGATAAAATTCCATAAAAAGAAACAAAGAATCACTTTTTAGAGAAGATACAGGAAAAATACCTAAATAAGAAATGTTTTTTTCATTGGGTTGAATATTAAAAAAATGAGTTTGTTTAATAGGTGTGCCATTTTCTTCAACAAAAGATTGATATTCTTTGTATAAAGCAGAGGTTGCGGTCGCTGTATTTAAATGTATTTCATATCTGTTCCAAAAACCACGTAAATAAGTATTGCTAATGTATTTGCTTGCTGATTGAAGAGAATCTTCATTCTGTAATAAAAAAGAAAAAGTAGTATCATTAATTAGTTGGGTATCTAATTCTTGGAGCAGGATTTCAGTCATTGGGTCATTTTCAGCAGTGCCATTAATAAAAATATTTTGAGCCAGAGTTTTATATTTATTCAGTTTTTTTTCTTGCTGAAAAAGGAAAGAATTTCCTATGAAAAAAACAGTAAAAACAAATAAATATATTCCTATTTGAAAATAAATATTTTTCCTTTTTTTTGAAAAAATAAAGAAATACAAAGGTGTACATAATAATATATAGGAAATTGTTACTTGCTTGAAATCAGTTCGTGAAATAAAATAAGTAATCAAACCCATGCAAAGAATAAAAAATAATTCATTTATAAGTGCAATTTTCAATAAGTGAGATTTTTTTATCCAGCGATGTATTTTGTAAAATAATAATCCAAAACCAATTCCCCACCCCAGTATGAGAATATGAATGGTAATTGTAAAAGGAGAAAAATCCTTGAAATTCAAAATATTAACTTGTTCACCAGAATGAAAAACAATCCCTTTCAGCAAAAAATATAACAAAAGAAAACATAATGGCAGTGTCAGTTGAAGTAAGAACGTTGTAAGTCTTGAAACTTTTCTGTTAATTTTTATATAGAAATAAAACAAGCAAATACTAGCAATAAAATAGCCTGTAATGATAACTAAATGAACGATAGAGCTTAAAAAAGGATGGGCTGCATATTGGAAAGGGCTGAAAAGATGATTGGCATATAAGGTTTCAGGAAAATTGAAATAAATACCTGCAAAAACAAACAAACCAATAATTAGAAAAGCAACAACAAAAATTTTAATATCGATGTTTTTTTTATGTAAAAATGATGGGAAACGAGCATAACAAATAAAAAAACATAAGAAAAACACAAGAAAAAAAATTAGTCCAAATTTTGCGAAATTTTCATTGTAAATGGGTTGCGAAGGTGGAACCAAAGAAAAAAGGTAATCTCCATGAGTACTGAACACTGCATATTGATCTAAATTGGAACCGATTGTGATACTTACACGTGGGTCCATTTCAAAACCTTTTGCAAAATTGTTAACTAACAACTGATTTTCAGAAGGAAAATTATTTTTGATTTTAATGAGCGATAAAAGTTTGTAGTGGTCAAAGTTTAATGATTGACTAACACAATAAGCATTGGGTAATTGAACAAAATGTAAATTGGTAGAATCAGATAGAGGAATGTTGTTTATTTCCAGATTATGATCTGACCAAAAAATCAGTTCATTATCACGAAAAACATAAAATGAAATATCATTATTGGGAAATGGAAGTTTGATTAGTGAATCAAAAGAGTTGTTTTCAATAAGTTGCTTCATCATTTTTAAGGTGCGTGAAGCTTTTAATTCCTTGCTAATAAGTTGATTTTGAAATTGATTAAATTGGATAGCATTTTTTGGAGAATTTCGATATAAATACTCGCAAATCATTCCTCCTGCCAAAGATAATAGCAGAATAAACAGTAAAACAATATTTGTTTTTTTCAACTTCATTTCAGCGTTTTTATGCATGGTGATAGTGTTCACCTTTTAAAATGGTCATTGCTCGATAAAGTTGTTCAAGAAAAATAACTCGCACCATTTCATGAGAAAAGGTCATAGAAGAAAGAGCAATAGTGTGATTGGCTTTTGGGTAAATTTCCTTTGCAAAACCATACGAGCCACCTACAACAAAAATTATGCGCTTTTTTGAAGACAAAAGTTTTTTAGAAATAAATTCTGAAAAACCAACAGAAGTAAATTGTTCACCTTTTTCGTCTAATAATATTACTTCGTCAGTGATTTGCAAATAATTAGAAATTAACTCACTTTCTTTTTCAACTATCTCAGGAACCGATAATTTCTTGGTATTTTTTATTTCTGGCAATGTTATCATTTCAAACGGAAGATAAAATTTTATCCTGTTTTTATAATCTTCCTGCAAATGTAAAAGATGCTTGTTAGTAGTTCCTCCAATTGTTAAAAGTATAAATTTCATACTGAGATAGTTGCTGTTTTTTTGGCTCGTTCTTTGATGTGTATTTTTAGTACAAATATATGAAAACTCTTTAAGAATGAAAAAGTTAAATTAGTGTGTCTTTACGTTTTAAAGTAGAAATAAGGTAGGAGAAGAAATGTTTTTCAGTTATAAATTGCAATTTATTATAAATTTATGAAATGAATGATAAAATAAGATTTATCTTTGTATGTGCTTTCGGGTATTTTTTGAGATTGGTCTTTTAAGGGATAAATCATTAATTAATTAATTTATTAAAAATTTTGAGAACATGAGAATCCTAAAATTACTTTTTATTTGCAGTATATTGTTTATTCCCAATGTGTTGCTATCTCAAACAACTGTTATTCCTTCTGATATCATTTCGTCATTTAACAATGGCGATGCCAGTCGATTGTCAAATTATTTAAATGATAATGTTGAACTGGTATTGGACAACAACAATAATGTTTATAGCAAGCAACAAACATTGACTATTCTTACTGATTTTTTCAAAAAAAATAAAGTAAATAGTTTTCAAGTTCTTCATCAAGGTGAGAAAGAAGCTTCTAATTTTGTTATCGGTACTCTCAAAACCTCAAATGGAAATTTCAGAGTCTATATTTTAATGAGAAAGACAAACAATAAAACATTAATTTTACAATTAAGAATTGAACCAAGCAATGAATCAAGATTACAAGGAACTGATTCCTTTATGGCTTTCTGAAGATATTGGCGATGGTGACCATACTACTTTAGCATGCATTCCTGCCGACGCAAGAGGAAAGTCAAGATTGATTATTAAAGAAAATGGTGTTGTTGCAGGAATAGAAGTTGCAAAGGAAATTTTCCATACATTCGATCCGGAACTTTCCATGACAAAATTTATCAATGATGGAGATGAAGTGAAAATTGGCGATATTGCTTTTGAAGTTAAAGGTAAAATTCAATCTTTGCTTCAAACTGAACGATTGATGCTCAACGTGATGCAAAGAATGAGTGGCATTGCAACCAAAACACGTCAATATGTAAAAGCATTAGAAGGAACGAAAACAAAAGTGCTTGATACGCGTAAAACCACTCCAGGTTTACGTGCGTTGGAAAAAGAAGCGGTCAGAATTGGTGGTGGCGTAAATCACCGCTTTGGCTTATATGATATGATTTTGCTCAAAGATAATCACATAGATTTTGCAGGAGGAATAAAGGAAGCTATTTTTCGAACCAAAGAATATTTGAAAAATAAAGGAAAAAATTTGAAAATTGAAATTGAGGTACGTAATTTACAAGAACTTTCAGAAGTGTTGAGTATTGGTGGTGTTGACTGGATTATGTTGGACAATTTTAATATTGAAAATACTCAAAAAGCTGTTGAAATGGTAGCAGGTCGTTATATGATAGAATCTTCGGGTGGCATTACACTTGAAACACTTCGTTCTTATGCTGAATGTGGCGTTGATTTTATTTCGGTTGGAGCATTGACTCATTCTGTAAAAAGTCTGGATATGAGCTTCAAAGCAGTAAATTTTTGAATCTCAATTAAAAATATTTTCCCAACGAAAAAAATATTTTTGTTTCTTCACATAATAATAAAAAAATTGATTATTGGCATAAATTTTAATGTATGCTTAAACAGTATTTAAATAGTCTTCAAACAACCTTTAATCAAGGCGATGCACGTGAAGAAAGTTATTATGAACATTTGAAGGATTTATTACTGAATTATGCCAATGAGCGTCAACTGAAAAAGGTTGATATTACCATTTTACCAAAACCAACCGAAGCTGGTAATCCAGATTTTCGCATCTGGGATGGTAAAAATCATATTACCGGCTATATCGAAGCCAAAGATCCTTCTGTTACCAATCTTGACAGAATAGAAGTTTCAGAGCAGTTGAAACGTTATCGAGAAACTTTTCCAAACGTTATCCTGACTAATTTTTACGAGTTTCGTCTTTATCGAAATGGAGAATTAATGAAGCAAGTAAAAATAGCTCGACCAGAATTAGCAATAAAATTAAATACTACACCGCCGGTTGAAAATGAAGCTGATTTTTTTGATTTGCTCGATATTTTCTTTTCGTTCTCTTTGCCCAATGTGCGTAATGCTCAATCACTGGCAATGGAATTGGCAAAACGTACACGATTTTTGCGTGATGAAGTGGTGAGTATTGAACTTGATGAAGAAGAGAAAAAAGGACAAAAAGCTATTCTGGGTTTTTATGAGGCTTTTCGGAAGTATTTGATTGGAACTTTAACAAAGGAAGCTTTTGCAGATTTATATTCACAAACAGTGACTTATGGTTTGTTTGCTGCTCGTACACGTTCTGATAATTCCTTCAATCGTGAGCTGGCTTTCAAATATATTCCCAATACTATTGGCATTTTGCGTGATGTGTTTCGGTTTATCTCACTGGAAGAACCGCCAAAATCTTTGCAAATAATTGTAGATGATATTGCAGAAGTATTGAGTGTTACAGACGTTAAAAGGATTCTGGAAGATTATTTTGAAGAAGGAAAAGGACAAGACCCAATTGTTCATTTTTACGAAACTTTTTTGACAGCTTATGATCCGACACTTCGTGAAAAACGTGGTGTTTACTATACGCCTGAACCGGTTGTAGGATATATTGTACGGTCGGTGAACGAACTTTTGAACACACATTTTGATATGGCAGATGGATTGGCATCAAATGATGTAACATTGCTCGATCCTGCAGCAGGAACACTGACTTTCCCTGCTGAAGCTGTGAAGCTGGCAGTAAAAGAATTTACGGAAAAATATGGAAGCGGTGGCAAAAACAATTTTATCAGAAGTCAGATACTGGAGAATTTTTATGCTTTTGAGCTGATGATGGCGCCTTATGCTATTGGACATTTGAAAATGAGTTTCTTATTGGAAGAATTGGGTTATAGATTAAGCGATGATGAAAGATTTAAACTTTACCTGACCAACACGTTGGAAATGGACGAGCTGGAGCAAATTTCCATTCCAGGATTGAGTTCATTGAGTGAAGAAAGTCATCTGGCAGGAAAAATTAAGAAAGAACAACCCATTCTGGTGATTTTTGGGAATCCACCTTACAGTGGTATTTCTGCTAATACCAATGAATGGACGGAAAAATTGCTAAAGCAAAACCTTGATGGAGCTCAAAGCTATTATGAAGTAGATGGCAAACCATTAGGAGAAAGAAATCCAAAATGGTTGCAGGATGATTATGTCAAATTTTTGCGTTTTGCCCAATGGAAAATTCAAAAGGCGGGCGCCGGAATTGTCGGCATGATTACCAACCACAGTTATTTGGACAATCCAACATTTCGAGGAATGCGGCAAAGTTTGATGAAAACTTTTAATGAAATTTATATTCTCGACTTGCATGGCAACAGCCTGAAAAAGGAAACAGCACCCGATGGAGGAAAAGACGAGAATGTTTTTGATATTCGTCAGGGAACGGCAATAGCCATTTTTGTGAAACAGAAGGAAAAAACAGGCTGCAAAGTATATTATGCTGAACTGTTTGGTAAACGGCAAAGTAAATATGATTGGTTGGATACTCATCAATTGGACATTAAAAATTATCAGTTGCTGAAACCAGAAAGTCCGTGGTATTTCTTTGTTCCAAGGAATATAGTAAAAATACAGTATTACTTAAAATGGAAAAGAATTAATGAAATTTTTCCTGTGAATGGTGTTGGAATAACTACTGCCAGAGATAATTTCGTTATTGATTTTAATAAATCATCACTTTTGAACAGGATTAGACTTTTTAAAAATTCAAAATTCAGTGATAAAGAACTACATCAATTTTTTCAAATTAATAAAAAACAGGGCTGGGATATTCGAAAAGCATGGAATACTTTGCAGGAAATATCTGATAATGAATTAGAAAAACATATTGCCACTATTACTTATCGTCCTTTTGATAATCGCTATATTTTCTGGCATGATCCTGTTATTGAACGCACTCGCTCCGAGGTCATGCGCCATATGATGAAGGAGAATTTGGGATTAATTACAGTGCGTCAAGTTGCTGAAGGAGTATTCAATCATAGCTTTATTACTGAAAATATTATTGAAAGTAGAGTAACTTTGAGTAACAAAGGTATAGCTTATCTTTTCCCCCTTTACCTTTATAAAGAGCAAGCTCCAAAAAAGTCACGTTCTCAACATATGATGATGTTGTTTGAACCGGAAGCAGAATATGGCAGTAGCAAAACACCTAATATTGACAAAAAGATTTATCAAACTTTGAATAAAACTTATGGTCGTGAACTTACGCCTGAAGAAATTCTCTATTATATTTATGCCGTGTTTTACAGCAATGTTTATCGTGAAAAATATGCTGAGTTTTTGAAAATTGATTTTCCACGCGTGCCTTTTACTGCTGATTACAAGGTTTTCAGCAATATGGCAGCTTTGGGAAATGAATTGGTGGACTTGCATTTGATGAAAAATAAACGATTGGACAAACTTGTATCAAAATATGAAGGTGAAAGCGAAAATGACAGAATTGACATGATTGTTTATCGAGAATCAGAAAAGCGAATTTATATAAACGATGAAAAATATTTTGATAACGTTTCGCCTGAAATATGGAAATATCAAATTGGTGGATATCAAGTACTTTATAAATATTTGAAGGACAGGAAAGGAAAAAATATGGACGATTTTGCTCATTATTCTCGTATCATTACTGCTTTAAGTTATACGATGGAAATTCAGCAGGAAATCGCCCAAATTTATTCAAAAGTCGAAAAAGAAACGATTGAATTTTGAAATGATAAAATATTATTTTATCCCTAAGTATATGGCAGAAAACAATATTTATTATATTTTTTATTCAAGATTCAAAAAATTTAAGTTTGAACTTGACCTTGTATTGTGAAATTGATAAGTTTCAAGTTTTTGGTTTGAGAAGTGCGAAGATTCGAAGTGCAAGGTGCGGGATGCGAATTCTAAGTTTGAAGTTCTGAGTTTTGAGTTTTGAGCGAATGAAGAAAAAATATCAGTGTTTCTCTGGGTAATAAACAATTCATTTCCAAAGTGCAGCTCAAGAAAAATCTTAAACAAGACGAAATTACTGAAACAATAAAAAAGTATTTTTTGAGGCAAAAAATGAAATAAGATTTGGGCAAAGCCCATTTTGAAAAAACATTTAATCAAAAATCAATCGATGCTAATGTGTGTTATTTCAATTTCAATTTCAATTAAAATTATATGAATGATTAAACTTGCTATAAAACAATTCAATAAATTCTTGGATTTATTTATTTTTAGAAACACATTTTGATTATGGAAATGAGTATTAAAGAACAGATAGAAGCACTGCGTAAGGAACTCGAACAGCATAATTATTATTATTATGTACTTTCTCAGCCAATTATTTCTGATTACGAATATGATTTAAAACTGAAACAATTACAAGAGCTCGAAGAAAAATATCCCGAATATTACGATCCTTATTCACCAACTCAACGTGTGGGAAGTGATTTGACTGAAGGTTTTGAACAGGCTTATCACGCTTATCCCATGCTTTCTTTGAGTAACACTTACACAGAAGAAGAAGTAAAGGAATTTTACGAGCGAGTTTCCAGAACATTAAACGAACCTTTTGAACTGGTGGGAGAGCTGAAATATGATGGTGTTTCAATTTCCATAACTTATGAAAATGGGGTAATGATTCGTGCTGTGACACGTGGTGATGGTGAAAAAGGTGATGTGGTAACAGCCAATGTAAAAACGATTAAAAGTATCCCGTTGCGATTGCGAGGTAATTATCCATCAAAGTTTGAAATTCGTGGAGAAGTTCTCATGTCTTGGGAAGTTTTTGAAGAATTGAATAAGGAAAGAGAAGCTCAAGAAGAACCACTTTTTGCCAATCCCCGAAATGCTACTGCTGGCACTATAAAACTTTTAAGTCCAGCTATTGTTGCTTCTCGAAAACTGGATGCTTATTTTTACTATGTGTTGGGAGAAGAGTTGCCATATCGAACTCATTACGATAATCTTCAAGCAGCTAAAACATGGGGATTTAAAATTTCAAGTGACATGAAAGTCTGCAAAAATCTTGAAGAAGTGTTTGATTTTATTCATTATTGGGATGTTGAACGACGAAAATTACCTATCCCAACTGATGGTATTGTGCTGAAAGTAAATTCTTTAGATCAACAACGAAAGTTAGGAGCTACTGCAAAATTTCCTCGTTGGGCAATTGCTTTTAAGTTTCAGGCAGAAAAAGCATTGACAAAACTTTTATCCGTTTCGTATCAAGTTGGACGAACAGGTGCAGTAACTCCTGTAGCCAATTTAGAGCCAGTAGTACTTTCAGGAACAACGGTAAAACGTGCTTCGTTACATAATGCGGATATTATCGAATCGCTTGATTTACATATAGGCGATATGGTGTATGTTGAAAAAGGTGGAGAAATTATTCCTAAAATCACAGGTGTGGAAAAAAGTGCGAGAGTGCAAGTCGGAGAAAAAGTTCAATTTATTAAAAATTGTCCTGAATGTGGAACACCGTTAATTCGTTATCCTGGCGAAGCTGCTCATTATTGCCCCAATGAAAATGGTTGTCCGCCACAAATCAAAGGAAAAATTGAACATTTCGTTAGCCGAAAAGCAATGAATATTGAAGGTTTGGGTACGGAAACCATTAATTTGCTTTATAATAAAGGTCTTTTGCGAAATATAGCCGATATTTATGATTTAAAATTTTCTGATTTAGTGAATTTGGAACGAATGGGAGAAAAGTCAGCTAACAATCTTTTGAATTCCATAGAAAAATCTAAACAAGTTCCTTTTGAAAGAGTTTTGTTTGCACTGGGAATTCGTTTTGTAGGCGAAACAGTGGCTAAAAAATTAGCCGCTCATTTCAAATCTATTGATGCTTTGCAACATGCCACTTACGAGGAACTCTTAGAAGTAGAAGAAATTGGCGACAAAATTGCACAAAGTGTAATCCAATTTTTTTCTGACCCTAAAAATCTGGAAATTATTCAACGGCTCAAAGCTGCTGGTATACAAATGAGCCTTTCTGAGGAAAATCAATCATTAAAAGGAAATGAATTGGAAGGGAAATCCATTGTAATTAGCGGTGTTTTTAAACTTCATTCGCGAGATGAATACAAAAAAATGATTGAAGAGCATGGTGGAAAAAACGTGAGCAGTGTTTCTTCAAAAATATCCTTTATTCTGGCAGGAGATAATATGGGACCCGAAAAACTCAAAAAAGCTCAACAATTGGGCATCCCATTGATTGATGAAAGTACGTTTTTAGCCATGATCAACGAAAAGCAATAATAAACTTTGTTAACCTAAGGTTTTAATTTTATGATAATTGATAAAATAGCTAAATATCAGTTAAAAAAAGAAGTAAAAAGGTATAATTTATCTACCGCTCGTGAAAAACGTTTTATCAATTATGATCAAGCAAGGAATTTTCTATTGATTTTTGAAAGTGATGAAAATGAAATCAATCTTCCCATCAAAAAAATTATAGAAAAATTAAAATCTGATGATAAAAAAGTGACTGTTATTGGTTATTTGAACAAGAAAAAAATCAATACGCCATTTTTACTTGATTTCAAAATTTTTAATTCTCAACAAACCAATTTGTTTAAAAAGCCCAATGAATTTATATTGAAAGAATTGAACAACAATCAGTTTGATATAGTAATTGATTTATCACTTCATGATGTCATTCCCTTGCAATACTTGGTGCTTTATGCCAGTGCTTTTCTTAAAATAGGACTAAAAAATACTGATTTATCACTTTATGATTTTATTTTCGACATTATTCATCAATTGAAGGAGAAAACGCCCTCATTCGACGATTTATATAATATTTTTAATCAGTTAATATTTTACTTAAAAAATATTCAATCTTCCGATTAAAAGCGTAATTTTGTGATGAATTAAAATATATTTTCTATGAACATGTATAATAAATTAACGGGAATGGGAGTTGCTTTGGTAACTCCTTTTAAGAATGATGATTCAATTGATTTTGAAGCTTTTGGAAGGTTAATAGAATACATAATTAAAAATGGTGTTGATTATTTGGTAGTGTGTGGAACAACTGCCGAAACGCCCACTTTAACTGAAGAGGAAAAAGATGAACTGGCTCGTTTCGCTGTTCAACAAAATGCAGGACGATTGCCTGTTGTTCTGGGCATTGGTGGAAATAATACAAAAGCTGTAGTAGAAAAGATTAAAACTACTGATTTATCAGGAATTGATGCGATACTCTCCGTTACACCATATTATAATAAACCTTCGCAGGAAGGACTTTACCAACATTTTGCAAGTATAGCAAAAGTTTCACCACTTCCTATTATTCTCTATAATGTTCCAGGCAGAACGGGCGTAAATATGACAGCCGAAACTACTTTACGTTTGGCTAAAGATTTTTCTAATATTTGTGCTATAAAAGAAGCATCAGGTAACTTTGTACAAATTGGTGAAATTATAAAAAACAAACCTGAAAATTTTTTAGTAATTTCTGGTGATGATGGTGTCGCTTATCCACTGATTACAATGGGAGGAGTTGGTGTTATTTCTGTTATCGGAAACGCTTTCCCTGCTGAATTTAGTAAAATGATACATCTGGCTTTACAGGGCGATTATGCAAGTGCACGACGAATTCATTATCGTTTTACGGAATTGTTTGAATTACTTTTTGTGGAAGGCAATCCCGCTGGCGTGAAAAGTATGCTGGCTATTATGGGAATGATAGAAAATAAACTACGGTTACCACTTGTCCCTACTTCCGCAAAAACATATGAAAAAATACAATCTGTAATGAAGCAATTAAACTAATATGCTTTGCTGATAAAATTATTGATTTTGCTATTTGATTGTTAGTTTCGAGTTTTGAGTTTCGAGTTGTTAACACCTAAATAATGTTGACATTATTAACATTATCATCTGGCAGAAGAAGGACTTGTATTTCGCGCCGAGCAATATGTTTACAGCAGTGCTATTGATTATGCCGGAGGAAAAGGATTATTAGATATAATGCTGATATGATTGCTTTAACAAGCAAACCACCGATTACAAATC
>DAOOVG010000005.1:0-37117 GCA_035369865.1 Paludibacteraceae bacterium | reverse complement strand
ATTTTTCCAACCTTTCCAGTTGTCTGTTCCCTTTTCCCGTGAAGTGTTTTACCCCTATTAATTCTTTATTTACTCAATAAACAACTCTTAAACTACCAAAAATTCAAATCCCCAAATTGTCAAATTGCCATTTTGGAGATTTGGAGATTTGAGATTTGGCAAAATGGTTAATCAAAATTGTTAACTCTTGTTCGTTATAGCTTTTTGGCTACGTCGCTACAAAATAAAGTAAATTTGTATTTGATTTTATGTTGTTTATAAATACTCATTAAAACAGGCATAAAACATTAAATATCAAAGATATAATTCTTATACTTGTTTATCGTATATTTGTAACATATTTGCTACATATATTTATAACATATTGATTATAAATACGTATTACATTTGAGGAAGTAAAGTAACTTCTAAAACAACCAATAAAAAACTAAATCTCTGTAAACGAATGGTTTGCAGAGATTTTTTGTACTTGTTTTTACCTATTTTCTGCATTATAACACCTAAAAATTTTTATAAACAATTCGGTAAAAGTTCTGTTTGTTCCTCGCAGGTCAATTTGCCAGCCCTTTTCGAAAAGATAATCGACTTCTCTTCATACAAGATTCTTTCCCCCGATTCTTGAATATGCAATAAGCCGTAAAAACAATTTGTCCAACTTCAAGTTCAAATTTTCGCTTAATTTTATACAAAAAACGATAAATTGAGTCTATCTCAATATCTTTTTCTTGATAAGAAGTTTTTTTTATTTTCCAATAAACCTGTAAATTTGTAATTGAAACAATTGTTTTTAATTATTTGTACAGATAAAAATTAAAATTCTTTACCTGTTATTGAATGAAAATAGGCAACATTGATTTCCCAAACTATCCTTTGTTTTTAGCTCCAATGGAAGAAGTAACCGATCTTCCTTTCCGATTGTTGTGTAAACAATTTGGTGCTGATTTAGTTTATACAGAATTTGTTTCTTCAGACGCTTTGATCAGAAAAATTGAGCGATCACTTCAAAAAATTACTTTTTTCGAGTCCGAACGACCGATAGCTATTCAACTCTACGGCCAACATGTGGACGCAATAGTACAGGCAGCTTTGATGGCTGAAGAGTTACAACCAGATATTATTGACTTGAATTTTGGCTGTCCAGTGAAAAAAGTTGCCAATAAAGGTGCTGGTGCTGGATTGTTGAAAAATATTCCACAATTGCTAAAAATCACTACTGAAGTAGTAAAAGCGGTAAAATTGCCTGTAACCGTAAAAACTCGTCTTGGTTGGGACGAAAACAACAAAATTGTTCTTACTTTAGCTGAACAATTGCAGGATTGTGGTATTCAAGCATTAACCATTCATGCACGTACTCGTTCGCAAATGTACAGAGGCGAAGCAGATTGGACTTTGATTGGGGAAGTAAAAAATAATCCCCGCATAAAAATTCCTATTATTGGAAATGGTGATGTAACTACTCCACAAAAAGCAAAAGAATATTTTGATAAATACGGAGTGGACGCTATTATGATAGGCAGAGGAAGTTTAGGGCAACCATGGATTTTTAAAGAAACGAAAGAATTTCTGGAAAAAGGTGAAATTTCTTCCTTTTTATCATTTCAACAGAAAAAGGAAATTCTTAAAAATTATATTCTTTCCTGTATTCAATGGATTGATTTTAAGAATGAAGAAGTAAATTTTGAAACAATATCAAATATTCGTTTAAAAGGAATTATTCATGCTCGCTGCCATTTGGCAGCTACACCTATTTTTAAAAATATTCCAAATTTTAAAAATACACGCATTGCCATGCTTCGAGCTGAAACTATTCAGGAACTTTTTCAAATCATAGACAATGTAAACATCTGATTTATTCTTACTTGATTTTTAATTCAGTCATTTTTTATCAATTTTAATTTTAAAAAACATGTGTAAAAAATTTCAAAGTAATCTTAGTTTTTATATCATTCAAATTTTATTGTTGACAATATTAAATTTTTGTTTAAGTGAAAATGTTATGGCAGGAATTGAGCTAACGAATCTGGACACAACGGCTCGTCCAGGAGATGATTTTTATCAGTATGCTTGTGGAGGGTGGATGAAAAAAAATCCTCTAAAAGGTGAATATGCACGTTTCGGTACTTTTGATATGCTTGCAGAAAATAATCGTCTGCAACTGAAAGAGTTGATTGAAGGAATTGCTTCTACCTCCCACTCAAAAGGAACTATCGAGCAAAAAATTGGTGATATGTACAATATTGCTATGGATAGTATAAGGTTAAACAATGACGGTTATACTCCTATTCAACCAACTTTGACTCAGTTGTCAAAACTCAAATCAAAAAAAGAAGTGCTACATATTCTTCCTGAATTGATGTACGGTGGCAATGATGTATTTTTTTCGATTTATGTAGATGCTGATCCAATGAATAGTTCTTATTATCTGACACAAACCTATCAGAGCGGCATCAGCTTGGGCGAAAGGGAATATTATCTGGATAATGATACTCATTCTAAAGAAATCAGAGAAAAATATAGGGAGCATGTTAAAAAAATGTTTGAATTGGTAGGTTTCTCACCTCGAAATGCCGATCAAAATAGTGAAGCCGTGATTAAAATTGAAACACGTTTGGCTCAAGCTTCTTATGATAGAGTTAAACTTCGTGATCCTTATGCTAACTACCACAAAATATCTGTGGATGAATTGCAAAAATTAGTGCCAGCGATCAATTGGAAAGAGTTGTTAACATCATTAGGACTTTCAAAAGTTGAATTTGTCAATGCTTCACAAAAGGAATTTTTAGTTGAAGTTGGAAAAATTTTAAATGAGGAACCGTTGAAAGATCAAATTGCCTATTTGCAATGGAAAGTCATTGATCATGCTGCTTCTTACCTGAGCGATGAAATTTATGCACAGAATTTTGATTTTTATGGAAAAACACTTTCTGGAAAAACAGAACCTTCTCCCCGATGGAAACGTGCAGTTAATACTGTTAATGCATTTTTGGGGGAAGCAGTTGGACAAATGTATGTGAAAGAATATTTTCCTCCTGAAGCCAAGCAACAAATGTTGAATTTGGTCAAAAATCTTCAAAACTCTTTGAAAGCAAGAATTATAAATTTATCCTGGATGAGCGACAACACAAAAATAAAAGCTTTAGAAAAACTTGATGCATTTACAGTAAAAATTGGCTATCCTGATAAATGGCGAAATTATGATGCATTAGAAATTGATCCATCCAATTCCTATTATGATAATATGGTAAAAGCTATTCAGTTTGAAACAAATTATCGCTATTCTCGAGCAGATCAACTAGTTGACAAAGCCGAATGGTTTATGACACCACAAACGGTAAATGCATATTACAATCCTTCTTCAAACGAAATATGTTTCCCGGCTGGAATATTGCAACCTCCTTTTTTCGACATAAATGCTGATGATGCTTGTAATTATGGTGCTATTGGAGTTGTCATCGGACACGAAATGACGCATGGTTTTGACGATCAAGGCTGTCAATTTGATAAGGACGGAAATTTGTCGAACTGGTGGACTGATGAAGATAAAAAGCAATTTGATGCTCGAGCTAAAGTTTTGGCGGATTATTTTGATTCTATTGAAGTGGCTACAGGTGTTCATGCCAACGGTAAATTTACTTTGGGAGAAAATATTGCCGATCACGGTGGTCTGCAAATTTCGTTTCAAGCTTTCAAGTCTTTGTCAGGGAATGATTTTACTATTATTGATGGCTTTACCCCTGAACAAAGGTTCTTTTTGTCTTATGCGATGGTTTGGGCTTGCAATATCCGTCCAGAAGAAATTCTTGTGCTTACTAAATCAGATCCGCATTCTTTGAGCAAATGGCGTGTAAATGGTGCTTTACCACACATTTCTGCCTGGTATGATGCTTTTCATATTCAGCCGACGGATAAATTATATTTGTCACCTGAGAAAAGAGCAAGCATTTGGTAACTGTTAAATTGTAATCAAGCAGCTCGTCTAAGGCTGCTTGATTTTTTTAAATATTGATTATAGGTAATTTAACTCAAATTAAATCCTTTATGATTTAATGATTTGAAATGTATTCTTTTTTCTAAATCTCGTAAAAAATGAACTAAAAAAATTCCAATCATTTTTTTAAGAACATTTTAGTGAATTTAATACATGAAAAGAAAATATTATTATTTTTCTTTTAACAAATCTATTTTTATTGAATTTTTGACCTATAAGTCGAATTTTTGTATGTATATAAGAATCAAAAAAGATTATGATTCTTCCTCAAAATCAGCGTAAAATGACTTCACCATTACTTATGATTAACCTTTGGAAATTTTTTCCTAAAATTAAAAGAAAGCCGGTTTTTTATTTTTTGTATCGATTTTTCCAAAGTTGTTGAAGAAAATCAGTGAGTTTCTTTTCTGCTGGATTTTCCTGAGATTTCCAAATGCTTTCATCGGCAAGTTCATCAGGTAAATATTGCTGATGCACAAAATGATTGGGAAAATCGTGAGGATACAAGTAATCTTTTCCATAACCAATTTTTTTCATCAAATCGGTAGGTGCATTTCGTAAATGCAAAGGGACAGGTAAATTGCCAGTTTTTTTAACTAAATTTTGAGCTTTATCAATAGCAAGATAAGCTGAATTGCTTTTGGAAGAAGAAGCGAGATAAATGGTTGTTTCAGCTAAAATAAGTCTTCCTTCAGGCCAACCAATTTTTTGCATAGCATCGAAACAGGCATTAGCTAATAATAAAGCATTAGGATTTGCCAGACCAATATCTTCAGAAGCAGCAATCAATAATCGTCGAGCAATAAAAAGTGGATCTTCACCACCTTCTATCATGCGTGCCAGCCAATAAATAGCAGCATCAGGATCACTTCCACGAATAGATTTAATAAATGCTGAAATAATATCGTAGTGCAATTCACCGTTTTTGTCATAAGCAATAGGATTTTCCTGCAAACATTCAATAACTGCTTGATTTGTTATATGTACAGGATCTTCTGGCTCTGCGGCAACAATCAATTCAATGATATTAAATAATTTACGAGCATCACCCCCAGCAAATCTCAATAAAGCTTCTGTCTCATCAATTTCAATTTTTCTCTTTTTTAATATTTCGTCAGTGGCAATAGCTCGATTAGCCAATAGAAATAAATTATCAGCACTTAACGGCTTTAAAATATATACTTGACAGCGGGATAGAAGAGGAGTAATAATTTCAAACGAAGGATTTTCTGTAGTAGCTCCAATCAACGTTATGGTACCATTTTCAACTGCCCCTAACAAGGCATCTTGTTGCGATTTACTGAAACGGTGAATTTCATCAATAAAAAGAATAGGGCTTCCAGAAGAAAATAATTTATTGTTTTTAGCTTTTTCGATAATTTCTCTTACTTCTTTTACTCCTGAATTAATGGCACTGAGCGAATAAAACGGTCGGTTCAATTGATTTGCAATAATTCGTGCGAGCGTAGTTTTCCCTACTCCGGGCGGTCCCCATAAAATAAAAGAAGCAAGATGACCAGATTCGATCATTTGTCGTAAAATGGCATTTTCACCTACCAAATGTTCTTGCCCTACAAATTGATCCAGTGTTTTTGGTCGTAATCGCTCTGCTAAAGGCTGCATGAAAATCTTTTTTGAATTACTATCACAAATTTAGCTCTAAATTCTTGATTTTTTACCTTTTCGGTTAAAAAATTATGTATGCTACTATTTTTACGATCGCTTTAAGTTATTTTTTTAATTGAAAGACTTTATTAACATAAATCACAAATTAGTTTTGTTGGCAAACAAGATAAATTAGAATTATAAGGAGTTGGAAATTTATTATTCGGATAAAGGAACGCCGAGTGCTCCTATTCGGAGAATGGTAGGTTGCATACTACTAAACACTTGTACAATCTGGGAAATAAACGTTTGCCAGCGTATTGGATATGAGATGTTTACTTTCAGTATTTCTGTGGTTGTGTATTTTTTGAGAACAAATTTCCATATTGGCTGCTTCAGCCTGGAATTTGAAAAAATGATGAAAAAACTCAAAGAAAATTTTCTTTGTTTCATTTTTCGATTACTCTTTTGCCAAAACTTTTATAAACTTTCCCCTTAATAATAAACTTTTTAAGAATTGACTAATTAAGCAATTTATAAGAAAAAAACATAGAAAAGGAAGGAATATTTAAAGAGTTTTTCTTTAAGAATTTTCAAAGAAATGGAGAGTTGATTTTTAACAGTTTGCTCACTTAAATTAAGTCGTTGAGCTATTTCTTTATTAGTATAACCAAGTTCTTTGCTTAGTTCAAATATTTTACATTGATTTTTAGATAAAGACTTTTTAGCTTTTTTAAGTTGAGCTTTAAAATCATCATAATTTAATTTTTCAATCACATTGTTTTCTGATAATTTTTTTTCATTTAAATAATTTACATAATCAACAAATAATGGTAAATTTATATTGTTACGCAATTTATTAAGAAATTGATTTTTAGCGATTGTAAATAGATAAGGTTGTAAAGAAGAACAAGTAAGTATTTTGTCGCGATTTAACCAAAGATTAATAAAACTATTTTGAACAATTTCACTGGCATCAAGATGAGATTTAGTTAATTTAAAGGCAAAACTATATAATCGATGTGAGTACATCGAATATAGTGCCTCAAATGCCTCATAAGAACCCTGAGTTAATTCTTTAATATATTGTTCTTCCACAGATGACAACATTGTCATAATTGAAACTTTATATAAATGAGATTCCTTTTAAAACCTGATTTTTTTCAAAAATAAGAAAAAATGGTGTCTTTTTAAAAGAAAGTATTAAATTTTTTATTGTTTTGATATTTTACAATAATTTGCAATATAAAAGTTATTTTTCTAAAAAAGTAGTTTTTATAAAGTATTGAATATTCTTTGAGTCATTTGCATGATATATTACAATATTCGAATCAAGTTTATTCATAGTGAACGAGCCTAAACCCACAGGTGAGTTTGATAAGTCTGTGATAGTGTATCTTGTCATTGATATAATGGTAATCTGGTTGAAAATGGTAGCTTCAACATTGTTTTGCAATTCTTTTTTGGAAATGTCTCGCAATTTTTGTCTTAAAAGAGAAATTCACACATTCTCAACCTGTTTTTCAACTGATTAACGATAGTTAGCTACAAAATGGATTAAAAGCAAGTTAATCACAACAAGTCTGAGCTAAATTTAATATTAATAGCAACCTCCCTTCTGAATTATCTTACTAACGTTCAATCCAGTTTGTGGGTAAAATTAATCGATACGACAAGGAATGAAAAGTGGTACGTCTGTTAGATGATTTACTTTCAATACCAAAAATCAAGATAAATGAGTAAATGATCAGAAAAACCTCCTTGATATTTCATGCCGACATAGGTTCTGAAAGGTTGTTTACCTAAATTGGTTTTATCATCTTCCAATAAAAAATCAGCTTCAAAAAAATGAGCATCCATTGGCAAAGTATAAAATTTTCCTCCAGCCTTTAATAAGGCTCCTGACACAATAAATTGATCCAGTGCACCCCACTCACCATTATGTTTATGAGAGCCTTTGCCTTTTATATGCAGAGGATACATAAGATTATATAAATTATCAGATGAAATGGAATCTGTTAGCGGTAAGGCTTTTAGTGTTGTTAAAAGACTTTTGTTGGTTGGATAATCATTAAAATCGCCCATAATTACAATATAAGGATGAGGATGTGCCAAATAAATACTATCAATTGTTGCTCGTAAAATAGCAGCTACCTCTCTTCTCTTGTTTTCAGATTCCAATTCTCCTCCCAGTCGCGAAGGAAAATGACAAACAAACACATGCAATGTATCATCCGTTGGAATTATTCCTGCAGCATAAAGAATATCACGTGTTTTTGTCTGTGGAGAAGTTGAAAAGTAAATAGGGATAGGTTTACTGACAAATGGTTTGAAAAGTTGCGGTTGGTAAAGAAGTGCCACATCAATTCCACGTGGATCAGGAGATTCAAAATGCAAAAATTTGTAATGTAAATTTTTCAAACCAGAATAATGTGTCAGATCTATTAGACACCTTTCATTTTCTATTTCAGCTAAACCTACCAAAGCAGGTGCATCCCAACCACCAATACCAGTGATTACTTTACCAATATTATTTTGTTTTTTCTTATATTTTGCAAAAGTCCAACCTCTCGTTCCATTTGGCAAAAATTCTGCATCATTTGTAAGAGAATCGTCATAACAATCAAAAAAATTTTCAGTATTATAAAAAACAACTTTAAAATTCTGTTTTCCTTGCGATTGAGCAAAACTTATTAGAAAAGAAAGTAACAGTATCTTAATGACAAAAAGCTTTTTCATGTAGTTGCCTTACTCAGTTGGTTTCCATTCATAAGCTCCTGCATCTGGTTTGCCATCTGCTAAACGATTATTCCCATTCAAATCCAGAGGACAATATTCAGTTGCTATGGTATAGTCACCTAAATCACGAATGGGTGAAATAGAATCAGGTTCAAAATTGAAATAACTGTTTTCCTTGTAATCATAATAAATATTTTTGAACACTGTATCGTTTTTCTGATACCAACGAATATTGGTAAATTGAGGTAAATTCAAAGGTTTATATTTTCTGATGTAGTTATTTGAAAATGTTCCTTTGTACTCATCTAAAAAACGCGTTACCAGACTGAATTCATTTTCTAAAGTTCCTGTTATAACAGAATTTTTAATTTCTGTATGCATGGGAGCTACTCGATTCAGCGTCATAATCATAAATGCAGGGTCGCTTCCCCTTGACACTGGTTGAACATTGCTGTTATTGAAATAATTTACAATGGTGCAATGAATAAAAGAATGAGTACCACCGTTCAAATATACGCAATAACTGCTCGAATTGCTTATTTCGGTATTGATTACGTCCACATTTGCATTTTGAATAACCAAACCATATCGTAAAAAATTATGAATATAACAGCTATTTATTTCCAGATGAGGAAGAGAATTAATATTTTGATTTGATAAATAAATGCCCACGTAGCCACTGTTCATCTTCACATGGCTAAATAAATGATTCCCATTTTCACTTAACAAATAAATTCCTCCCCATTGTCCAGCTACAACGTTGTATGGAATAGGTGTTTCAAAATTAATTTTATCAAAACGGTCGCCACGCATAAGAATGGGATGGTCAAAAGTACCTTCTGCTCTTAAATTTCCATAAACAATAAGATTGGCATTATGATGAAAATAAAATTTTGTTCCTGCTTCAAGCGTTAATGTGCGAGCGGTATCTATTATCAGATTACCATAAATTAAATACGGTTTTTTTGCAGTAAGTAAAGTATCGTTCCTGATGGTTTTGTTTCGGAAAATTTCCACTTCCTGACCATAAGCCTGAAGTTGAATTTGTTTTACAATACCATTTATCAAAAAAACAATTTTATCTTCCATTAAAACAGGTACATCAGAATCTGTAGCATCGATGGTAACTTCTACAAAAATATAAATACTGTCATGAGCTGGAATCTCTACATTGGTAAAGAAATTGTTTTCATTAACGGCTCCATCTACATTGATGCGAAAAAAAGAATTTCCTCCTTGAGCCAGTGCAATTGTACTGATACGGACGGCTTTGCTGTTATGGTTATAAACCATTACTTTCGCCGTAGTACTTCCAATCGTAGTAAAAAGTGTATCGAAAGTGATGGTATCGGTGGAAAATTCAATGGTATGTAAAGGATTAGTGGTAAAATTGTCTTTTTCACAAGATAAAAAGTTCAGCATGAGAAAAATAACAAGGAAAAAAAAGAAAAAATATTTTTTGTGAAAAGAGAACATAATGAAATTTATTATAAAAGCTACCAATTTATTGAGGCAAATTTACATTAAAAGATGAATTACTCCTAATAAAAATTTATATTTGTAGCACAATATTAAATTAAAAAATTAAAAAATATGGCAAGCCGAAGAAAATTGAAAAAAAGAGTCAATGAAATTTCTTCTAATTTATTGGGTGAAATTTATCTGCGTTATTTGTTGTTCGACATTCAGGATGAAGAAAAAATTAACCAATTGTTATCCAATATTTTATTGATGAGAAAAGAATTTATTTCAAGAATCAATCACATTGATGGGAAAAATAATCCTGTAATGGTCAAGAAATATTTCCGACAATTTTTTTCTGATTGGGGCACAAAAATTACTGAAATTATCGAAGAAATAGAAAAATTAAGTCCTGAAAAGCAGGAAATTGAAAAATAATCTTTTTCTTCACTTTATTGCGTAATTTGTCTAACCAAAAAGTTGTTTGTAACTTGAATTCAGCTTGATTAAAAATTGCTTTATTCAAAATTAAAACATAAGGTCAACATTTTTGAAGTCAATTTAGACAATACATTATTATGTAATTTATCTTGCTCAGTCAAGCCACCTGCATCTCTTTCCTTTAAAGGAGTTAAGATATTATTAAATCCCAGAGCAAATTTCAATTCGGGAGCAAGCTTAAAGAATGAAAAATACAAATCGCAGCCTACGCCAAATTCAACATAATAATCTATTGGTTTTAATAAAATAGCTTTTTCTTTGTTTCGTCCAAAATCATAATAAATCCCCCCACCACCAAGTAAATAAGGACGATAATTATCTTTTCTTTCAGCACTATATTTGATATATAAAGGAAGGCATAGAGGAATTGAATTAATATTTGTAGAAGTAGTAATAGAAGAGGTATCAGCCCGATAAGTTAAAGTTCTTTCCGAAAAATGAAGAGTAGGAGTAAAACGAAGATTCCAGTATTTACTTAATCGTAAGTTAGTTATTATGCCAACCGAAAATCCTGGCTGTAATGTTGATACAGAAGCATGATAAATTTTATTATCAATAAGCGTATCTTTATGTACGATTCCAAAGTCTGCGGTATTCAATCCTACTAAAAATCCGAAATGATAAGGCTTATCATCCACATAGGGCAAGTTACCTTGTGCAAAAATTATCATAAAAGGAAAAAGGAAGACAAAAAGAAAAAGATTTTTTTTTCTTGATGAGAAAATTAGTAAAATTTTTATAGCATCTTTCAAATAAAGGATATTATTTAACTTTTTGTATTGAATCATTTGATAATAAATAAATTAATTAAAAAAGAAAAATATAAAAGCTACTATTTTTTCTTTATTTTGAAAAAACGCTTAAAATAAATGATTATTGTTTATACTTTTACAAGTATACAAAAGAAGACAATAAAAAAACCTCTTGATAAACTTAAACACTTGACAATTTCAGTTTTTTAATTATCACTTAACACAACAGGTGAGATTTTTTAATAAATTTTTCAAATTACCATTAGTAAAAACCGATGGAGAAGTCTTTAAGATAAAAATAATTTTCAGAATTATTTAGTAAAAATAATAG
The DNA here is from genome assembly GCA_035369865.1 of Paludibacteraceae bacterium. Classification (GTDB taxonomy): domain Bacteria; phylum Bacteroidota; class Bacteroidia; order Bacteroidales; family Paludibacteraceae; genus MVYY01. The sequence goes on along the minus strand of DAOOVG010000005.1, from coordinate 25,740 downwards.
TAGTATATAATTATCTGGCTTTGTGTCAATCCGTTAAATCTTCTAATTTTTCGACCATAGCTATCATATAAATCTTTATCTATAATAGTTGCCATTTTCCTGCCCAGAGCATCGTATAAATTATTTCCATCTACTCTACCAATTAATTTACCTTTTTCATCATAAATATAAATGCCATCTACTTTCCCTATTAATTTCCCTGCATTATTGTAAACAAAAACACCATCTACTTTCCCTATTAATTTGCCCCCGGAATTATAAAAGTAATTTCCATCAACTTTTGCCACTAATTTTCCCGCACCATTATAAATTTGCTGTGCCATTAGGAATGAATTAGTAAATAAAAATAAAATGAACAGTGTTTTTTTCATGGCATGAAAGATATAATTTTTACAAAGAAATTAAAAATAATTTATTTCCCCAAATAATTCCCATTCTTATTTTATTAAATAGACAGGTTCATGCTTAAAAAACTTGATTTTTTCAAAAGGCGGAAAAAATGAGAGTTTAAGAGGGGAGTCAATATAATGAATAACCTCGAGGCAAGCCTCGAGGTATCTTGTTAATCGAATAATGTAAGTTACCAATCATACAATTTTTTATATTTCTTTTCATTTCCCTGATTTGAAACATAAGCCATGTGATAAAGTAATAATGTCTTATTATACGCTTATAAATATGTTCGTCTTCCATTCACATAAAGATAAATCTTTATATTTAGAAACCTTTGGTTTCTATGAGATTCACCCCGAGGCAAGCCTCGAGGAATTCTTTCGATTAAACTTTCAAATAACTTTTTGGTATTTTGTAATTATTATGGTAAAAATAAATAAACTAACTTTGAAAAACTTTTTGGAGTAGATTCAATGAACTATAATCAAAAAATCTTGTACTTCGTGAACATTTATAATAGAATTAAAGTTAGATAATTTTTCATAAAAATATTTTATTATCGACTGATTTCAACAATTCACCATTTTTACAAAATAAATAACTTTCTTCTCCGTTGTTTAACTTACTACATAAAAACATGGCAAATAGAATTGAAGAAGAAATAAAAAAAACTGTAAAGATTTTACAGCAAGGAGGAGTTATTCTGTATCCTACTGATACGATATGGGGATTGGGTTGTGATGCTACCAATGAAAAGGCAGTGACACGTGTTTATGAAATCAAAAAAAGGACTGATACAAAAGCTATGCTCATACTTGTTGATGATACTTCAAAAATCTTAAATTATGTCGAGGAAGTTCCTGAAATGGCTTGGCAACTTGTTGAATTGACTACTAAACCTCTTACCATTATTTATCCGAAGGCAAAAAACCTGCCATACAATCTCGTCGCTGAAAATGGAAGCATTGGTATCAGAGTCACCGATGAAGAATTTTCAAAAAAATTATGTGCTCAATTTGGAAAACCCATTGTCTCCACTTCAGCCAATATTAGTGGTAAAGCAACTCCTTTGAATTTTTCTGAAATTAGTGACGAAATAAAATCGGCTGTAGATTATATTGTTAAATATCGTCAAAAAGAGACTTTAAAGCCAAAACCCTCTTCAATTATTAAAATTGAAAAAGGAAATGTTATTCAAATCATTCGTCAATAATTTTTTTGAATTTTTTCAGGCAAACAAGCTGTTTTTGAAATAAAAATAAAAAGTTATTAACTCATATTGATTTAATATTGTGAACAAAAAGAAGTTACTTTTAACTTACCTTTTTTTTGATCTACTTGCTTCTTTAATAGTATGGATTTTATTTATGCTATTCCGAAAGATTGTGAATGATTCAGCAATATTTGAAAATGTCCAAATTTTTTTCCCAAATTTCAATTATTTTTCCAGCTTAGTTTTATTCCCTTTTTGTTGTATCATAGTACACTATCTATCAGGATTTTACCTGTATCCTGAAAAAATGACCGGCATTAAAATCTTTTTTTCAACTTTTGCTGCCTCGATTGTTATCTCTATCACCATTTTTTTTGTGCTGATGCTGGATGATGTTGTAGTTTCCTATAAATATTATTATTATTCTCTATTGGTTTTGTTCGGATTACTTTTTGTTTTTACCTATTTTCCACGATTGATAATTTACTTAAATGTTCAAAAAAATTATAAAACAAAACGCTGGACTATTCCTACTTTAATAATTGGCACAGGACAAAATGCAAAAAAACTGGCTGACGAATTGGTAAAAAGAAATCAAAGAAACATTTTAGTAGGATTTATCAATGTTGATCATGAAGTGAGTGTGCCTAAAGAAAAAATATTGGGGAATCTCCGAAACATTAGGAATATTATTGAAGAAAACCATGTACAGGAAACTATCATTGCTCTGGAAAACGCAAGTGAACAACAATTATTTTCCATCATCAATCTTTTGTACCAATATAATGTTGATATAAAGTTTACGCCACGATTATATGAAATTCTGACCGGAAGTGCAAAAATAAAGGACTTAAACATCAGTCCGCTGGTAAATATTACGGATATTAATATGCCAGATTGGGAACAAAGTGTAAAAAGAGTTTTCGATATTGTGGTTTCTCTTTTTTCGCTGGTTATTCTTTTTCCTGTTATGCTTTTTTTTATGATATGGATAAAACTTGATTCAAAAGGTCCGATATTTTATTTACAGGAACGTATAGGAAGATATGGACGACCTTTCAAGATTATTAAGTTCCGAACTATGTACGAAGGAGCAGAAAATGGTGTTCCACAATTGAGTAATCCGAATGATTCACGGATAACGCGAGTAGGGAAAATTTTGCGCCGTTACCGTATTGATGAAATACCTCAATTTATCAATGTTCTATTAGGTGATATGAGTATTGTCGGTCCAAGGCCTGAACGTCGTTACTACATTCAGCAAATTATTCAGGAAGCTCCTTATTATTGTCTTTTATACAAAATTCGACCTGGACTTACTTCCTGGGGACCAATTCGCATTGGGTATTCTGACACGATCGAAAAAATGATCGAACGGTTAAATTATGATATCATTTACATAGATAACATGTCACTGATTACTGATTTACGAATATTGCTAATGACTATAAAAATCATTTTTAAAGGATCAGGTGTCTGATACCAAGTTACGTTTTACAACGGACTTCCCTTCCAGAATTTTGAAAAGCTGTTATAAAAATCGCTATCAATGGAGAAAGTGTGATTTTTAGTTTTTTTGTATACCGTGATTGATAATTTATAATAGTCAAGTATAATTAAAATTATATTATTTGACTATTTTGTTTTTTATTTTAACCACACACTTACTAAATTTCTATCGCCAAAAGCATTATCAATTCTGGCAACAGCAGGCCAAAATTTGTTTTCTCTGACTTCCTCCATTGGATAAGCAGCTTTTGTTCGTGAATAAGTATGTTGCCAATCATCTGATGTAACTTCATATTCAGGATGAGGAGCATTCAGCAGAACGTTATCTTTTTTATCGGCTGTTCCATTTTCAATTTCCATTATCTCATTGTAAATCTGAAGCATAGCTTGGATGAAACGGTCTAATTCTCTTTTTGATTCGCTTTCAGTGGGTTCAACCATTAATGTTCCATGAATAGGGAATGAAAGAGTAGGAGCATGGAATCCATAATCCATCAGGCGTTTGGCAATGTCGTTTTCAGTGATTTCAGTGGTTACTTTAAAATTTCTGCATTCCAGAATAAGTTCATGACCAACTCTTCCATTTTTTCCTCGATAAACGATGCCATAAGTATTTTTTAATTGTTCTGCCAGATAATTTGCATTTAAAATGGCAATTTTTGAAGCTCTTGTCAGACCTTCAGCTCCCATCATGCGAATATATCCATACGTAATGGGCAAAAGACTCGCATTTCCATAAGGAGCAGCCGAAACAGTATTTTTTCCAAAATTTTTACTTGGTAAAAAAGGAATCAAATGTTCAGCTACACAAACAGGTCCAGCTCCAGGTCCGCCACCGCCATGTGGCATGGCAAAAGTCTTATGTAAATTCAAATGGCAAGCATCAGCACCAATTTTTGCAGGATTAGTTAATCCAACTTGTGCATTTAGGTTGGCTCCGTCCATATAAACCTGACCGCCATTTTGATGAATAATGTCACACATTTCTTTTATGTCGGTTTCAAAAATTCCGTGGGTAGAAGGATAAGTAATCATGCATCCAAATAGATTTTCTTTGTTCATTTCAGCTTTTTCTTTCCAATCTTTCAAATCAACATTGCCTTCAGCATCACAATTGACAATTTCAACTTCTAAACCTGCTTGGTGAGCTGAAGCAGGATTCGTGCCATGAGCCGAAGCAGGAATCAGTACTTTGTTTCGCTGATTTTCACCACGTGAGGCAAAATAAGAACGTAAAACAATTAATCCTGTAAATTCTCCGGCTGCCCCAGAATTTGGTTGTAAACTGCAAGCCGGAAATCCTGTGATGATGGCTAAATATTTTTCAAGTTCGTTTATCAGTTCCATGCAACCTTCAGTTTGATCAGCAGGTGCCAGTGGATGAATATTTGTAAAATAAGGCAAACTGAGCGGTAACATTTCAGAAGCAGCCGTTAGTTTCATGGTGCATGAACCAAGTGGAATCATAGAATCTGTCAAAGAAAGATCTTTACGTTCCAGTTTTTTGATATAACGCATCATTTCTGTTTCCGTATGATATAGTCGAAATACTTGCTGGGTAAGATAAGCAGAAGTACGTTCAAATTTTTTATCGAAAGAAGTTAGATTCATTATATCGTTTTCTATAATATCGATAGAATTTTGATTTGCTGCTGAAGCAAAAATTTCCATCAATGTTTTTACATCATTTAAATCAATGGTTTCATCTACACTTAATCCAATTTCTCCTGATGAGTAATAATAAAAGTTGACTTCGTGTTCTTCAGCAATTTTTCTAAATTTTTCTACTGAAATATTTTTTGGCAAGACAATTTTCAAGGTATCAAAAAAGTTTTTATTTAATTGCTGATAACTATATTTTGGCAAAATTTTATTTAAATATGTAGCAATTGCATGAATTTGTTGAGCAATGGCTTTGATTCCTTCAGCTCCGTGATATACAGCATAAAAACCCGCCATTGAAGCCATAAGAGCCTGAGATGTACAAATGTTCGAGGTAGCTTTTTCTCGTTTAATATGCTGTTCTCGTGTTTGTAAAGCCATACGAAGAGCTCTTTTTCCGTAAACATCTTTGCTAATGCCAATAATTCTGCCCGGCATTTCCCGTTTGAATTCATTTTTTGTAGCAAAATAAGCTGCGGAAGGTCCTCCAAATCCCATAGGAATGCCCCAGCGTTGTGAACTTCCAAAAGCAATATCTGCATCCCATTCGCCGGGAGGTGTTAAAAGAGCTAAACTTATCAAATCGGCTGCGACAGCCACTTTGCATTCAGCGGCATGAGCCTTATGAACAAAATCTGAATAATCTTCAATATTACCATTCGAATTAGGATACTGAATAATTGCCCCAAAATGTCTGTCAGAGAATTGAACAGTGGAATAATCGCCTATTTCCAATTCAATTCCTTGAGCTTCTGTTCTTGTGCGAAGCACGGCTAAAGTGGAAGAAAAAATATTTTGATCAACAAAAAGGATATTGGCATTGCGATTGATTTGTTGGCGATTGCGAAGATTGAACATCATGTTTGCAGCTTCGGCAGCTGCTGTGGCTTCATCTAATAAGGAAGCATTTGCCAGTGGTAAAGCGGTAAAGTCTGCAATAGCTGTTTGAAAATTCAATAAAGCTTCCAATCGTCCTTGCGAAATTTCAGGCTGATAAGGAGTGTAAGAAGTGTACCAGACAGGATTTTCAAAAACATTTCGCAAAATTACTGCTGGAGTGCAGGTGTCGTACCACCCTTGACCAATATAGGAAGTAAACAATTTATTTTTCAAGCCAAGCTGAAGAATATGTTCTGAATATTGACGCTCTGATAAAGGTTTAGGTAAATCGAGTGTTTCTTTAAGCAGAATTGAGTTTGGAATGGTTTGACAAATTAATTCGTCCAAACTTTTCAAGCCAAGCGTTTCCAGCATTTTTTCTTCTTCATTTTCTGAAATTCCAATGTGGCGGGAAGCAAGCATATCTTTTATAGAATGATTCATTTATTATGTATAATTTATTGAAAATTAGTATTTTATTATTTTATTGAGAAGCAATTGCCTTAAAATTTTCCTGAAAAAATTAAGGAATAACGTTGTTTTCTTTCAATTCTTTGATAGTTTTTACGCGAAGCTGTGGATTTTCTTTCACCATTTGTCGTAAAAAATCTTCTGGATAACCAGGACGGATAATGTCAGGCGGAATGGCTTTTTCATTCTGAAGAAATTTACCATCTTTTTCCATTTTTACATTGCCATCCATGTATTTTACCAGCAGGTATTCTCCTAATTTTTTCCATGCTTGAGTAGAAGAAGTAGCTTGCAAGCAACTGAAATCGGTTAAAAAATCACGTGCTGTTGTTTCAGGTAAGTTGGCAGCAATTTTATCTACATTTGGTACCAATTCATTGAATTTATTTTCCCATGTTGATTGGACTTCTTTTATATCTTTCATCATATAAGAATACTTGCTATAAGCGAAATTAGCGACTTGATTGTAAATCCAGAAAGCTGAAGTGGGTGAATATTCCAGCAAGCTTCCGTTATGAATATCGTAGCAATCAGGGATTTGATAAATACCACAATACATTGGTACATACAAAGAACTGGCTGCATCGTCCACTCCGAACCATAAAATTCCGCCTACATAATTAGGAAGCCAGTTTCGCATTTGTGCTACGAACGAAAAAGCTGTTTGCTGCGTGGCTACAGGTCGTTCGTGAACATATTCCACACTATCGACCATAAAAGTTAGCGGGCTGCAACGCAACTTACTGTTAAAAGGTCCAGCACCCAAACCTTTGGTAATATCCAGTTCTGTCCCTTCATATTGATCACGCATGAAATTTTTTACATCTTGAGCACTTAATTTGTAGGTAGGTTTTACCCATAATGGCAGTCGTTTAGATGATTCACCCTTAATATAGGAAATATAAGCATCCATTTCAGGATTTACCTTTCTGAAAAATGTCCAAACCCTTGCTTCACAAATTCGTAGAGCAAGATAATCTAATGGAGCATAGCAATCAGCAAAACTGAAATCTTCATCTTTTCCTTTGAAATAACCTTTTTCTCTTGCAAAAGAAATAACATCTGACGAATAAAGACAATTATTTTTGTCATGAAGTGGAAAAGTAGTGATGCGAGACTGATTGGCATGCCCAGAAACACAATCATCTGGAATGCGTCGAGCTACCCACACAGCACCTTTATTTTTTGGACCTTTGCCAATCATTTCCAATATCCAGATTTCGTTCGGATCGCCAATGGAAAAGGATTCTCCTTCACTTCGATAGCCATATTCAGCCACCAGCTCTGTCATTACTTGAATAGCTTCACGAGCCGTTTTCGAGCGTTGCAACGCAAGATAAATTAAGCTTCCGTAATCAAGGGTGGCAGTTGTGTCTATTAATTCCATTCGTCCACCAAAAGTTGTTTCGCCAATTGACACCTGATATTCATTCATATTGCCAACAACTGCATAAGTTTTTTCTACTTGTTTTATTTTTCCAAGATATTTGCCGGAATCCCATTCATAAATATCCATCAATGTATTTGAAGGATAAGTTGCTGCTGGAGAATAATATAAATAACCATAAGAAAAATAGGAATCAGCAGCGTAAGAAATCATTGTAGAACCATCAACAGTGGCAGCTTTTCCTATTAGATAATTTGTACAGGCAAAATTGTTTATACAAGCTATTGAAAGTAAAAGAGTGAAAGCTAATTTCTTATTCATAAGGAAAATCATTCAAAAGCATTAGTAAAAAAGTTTTGATAATATTTTTTAAGAAAATAAATACTCATAAAATTGGGCTGAAAAGACGTGAAAATGATTCTTCCATCTTTTGAAATTTGCTTCGGTTTGACCATTTTTCCAGTGTCATTTCATCACATTGTTGAATATCTTTCATAAAAAGTTCTTTTAATTGGATAGCAGTTTCTTTTTCGTAAATAAAAGCACTTGCTTCAAAATTCTGTGTAAAACTTCGATAATCTATATTGCATGATCCTACAATAGAAATCATATCGTCAATTACCAGCGTTTTGCTGTGTAGGAAACCAGTTTCATAATAGTAAACTTTAACGCCCGCTTCTAAAATTTTGCCAAGATAACTGGAAGTACTTTTAATCGCAATAATTGAATCGGAACGTGTAGGAATCATTAGTCGTACATCAACGCCACTCAACGAAGCTATCTGGATACAGCATTCGATTAATTCTGGTGGCATATAATAAGGCGATTGAATATAAACATATTCACTGGCAGTCATAATAGCTGAAGCCATTCCTTGCATGATAGATTCCCAGTCGGTATCAGGTCCGCTGGAAACAATTTGAATCAAGTTATTGGTGTTAAAATTTTCAGGTTGAGGATAATATTTTGGAGCTGTAATCAGTTTTCGTTCTACAAAATACCAGTCGGCAAGAAATAAATGTTGCAATCCATGCACTGCTGCTCCTTCAATCCGAACAAAATTATCACGCCATTCCCCTAATCGGTTCCCATGTATGTATCGATCAGCTATATTCATTCCGCCCGTGAAACCAATTTTCCCGTCAATAATCATAATTTTTCTGTGATTTCGATAATTGATTCTGCTTCTAAATATTCTTAATCGCAAAGGTAAGAAGGAGCGGACATAAACACCGGCTTTTGTTAAAGATTTTATATATTTTCTGGATAAATTCAAGCTGCCGATATAATCATAAATCATGCGGACCCGAACTCCTTCCTGTGATTTTTGGATTAACAATTCTTTTAACTGTTGGGCAACTTTATCATTACTTAAAATATAAAATTCAATATGGATATGATTTTGAGCTGCACGAATGGCGTCAAAAATGGCATCGAAAGCATTTTGACCATCCGAATAAACTTGAACTTTATTGGCTGGATAAGCAATGGCTTCGCTGTTTTTATACAAAAGTTTGATGAGATTTTTCTGACATTTTTCAAGGTTATTCAATAATTCTTCTACTTCTGTAATATCAAAAGGAGCAATGACTCGTTCAGGCAAGTTATGAAGACTTTTTCTGGAAATGATTTTTCGTTTGCGTAGATCTTGTCCAAAAGTCATATAAAGCAGTAAGCCAATTACAGGAAGGAACAAGATGATCAGCATCCATGAAAAAGATTTTGCTGGATTTCTGTTCTCGAGCAGTAAAACTGAAATAGTGCTAAGAACAGTATATACATACAAAGCAATAAAAAAAATAGTAATAAATTTTGACATTTCTTATTTATTTTTTATTCTTATAATGATACCATTCATGCCCATAAAAATTTTTCCTTGCATAAGGCATTAGTGGCATAATGGATGCGGCTACGCCTTTACCAATTTCAAAAGGTGCTACTTCTACATAAGCTTCGTCCCACAAGTTGGAAATAATAAAATTTGTTAATAATTGAGCACCGCCTTCCACTAAAATGGAATGAATATTCAGTTCATAAATCTTTTGTAAAACAGTTGATAAAATATCTTTATCAAAATTTATTGGAATGTATTTTAAATTTTGTTTATTTTGGCGTAGTTGTTCCGTAAAAATAATGGTAGGGGTATTCCCATCAAGTAAATGATAATTTTCTGGAACTTTTCCAAGACGATCTATCGCAATTCTGATAGGTGATTTTCCCCACCAGTATCGAACGGTTAAGGAAGGATTATCTAAAATAACTGTATTGGTGCCAACGAGAATGGCTTGATTTTCAGAACGTATTTTATGTGTAAGAATTTTTGTAAAATGATTGGAAATGTTCAGCGGTAATTGTAGAACATCCGTTCTGTTTTGATCAATAAATCCATCAATAGTTTGAGCCCATTTTAGTGTAACAAATGGACGTTTCTTTTCATGAAAAGTAAAAAAACGTTTGTTCAATTCTCTACATTCTTTTTCTAAAACGCCTATTTTTACTTCAATTCCTGCTTTTTGAAGAATTTCTACACCTTGTCCATAAACATCTGGATTAGGATCATAGGTGCCAATCACTACTTTTGGAATCTTACAATCTACAATAAAATTGGCACATGGCGGTGTGTGTCCATAATGAGAGCAAGGTTCAAGGTTTACATATAAAGTAGCATTCTTTAATTGTTCTGGATCTTTTACCGAAAGAATGGCATTCCGTTCAGCATGAGCTTGACCGAAGTATTGGTGAAAGCCTTCGCCAATAATTTTTTCTTCATTAACCAGAACAGCTCCTACCATTGGATTGGGAGCTACAAAACCATCTCCATATGAGGCTATTTGTAAACAGCGTGCTATATATTTTTCTTCTTCAGTCATGTTTCCAGTAAAACCTAATTTTAAAAATAATGTTGTTATTCACTTGTTTTTACAAATTGTTTATTTTTGCATTATGGAAGAAATAATGAAATATATTCAAACTGAATTAAAAGGTTATTATCCTGACAATGAGATTCAAAGTTTTGGTTATTTATTGTTAGAAAAAATAACCGGGTTTTCACGTTCTGAAATTTTAATTAACAAAAATACAAAATTTTCTTCTGAACAATGGAATAAATTGAATTCATTTCTGTTCAAACTTAAAGAATATGTTCCAATTCAGTATCTTTTAGGCGAAACAGAATTTTATGGTTTGAATTTTTTAGTAAATTCTTCGGTATTGATTCCTCGTCCCGAAACGGAAGAATTAATTGAATGGATAGTAAAGGAAAATGATAAAAATTCAGCTTTGCAAATTTTAGATATTGGAACAGGAAGTGGTTGCATTGCTATCAGTTTGAAGCATGAATTTCCTTTTGCCAACGTAGATGCTTGTGATATTTCACATGAGGCAATCGAAACAGCCCGCCTGAATGCTAAAATCAATCATACAGAAATTCATTTTTTCGAAGCAGATATTTTAAAAAATCCACTTTTTGATAAAAAATGGGACATTATTGTCAGCAATCCGCCCTACGTTCCAGAAAATGAAAAAGAAACTCTTTTGCCAAATGTTTTGAATTATGAACCTTTGTTGGCTTTGTTTGTACCTAAAGATGATCCTTTGTTGTTTTACAGGAATATCGTCGATTTTGCTCAAATTCATTTGAATCAGGGTGGAAAACTTTATTTTGAAATTCATTACAAAGCAGGAGAAAATATAGTAACATTGCTCGAACAAGAAGGCTTTCAGCAGATTGAATTAAAAAAAGATTTGTCAGGAAATGATAGAATGATCAGAGCAATTTATTTTTAACATTGAAGAAAAAATTTTTCGAAACCAGTACAAAAACAATTAGTCAGTCAAGTTGTAATTTTTGTTTAATAAAATCAATAAGATAAGCGACAGTTTTTTCTACTCCAAGAGCTGAAGAATTGATGCATAATTGATAAGAAGCAGCTACACCCCATTGTTTGTTGCTAAAATAATTATAGTAGTCGGCTCTTTTTTTCTCCATCTTTTTTAGATACTCTTTGGCTTTTTCGGTGGAAAGATTTTCCCGTTCCATAATTCTTTTGATTCGATCCTCAAAATCGGCAGTAATAAAAATAGTTACTATTCTCGGGTAATCTTTTAATACATAATCTGCACATCTGCCTACAAATACACAAGATTTTTGATCGGCGAGCTTACGAATTACTTCACTCTGAATTTTAAATAAAGCTTCGTTGGAGAGATAATTATCGCATAAATAAAATTGATCCATCATTACAGAATTGTGTAGTCCTAAAAAGTTACTGAAAATACTATGACTTTTTTTCTCATCCATTTTATCAAAAAGTTCTTTTGCTAAACCAGTTTCCTGCGAAACTGCTTGAATTAATTCTTTATCATAAAAAGAGATATTAAAGTATTTAGCAATTTTTTCTCCAATTTGATGGCCACCACTGCCAATTTGACGACCAATGGTGATGACAAAATTTTCATTCATTTTGATAACTTTTTGTTTGTGAAATTAATTTTGACTTTGAAATGTTTTTACGATAATTGACAAAAAGCATATAAGCTGCTGTAAGTGTGGCAAGTAAATCAGCAACAGGCATGCTGTACCAAACTCCTTTTAGTCCATAAATAGAAGGAAAAATGAGTAAACAAGGTAATAAATATATCAATTGTCTGGTCAAAGATAAAAAAATTGCCTTTCCTGCCATTCCTATACTTTGAAAAAAATTAGTTGTTACCATTTGAAATCCAACAATGGGAAAGAAAATAAAAGTAATTCGTAAACCTTCACTTGCTAATCGGATAAGTTCTTTATCCTTTGTAAAAATAGACGCTACAGCCCTGGGAAACAGTTCTCCGATTAAAAAACCTACTGTCATTATAGCAGTAGCAAAGAGAATAGTAAGCTTGAGTACTTCATTTACTCTGTCGAATTTCTGAGCTCCAAAATTATATCCTGCGATGGGTTGCATTCCCTGATTTAATCCTACTACCACCATAGCAAAAAGAAAAGTTACCCGATTAATAATTCCATATGCTCCAACTGCCAGATCGCCTCCATGCCTGATCAACGATTGATTTAAAACAATAACAATAATACTACCCACTGCGTTCATTAAAAAAGGTGACATCCCAATAGCCAACGATTCTTTTACAATCCTTTTATCTAGTTTAAAAATGCCCTTTTGAAAATGAATAAAATTTTCTTTATCACTGAAAAGTTTTATTTGCCAAATAAGCAAAATGGTTTGCGAAAGAACAGTTGCTAAAGCACTACCACGAATTCCCCATTTGAAACCAAAAATAAAAAGAGGATTTAATATCAGATTCAAACCTACTGTGGTTAAGGTAGCATACATCGCTTTTTCAGGTTTTCCTATCGAACGCAGTAAACCATTCAATCCCAGATAAATATGAGTAATTACATTCCCAATCAAAATAATAACCATAAAATCATGGGCATAAGGTAAAGTGGCAGGACTGGCACCAAAAAAATAAAGAATGGGATCCAGAAAAATAAGAGAAATAATCGTAAAAGCCAACCCAAAAATAATATTCAATACAAATACATTTCCTAAAATTTGATTGGCTGTAGTGTAATCTTTTTGTCCCAAACGAACCGACATCAAAGTGGCTGCTCCAACGCCTACCAGCGAACCAAAAGCCGCAGAAAGGTTCATGAAAGGGAAAGTTATTGCCAAACCTGAAATAGCCAATGCTCCTACGCCATGTCCAATAAAAATACTGTCAGTAATGTTATAAAGCGAGGATGCCGTCATAGCAATGATGGCGGGTAACGAATACTGAATCAATAAATTACGAATTTTTTCAGTCCCTAACGTGAGCGGTAATCCTTTTAATTCCATAAGCCTTTTTACTTCTAAATCGTAGCAAAATTACAAAAAATGCTGGTTTATTGTAAACGATTTTTGCGATGACTTATAGAAGGTGTTTTTAAAGAGCGAATAATCTAATCAATTGATGAATGAAAAACTTAGAAAAATATTTGTTATTTTTGTTTGCTTTTAAAAGTAATCGAATATGAAAAAAGAATTTTCTGCTGATGAATTATTTCAAAAAGTAGCTTCTTATTGCTCGCTTTCAGAACACTGTGTGTCTGAAATAGATCAGAAATTGACAAGCTGGAAAGTAGAAAAATCTTTGAAGAAAAAACTAATTGATAAATTGCTGGCAAATGATTTTATCAATGAAAAAAGATATTGTAAGGCATTTGTCAATGATAAATTCCGATTCAACAAGTGGGGAAAAATTAAAATTGCCTTAGCTTTGCGTGCCAAAGGTTTGAACGAAGAATTGATTGACGAAGCTCTTTCCTTTATTGACGAAGAAGAATATTTAAGCATATTGGAAGATTTGTTAAAGTCAAAGTTAGCAACTTTTAAAAATTTGACGGATTATGAAAAAAGAGGAAAACTTTTTCGTTTTGCTCAGGGAAAAGGTTTTGAGCCTGCAGCGATTGAAAAGGTGCTTCAATATTTAGAAGAAAATGGAACTTTTCGTTAAACAAAAGAATGAATTTTTTGGTTTTGATTCGGTTTTATTTTTCAAAGTCATTTATTATTTGGTATACATTTATTGAACTTCTCTTATAAAAAGTTTGTTTTAAAATTAAAATTAATTCATTAAAAAAATAACCATGAAAACAAATGTTGGTGGTAATGATAAAATTTTGCGATTGGGCGTGGCTATCGTATTGATTATACTTTTTTATAAAAGTGTATTAAAAGGAACGTTAGGACTGATTGGCTTGATAATTGCTTTCTTATTAACACTTTCCAGCTTAATTGGTTTTTCTTTTCTATATTCTATTTTTAAAATCGATACTTCAAAGAAAAAGGAAAAAGAAAACCAGAAAAATAAAAGTAAGAAAAAATAAACACCCATTTTTTCTACAATAAAAAGTGAGAGGAAAGACCATAGTGATTAAATTTTGGTGGAATAAATTAAAATGTAAAATTTAATTGCATAAAATTTTCTTTAATTAATTTGAAGTGTTTTGAGAATCAAACATAATTCTGTAATTTTGCACAGATTTAAAGTAAACTAATTTTAAAAAATAAGTAATAAAATGATTAAAGTAGGTATTAATGGTTTTGGCCGCATTGGACGATTAGTTTTCCGTGCTGCTCAAGAAAGAAACGACATTCAAGTCGTTGCAGTAAATGATCCATTCTTGGATATGGATTATCTGATTTATATGTTGAAATTTGATAGTGTACATGGTAAATTTGAAGGTACCGCCGAAAAAAAAGATGGTAAACTTTTCGTTAATGGTAAAGAAGTAGTTTTCTTTGCTGAAAAAGACCCTGTAAATATCGGCTGGGCTGCTACTGGCGCTGAATACATTGTTGAATCTACAGGAGTATTTACAACTATTGAAAAAGCATCCGCTCATTTAAAAGCAGGTGCAAAAAAAGTAGTTATTACAGCTCCTTCCAATGATGCTCCAATGTTCGTTTGCGGTGTTAATCTGGATAAATACACTCCTGATATGAACATTGTTTCAAATGCTTCGTGTACCACTAACTGTCTTGCTCCATTAGCAAAAGTAATTCATGAAAAATTTGGCATCGTTGAAGGATTAATGACCACTATTCATGCAGCAACCAATTCTCAGAAAACAGTTGATGCTCCTTCAAATAAAGATTGGAGAGGCGGTCGTTCTATCTTGAACAATATTATTCCCTCTTCAACTGGTGCTGCAAAAGCCGTAGGTAAAGTTATTCCTTCATTGAATGGCAAATTGACAGGAATGTCAATGCGTGTTCCAGTAGCTGATGTATCAGTGGTTGATTTGACTTGCCGGTTAGAAAAAGCCGCTACTTATGAAGAAATAAAAGCTGCTGTAAAAGCTGCTTCTGAAAATGAATTAAAAGGAATTTTGGGCTATACGGAAGATGCGGTTGTATCCACTGATTTCATTCACGATCCGCGTACCTCTATTTTTGATGCCAATGCAGGAATCGCTCTAAATAGTAATTTCGTGAAGCTCGTTAGCTGGTACGATAATGAATGGGGTTATTCAAACAAAGTGCTTGATTTAATTCAACACATGGCTTCTGTAAAATAATTTTTTTTCATAAACTTAGCCAAAAACTCCCTGAAAATTAAATATTTGAAGGGAGTTTTTTTGTTTCATACCATTATGCGAGGTTCGAGATTCGAGGTGAGGGAAGCAAGTTTCGAGTAGAGACATTTTGCTAAATACCTAAATATAATAAATAGATTCTAATTTGTAAATACACAAACCTTTTTTAAAAGGAATAAAACCATTCAAAATATTATGACATTTCCTAATCTCAATTTAAAAAAGGGTAACCATTTGTGCAATCAATTTTTAAACTTTATATAAGATATTCATTTTGTTGTTCCTTTAATGATAAATTATGATATAAAGATATTAAATATCAATGAATTATACAATAATTTTTTTGGAATTTTTTATAACTTTTTCCTGTTGTCAAATCTCTTTAGGATGCTTCGCGGATACACATATCTTATTTTTCTATTTCCTGGAAAAAATCGACTTTCAAACTGATTTTTCATGGAGCATTTCTTGAGTGTTTTTCTCTGGACTGCTTACATTCAAGATATAATTCTAAGATGATCTAAATACTAAATTATTTTCATGTTTGAAAAACAAGTTGGCATAGAATAATGATTTTTTTTATCTTTGTTCTGTTCATTTTTGGAAAGAGCAAATGAGAAAAGAGACTTATGCGAAATTGATTACTTGGCGGGAAAAGCATATAAAAGAACGTCAATTCATTCTTATTTTAAGTTTGGTAGTTGGAATTTTGTGTTCACTCGCTGCCTTTATTCTTAAAACTTCCATCCATTCCATACAAACTCTCGTTACAGAAAGTTTTAACAAAGAAAATCTCAATTATTTATATTTAATTACTCCTATCATTGGCATTTTTATCACTTCTTTGTTTGTCAGAAACATTGTAAAGGACGATATTAGTCATGGAGTAACACGCGTTCTTTATGCTATTTCACAACGAAAAAGTATTCTGAAACTTCATAATGTTTGGACTTCTCTTGTGGGGAGTGCCATTACTATTGGTTTTGGTGGGTCGGTTGGAGCAGAAGCGCCAATAGTATTGACTGGATCAGCCATTGGCTCAAATCTGGGGAAATTTTTCAAAATGAACCAAAAAACACTTATGTTACTGGTAGGTTGTGGAGCTGCAGGTGCTATTGCTGGAATTTTTAAAGCTCCCATTGCAGGGCTGGTTTTCACTCTTGAAGTTTTAATGCTGGACATGACCATGACTTCTATTGTCCCGCTACTTATTTCGTCTGTTACAGCAACTTGTTTCACTTATATTTTGACCGGTGATGAATTTATGTTTCAATTTACCCACTATGAACCTTTTAATGTTTCGCGTATTCCTTATTTAATATTATTGGGTGTTATTTGTGGGTTAGTTTCTTTATATTTTACAAGGGGAACTTATAAACTGGAAAATTTTTTTCAAAAAATTGAAAATCCTTATAAAAAAATTGCTCTTGGCGGAAGTATCCTCAGCGTACTCATTTTTTTCTTTCCACCGCTCTATGGTGAAGGTTATGATACTATTTCCTTATTGTTAAATGGTGATGTTTCTTCTGTACTAAGCCAGAGCTTGTTTTTCGGTCACGAAGATAATTCCTGGGCTCTGATTTCTTATCTCGTCCTTATTATTATTTTTAAAGTTTTTGCTTCTACTTCAACTACCAATGCCGGAGGAGTAGGTGGAATTTTTGCGCCCAGTCTGTTTGTAGGATGTCTCACGGGATTTGTGGTGGCAAAACTTTTAAGACTTATGGGATTGCCTATACCCATTGAAAATTTTGCATTGGCAGGAATGGCGGGATTGATGTCGGGCGTCATGCATGCTCCACTGACAGGAATTTTCTTAATTGCAGAACTTACAGGTGGTTATTATTTATTTATGACTTTAATTATTGTCTCAACTATTTCTTATTTGACTATCATTTTATTTGAGCCTCACAGCATTTATGCCATGCGACTCGCACAAAAAGGTGAGTTGTTAACGCATAACAAAGATAAAGCGGTCTTGACGATGCTTAAAATGAATAATGTCATTGAAAAGGACTTAATTATTCTTCATCCAGAAATGACACTTGGAGAACTGGTGAAAGTTATTGCTCATTCAAAGCGAAATATTTTTCCAGTGGTAGATTCAAAAACTGGCATTTTGTTAGGCGTACTATCACTGGATGAGGTAAGAAATATTATGTTTCGTCGAGAATTATATCATCGATTCACGGTAGGACAATTAATGGTTTCACCACCAGCCGTTCTTAATATTAATATGCCTATGGAAAAAGTAATGGAAATTTTTGAAGATACGGGAGCCTGGAATTTGCCTGTGGTAGATGATCAAAAACGTTACATTGGTTTTGTTTCAAAATCAACTATTTTTAATTCTTATCGACATTTACTGGTACATTTTTCAGATGAATGAGAATAGACAATTTGCTTTTTTGCCTAAATTTACATAAAACCTTATGATGTAACATAAACGAATAAAAAACTATCAATTTTATGAACAAACTTACATATAACGAGGCAATAAACGAACTTGAAAAAATCCTGAAGGAGTTGGAAAGCAATTCAGAAATTAATTTTGACCAGATTACTCAAAAAATTCAACGAGCTACAGAATTGCTGGAATTTTGTAACAAAAAACTTCATCAAATTGATGAGGATCTGGAAAAACTACTTTCCAAGCTGGATGAATCGATGACGTAATAATTACAGAAGTTATTAAACTCTCCCTCATTTTTCAGAAGGGAAAAATTATTCTAACATTCGAAAAACAAATGTCAGATGTTACAATATATTTGCTCTGTTTAATCGTATTTATTAATTGTGATGTTTATATTCTTTGTGTTATGCCCCAAACTAAAATTTTTCTATAAAAAATCCTCGTTTACCCACATCTTGAATCCTACACTACGCAAGCCTGTATTTCTAAACTTTTGATTTCCAACATAGATATCCCTATTTGTAAGATATCTATTTTTAATTATTTTTCTTATCATCCTAACAAAATGAACCATTGTCTAACTTGAAAGTAATCATTTTATTTAAATTTCTTTATGAAGTTACTATTTTGCTATGATAAATTTAAAATTTAAAGAGAAATGATTACCTTTGCTGATAAATTAATGACAAATTACCTTTTAAAATTATATGAGCTATTTTATTCAACCCAATAATTATAAACCAATTTTAGATTTGCAGCAAACTGAATTGGGAATAAAAAAAATAAAGGATTTTTTTCAATCCAATCTTTCTTCGGAATTACGTTTACGACGTGTTACGGCTCCGCTTTTCGTTTTAAAAGGAACGGGTATCAATGACGATTTAACTGGTGTAGAACGTGCCGTTAGTTTCCCCATCAAAGATATGAATGGCAGTGAAGCGGAAGTAGTACAATCTTTAGCAAAATGGAAACGTTTGGCTTTAGCTGCTTATGGTATTCAACAAGGTTATGGAATTTATACAGATATGAATGCTATTCGAGCTGATGAAGAATTAGGCAACCTGCATTCATTATATGTAGATCAATGGGATTGGGAAAGAGTAATCAGCGAAGAAGAACGAAATCTTGAATTTTTAAAAAAAATTATAAAACAAATTTATGCTGCTTTTTTAAGGACTGAATATTTAGTTTGGGAAAGCTTCCCACAGATTGAACCTTATTTGCCTCAAGAAATTGTATTTATTCATGCCGAAGAACTTCGTCAACTTTATCCTCATCTTTCACCAAAAGAAAGAGAAATAGAATTTACTAAAATTCACAAAGCAGTCTTTCTGATTGGAATAGGTGCACCTCTGGGTGATGGCAAAAAACATGATGGGCGTGCACCAGATTATGATGATTGGTCCACTGTAGCAGAAAATGGTTTGCCAGGTTTAAATGGCGATATTCTTTTTTGGAATCCTGTTTTAGAAACTGCTTTTGAAATTTCTTCTATGGGCATCCGTGTTGACAAAACAGCTCTTTTACGGCAGTTAGAGATGGAAGGGGCACAAGATCGGTTACAAATGTATTTTCACAAATGTCTAGTAGATGGTTTGTTACCTCTTTCGATAGGTGGTGGAATAGGACAATCACGTTTATGTATGTTTTTTCTGCGAAAAGCTCATATTGGAGAAATTCAATCAAGTATCTGGCCAAAAGAGATGCAGGAAGAATGTGCTAAAATGAATATCGTACTCATGTAATTTTTTTCTTAATGATTATCCGTATAATGACCTATATCTGGATATTCTGCTTCACGAGCTAAATTCCGATATCTTAATAGATTTTTAAAGAACACGACTATACTACTCTTTGAAGATAGGATTTGCTATATGATAAAATTTATATAGTTGAAAGAAAACAACTTTTGAATCGCAACTAATTAAAACATTTAAGTTTTTTGCTAACATTGAATATACTTTTCTCGCTGATTTGCGCTGTATTTTTTTCTGTGTTTATCTGCGTTTTTTATCTGGGGTTATCTGCGTGAAATATTCTTTATTTTCTATTTTTGAAGCGAGGTTCTGCAGTTTCCCTAAATTCAGCATTTTAATCAGATAATTTCTAATAATAGGTAGTTTTGCGGAGAATCAAATTTTTCTTTTGCATATTTAATTTGTGTTATCCCTAGAAGAAATAACTTTTTGGGGATTTTTTATGAAAATTTAAAGTAAAAAAGGAATCAACCCTATCAAATTATTTTCTAAAAAGTGGTTCGCTTGTTTATTCAAAAGAAATATAAAATAAAAATTTTTTTAAAAAAACTGGGAACCATGTAGACCACCAAGAAATTTTTTATTTGACTAAAATTGAATTCAAAAAATAATTTAGCAACTCTAACAAAATCAGAATATTAAAAGATATTCTTGAAACTTTTTATCCTTTTGCAAGTAATTATAAGCTATTTTTTCGTACTTTCGCTTATCGTTTTAACAAAATCAAATGAAATGGAGATTGACTTTAAAAAAATGAATGGTTTAGTACCAGCCATTATTCAGGATGAATGTACTTCAAAAGTATTGATGTTGGGTTATATGAATGAAGAGGCACTGGCTAAAACTCTTGAAACAGGGAAAGTTACTTTTTTCAGTCGAAGCAAAAATCGTCTCTGGACAAAAGGAGAAGAAAGTGGCAATTTTTTGAACCTGGTTTCTATTAGTCCCGATTGTGATAATGATACATTATTGATAAAAGTTCATCCTGAAGGTCCTGTTTGTCATACGGGCAAAGATACTTGTTGGGGAGAATCGAATGAAGGTGATTTTGCTTTTTTAAAATATTTGCAAGAATTCATTCAAAAACGTTTTAAAGAAATGCCTGAGGGTTCCTATACTACTTCTTTGTTCAAAGAAGGAATAAATCGCATAGCTCAAAAAGTAGGTGAAGAAACAATAGAAACCATAATAGAAGCAATAAATGGTAATAAAGAAGGTTTTATTTATGAGGCTTCTGACTTAATTTATCATTTGATTGTTTTGTTGACTGCACAAGGATTAACCCTTGATGATATTGGAAAAGAATTAAAACGAAGGCATAAATAGGAAGTTGATAACGTTATGAAAAAAAATCTTTTGATTAAATACGTGGATGCTGATATTTATCAACAAGAAATGTTAGTTTTGAAAAACATCCAGTTAGAAGTTTATTCAGGTGAATTTATTTATCTGTTAGGAAAAGTTGGCAGCGGAAAAACTTCTTTGTTAAAATCATTTTATCATGAAGTCCCTATTTCATCAGGAAGTGCAGCAATTCTAAATTATGATTTACAAACTATTAAAGCCAAAGAAATTCCTTATTTACGGAGAAGAATTGGGATTGTTTTTCAAGATTTTCAGTTACTAACCGATAGAAATGTGTATGCTAATCTTGAATTTGTTTTGCGAGCTACTGGGTGGAAAGAACCAAAAGCTATTGATGAACAAATTAATATTGTTTTAGAATATGTTGGCATGGCAAATAAAGGTTATAAAATGCCTCATCAGCTTTCTGGAGGTGAACAGCAACGCATTGCTATTGCACGTGCCTTGCTAAATTCTCCTGAAATTATTTTAGCCGATGAACCCACAGGAAATTTAGACAAGCAGACTGGGAATGAATTAGTTGAGCTGTTATACAATATTCATTTTTCTGGTGCTACTGTTATTATGGCCACTCATAATATGAACTGGGTAGAAAAATTTCCTGGACGTATCATTAAATTTGAAAATGAAATGTTAATCGAAGCCTGAGATAAAAATTCCAAACGATAGTTAATTTTAGTTAGATAATTTATTTTTCAAAAATCAGAAATATTTCCAGATATATTGATATTAAGTGATAGCTAAAAATATAATTTTCTTCAATAAATCTCGAGATAATTTGAAAGATTTAAAGAATGACAAAAATGTGTTGGGTTTGTTGTTAAGCAAAAACCACCCAATTATTGGTAACAGCTATAAGTTTAAAATTATTTATAAAACAATCTTGTTTTATAAAGTTTTAAACTCGTTACTTGCAGATTAATTTGTAATTTACAAAATTTTTATTTTCTAAATAAGATAAAAATGATATTGCGTACCGAACATTTAGTTAAAAAATACAGCAAACGAATTGTTGTGGATGATGTTTCTATTCAAGTAGGACAAGGCGAAATTGTAGGTTTACTTGGTCCCAATGGTGCTGGCAAAACCACTACTTTTTATATGGTGGTAGGGTTAGTAAAACCGCTTGCAGGGGAAATTTTTTTAAATGAACAAAATATTACTAATTTTCCTGTATATAAACGTGCTCAGGCAGGTATTGGCTATTTGGCTCAAGAACCTTCCGTTTTTAGGAAAATGACGGTAGAAGACAATATCAAATCTGTGCTCGAAATGACAAAATTCAGTAAAGAATATCAAAAAGAGAAATTAGAGACTTTAATTACTGAATTTAATCTTAGTCATGTAAGAAAAAATATTGGAGACCGCCTTTCTGGTGGTGAACGACGTCGTACCGAAATTGCCCGTTGTCTGGCTATTGAGCCACGTTTTATTTTGTTAGATGAACCTTTTGCAGGCGTTGATCCAATTGCTGTGCAGGATATTCAGGATATTGTTTGGAAGCTAAAAGACAAAAATATTGGCATTTTAATTACTGACCATAATGTTGACGAAACTTTAGCCATCACCGACCGAGCATATATGCTTTTTGATGGGAAAATCTTATTTCAGGGTACAGCCAAAGAATTGTCTGAAAATCCCATTGTTCGTGAAAAATATTTAGGACGCGATTTTGAATTGAAAAAGAAAACTAAAGTTTAAACTTTTTATCACTTTCCTTAATATTTAATTCTTTCACAATTGTTAAATGTAAATTTTTCGTTCCTTTATTTCTTGATACTTATGCCTGCTTCTGCAAAATTAACAATTTTAGGTTGTGGATCAGCCTTGCCAACAAATAAGAATTTTCCCAGCTCTTTTATGCTCGATATTCGTGATAAACAATTTATGATTGATTGTGGCGAAGGTTCTCAGATTCGTTTACGACAAATGGGACTCAAAACCAATCGTTTGGGACATATTTTTATTTCTCATCTTCACGGTGACCATTGCTTTGGATTATTAGGATTAATTTCAACTTTTTCATTGCTTCATCGCACTGCTGAATTACATATTCATGCCCATCCTGACCTGGAAAAAATTATGGAAACGCAAATGAATTATTTTTGTTTGGGCATACCTTTTAAAGTAATATTCCATTCCTTTGATCCTGAAATCAATGCTTTGATCTACGAAGACCGTTCAATAAAGGTTTATACCATTCCTTTGAAACATAAAATACCCACTTGTGGCTTTTTGTTTGAAGAAAAACCACGGCAACGACACATTCTCCGTGAAATGATAGATTTTTACAAAATTCCTATTTCAAAAATTCCAAAAATAAAACAAGGAGAAGATTTTGTAACAGAAGAGGGTGAAGTTGTGCCGAATGAAAAGCTAACAGTTGAAAATATAAAACCTGTCAAATTTGCCTATTGTTCTGATACCATGTACGATGAAAGCATTATTCCGCTTATTCAAGGAGTAGATTGCCTTTATCACGAAGCAACTTTTATGGAAGAAGATGCGGTTCGAGCAAAAAAGACTTTTCATTCCACTGCTCGTCAGGCAGCTGAAATTGCTAAAAAAGCAGAAGTTAAAAAACTGATTATCGGACATTATTCAGCTCGTTATACCGACCAAAGTTTGGTGCTGAAAGAAGCATTGGAAGTGTTTGATCAAGCCGTTTTGGGCGAAGATATGCGGAGCTATGAATTTTAAAGATAAATTAACTTCTTATTATTAATTTTTTAGCTTGAATTATTTACCATTATGCGTATTGATATTATTTCAGCAGTTCCAGAATTACTCGAAAGTCCATTAAATCACTCTATTGTAAAAAGAGCCAAAGAAAAAGGACTGGTAGAAATTTACATTCATAATTTGCATGATTATACTACCGACAAACATCGAACGGTAGATGACTATGCCTTTGGTTTTAGTGCCGGGATGGTTCTAAAAATAGAACCAATTGATCGAGTAATTTCAAAACTTAAAAGTGAACGTAATTATGACCAAATCATTTATGTCACTGCTGATGGTAAAAAATTTACTCAACAAATGGCAAATCAACTTTCACTTTATGAGAACCTGATCATCCTGTGTGGACATTATAAAGGTATCGACCAACGCGTACGGGAACACCTAATTACTATGGAAATTAGCATTGGTGATTTTGTTTTGACAGGTGGAGAATTGCCGGCTGCTCTTATTACAGATGCTATAGTACGATTATTGCCAGGTGCAATAAGTGACGAAACTTCAGCTTTGCTTGATTCTTTTCAGGACAATTTGCTTGCACCACCAGTTTATACCCGTCCAGCAGAATACAAAGGATGGAAAGTCCCCGATATTTTATTATCAGGAAATGAAGCCAAAATTCAGGAGTGGCTACATCAACAATCGGTTGAACGTACTCAAAAACTTAGACCTGATTTGCTAAATCCTGAATAAACTCAAATTTATGGATTTTCAAGCTATAGTATTCAAGTTTTTGAAAATTTTCTAAAAATATTCCAACCAAAAATCTTCTCCATCGAAAACACCATAAGAAAAAATTCCTATAAAATCGCCTAGAATAATCACTCTTTTTTTATGTTTCAATTGTAAATCCAGGGCAATGTGGCGATGACCAAAAACCATAAAATCCACGTCGTGATGAGCGGCATAATCTTTTGCAAAAAGCACTAAATTTTCTTTGTCTTCGCCTAAATATTTGTTTTCAAGCGGAAGAATTTTTTCACGATTTCGTTTCGACCATGAATAGCCAAACGTTTGTCCCCATTGTGGTGGCAACCAACTAAACAATTTCTGTGCAAAACGATTATGAAATATTGTCTTTATGATCCGAAATCCTAACCCATCTTCATATAAACCATCACCATGAGCCAGAAAAAACTGTTTATTTCCCAACCGAAGTGTACAAGGTTCTCGATGCACAATTAATCCTATTTCGTTTTCCAGATAACCAAAAGTCCAAATATCATGATTGCCTGTAAAAAAATGAATCTCAATGCCTTCATCAGTCAACTCAGCAAGTTTTCCCAGAAAACGAACAAATCCTTTGGGAACCACTGTTTTGTATTCAAACCAAAAATCAAAAATGTCACCCAGTAAATAAATGGCTTGAGCATCCTTTCGAACAAATTCCAGCCAATTTACTAATTTTTGTTCATGTTCACGCGGATTTTTTACTAAGCGAGAACCCAAATGAGCATCTGCAAGAAAATAAATCTTTTTTCCATCATTCATTTTCAGAAAAAATACAAGTTCATTTACATTTTTATGCCACTTTCAAAGTAATCCTAATTCTGCTTGAGCTTCTTTACTCATCATACTTTTGTCCCATGCAGGTTCAAACACCAAGTTGATATCCACACCATTTACTTCCTCTATGCTTTCTATTTTAGAACGAATATCTTCAAATATAAAATCTGAAATCGGACAATTTGGTGCAGTTAACGTCATATCTATTGTTACATGTCCATTGTCAGAAACATCAATTTTGTAAATCAACCCCAGATCATAAACATTAACAGGGATTTCCGGATCGTAAACTGTACGGAGCATCTTTACGATTTTATCTTCCAAATCTAAAAATTCTGCCATATTTGTTGTAATAAATAATTT
>DAOOVG010000004.1:0-41799 GCA_035369865.1 Paludibacteraceae bacterium | reverse complement strand
CGGTCAACCATTTGAATTTGCAGCTGCCGATGCACAAGGATATCACAACGAAGCGATCTGGTTGGCTGACATGATCCATAAAGGCAATATTCAACCTTATTTTGCCTATATTAATGGCCGTTTTTCTGACATGGGATATCCGTTCTATCTGGGTTGCCTATATGCAGTTACCGGTAAATCGATTTTCTTTACCCGATTATTAAAAGCGCTTTATGGAGCGATTACTTGTGTTCTAATTTATAAACTTACTACCAGAAATTTTGAAGAATCAACCGGCAGAATAGCAGGTATTCTTGCCATGTTGATGCCAAATCTGATTTATTATTGTGGTGTACATTTAAAAGAAGCCGAAATGGTTTTGCTGACCGTTGCTTTTATTGAACGGGTGGATGCACTGCTTCGAAACCGCAAATTTAATTTTATCAATATATTTGTTCCCACACTCTTAGGTGCATCTCTATTCTTCTTTCGTACTGCTTTAGGGACTACAGCCTTATTTGCTGTGTTGACGACACTGGTTTTTGCCCCAAATAAAATGGTTCGCAGTTGGAAAAGAGTTATCTATGGACTTTGGATTGGGATAACCATTATTTATTTTGCCGGCACCAGCATATCTTCTGAAGTGGAAGGTCTATGGCAAAGCAGAAAAGAAAATCAATCTACATCTATTCAGTGGCGGGCTGAGCGGGAAGGTGGCAATCGTTTTGCCCGATATGCTTCAGGAACAGTATTTGCCCCATTGATACTAATAATTCCTTTCCCAACAATGGTGGATATTCCGGGTCAGGAAAATCAACAGCAAATTAATGGAGGAAATTATGTAAAAAATATTTTGGCTTTTTTTGTTATCTTTGCTTTAATATGGGGATTAAACAATAAAGTCTGGCGAAATTATTTGTTGATCGGGTCATTTACCATTGGTTATTTATTGGTACTGGCATTCAGCGCTTTTGCCCAGTCGGAAAGATTTCATCAACCAGCTCTGCCTTTTGTTCTGATATTGTCGGCAGTGGGCATTAGTCGGGTAACCAATCGTACAAAAAAATATTTTTTGTGGTGGATGGGTTTTATTTTTATTGCAATAGTTAGCTGGAATTGGTTTAAACTGGCAGGGAGAGGATTGACGTAAAGAAAATATAGAGCGTGTGGTAGAAAATATTGTGTTAATGCCTGTAATGCCTAAACTCAAACTTTCCAAAATTAAGTAATATATTTTCAAAAAGGTAAAATAATCGAGTAATAAATAGTTTGTTTATTCGATTTTTTTGTCGTTTCTTTATATTGCTTAAATAAGTAATATACTTGAGCAAAACAAAAACATCCCAATTAGGCATTGGCATATAAAAAACCAGGCAAGGAAGTTATATAAAGTTTAAAAATTGATTGCACAAATGTTTATCCATTTTTAATTAAGATTAGTAAATGTCATATCTCAAATAGTTTTATTCCTTTTAAAAAAAGTTTGTGTATTTGCAAATTAGAATCCATATAATAGTAAAAAATCATTTAAAACAATGATTTGGTAAAAGGAAAAGCTATTTTATCCTTCAAGAAAAAGAAAAATGAATGGGGTTGGAAAGCTGTCGAAATACAGAAATAAAATTTAAAAGCTACATTACATTTAAATTTACGACTAAATTTCTTAACACCAAATGAATTTTTATTACGAAATTGTGTCAAAAAAATTGCATTTGTGACTTGAATTCAACAAATAATTTATCACAAATTGATATTTTAATAAGAACTTAATTGTTAAACCGATGAAAACGACAAAATTTTTAATCGTAGCCGTGTTGACGCTGCTCGGTGTAGCAGCCAACGCAAATGAAAAAGTGATTGAGCTTCCGCCGTCCGTATTCAGCAATACCCGAACCGTGGAGATTAGCAAAGTAACCCTTTCCGATACAGCCACCGTGTTGGATATAGAGGCTTTTTATCATCCAGGTTGGTGGATAAAAATCGTATCCGAGAGTTATCTCTTGACCGATGGAAAAAAGTATACGATTCGCAGCGGACAAGGCATCAACTTGGATTCGCTGTTTTGGATGCCTCAATCGGGCGAAGCTTCCTTCAAACTCGTTTTCGAACCGCTGCCGGTCAATACTTCCGCTTTTGATTTTATAGAAAGCGATTGCGATAATTGTTTCAAAATCTACGGCGTAGATCTCAAGAACAAACGGTTGAAATCCCCCAATATTCCGGAAGAATATAGCCGTGATTATCCGCCAGAAAACGATCTTGAGCTGAAATTGATGAAAGACGAGGCCGTTGTAAGTGGCATGTTGTGGGATTACCGTCCCGAATTGGGCGATGTTAAGTTGGTGTACGGCAATCCGATTACCTGCAAAGAAGATGAAGTGCCAGTCAACGTCGATGCCGATGGTTCGTTTCGTGCATCAATTACAGTATGCAGTCCCACCAACCTTTATCTTCGCCTGGGATCGGCTTCGTTTCCCGTGAAGGCAGCTCCGGGAAAGACATCAAAACTGTTAGTTAATCTTCCTGAATACACCCGGAAGCACTCCCGTCTGCATAAAAAGGAAAAATCTTATGGCAAGGAAGTGTATTATGCCGGTTATCTGGCAAAACTCAATAACGATTTGCAGAACGAAGCGCTTACAGATCTTTCTACTACGGATTTTTTTAATGTTGCGGCCGATATGAACGTCAATGAATTGAAAACTTTTATGATGGAGCGATACGAACAATTACTTGCAACAAGTGCTTCGACCGGTATCAGTCCGCTTGCCCAACAGATTTTCAACATTCGGCAGGCATTTTTGCTGACCAATATATTGATGAATGCCAATTCTTACATCCTGAGCTCCTATACCCAAAAATACAAGGTTTCTTATGCCGAGGCTGCGCAAAAAATGAGGCGTTCGTCACAAATCGATGATTATAACGACTTTTATCGGTTATTACCTTATGATGATCCCATTGTTCTGTTAGTTCCCGATATTCCTCTTTATATCCAAAGTTTGGGATACGCCCGTGGGGATTTGAACGATCCGACGATAATCATGCGCTATTTGGCCGGATGTGAAGAAGTATCGACCAACGAAAAAGCGCTTATTCATGCGTATATCGATGCTTATGAAAAGGGAGAAAAGTTCGAAAAAACGGATTCGATCAATTCGTTGTACAAAAAATACCTGCCGCTTGTGAAAGAATACAACCTGAAAAATATGGGTTTGGCTTATTTGAAAAAGGTGTGGAATACGGATAATGCTTTTCTGTTCGATCTTATTCGTTCGCAACAAATCAGTTTTGCATTGAGGGATTACAATCCGTTGACGGATGAGCAGAAGCAGGAACTGGCTGCTTATCCAGAGATCATACGAGCCACCTTGTTGGAACAGAATGAGGAGCTACTGGCAAAAATAGAGGAAAACAAAAAGAAAACGGGCTATACGGTATTGGAAGTTCCGCAAATTTCTAACGAACAATTGTTTGACGAAATGGTGAAGCCTTTCCGAGGTAAAGTGGTGCTGGTGGATTTTTGGGCAACGTGGTGTGGTCCGTGCCGACAGGCAAACAAAGCAATGGAGCCGTTGAAAGCCCAACTGGCCGGTAAGGATTTGGTGTATGTTTATATGACCGGATATACTTCGCCCGAAAACACCTGGCGAAACATGATTCCCGACTTAAAAGGCAGTCATTATCGGATGGACGATGCGCAATGGGAATATGTTAGTCAACAAAAGAAAGTTGGAGGAGTGCCCACATACATTATTCTTGACAGAGAAGGGAATCAAACTTTTCACGCTGTAGGTTTTCCAGGTGTCGACACCATGAAACGCGAATTGTTGAAAACATTGAATCAGTAGATAAAGTATAGAGTCTAAGTCTCTATTCAAAAATGACTATGATGTAGAAGAAAAAAAATGCCGTCATTACTGAACTACTTGTTGTTAAAAAATATTTTTGCTTCTAAATATTTTGAGAATTTTCCTTTTTATTCGAAAGATTGCTTTTAATTCGTTGAAGAAAAAAGATAAGTCTAAAGATTCAATAGTTACCAAACGCTTAAAAGCTAATAGGAATAACCAATTCCTTTTACAATTATTGGAAAATTAAATGTGACGATCCTTCAATTCTAATTGTAAGACAGCATAAATCGAAAATTATCTCGTAACTTTGTATCAAATTTATTTCGAAAAAGTTAATGAGAAAAATAGGAAATGGGGAATATTGTAGCAATCGTTGGACGACCAAATGTGGGGAAATCAACTCTGTTTAATCGACTTACCAGCACCCGCCGAGCCATTGTAAGTTCCGTATCGGGAACTACGCGCGACCGTCAATATGGAAAATGCGAATGGTGTGGAACTGAATTTTCTTTGATCGATACAGGTGGTTGGGTAGTAAATACTTCTGATGTGTTCGAAGAAGAAATTAAACGTCAAATTTTGCTGGCAATAGAAGAGTGTGATGTGGTTCTTTTTTTAGTCGATGTTCAAAGTGGAATAACAGATTATGATTTGGAAGTGGCGAAAATTTTACGACGTTCCGATAAGCCTGTAATTTTGGTTGCCAATAAAGGTGACACTTTCGAATGGCAATATCAGGCAGCAGAATTTTATCGTTTAGGATTAGGTGAACCTTTTTTGATTTCCGCTATTAATGGATTAGGTACGGGTGATTTGCTGGATAAAGTTATTTCTTATTTTCCTTCAAAAAAAGAAATGGAAACAGAAGCAAACTTACCACGTTTTGCAGTGGTAGGTCGTCCTAATGTTGGTAAATCATCATTGATAAATGCATTCTTGGGAGAAGAGCGAAATATTGTTACCGATATTCCTGGTACTACCCGCGATTCTATCTATACTCGTTATAATAAATTTGGTTACGATTTCTATCTGGTTGATACTGCTGGTATCCGGAAAAAGACTAAAGTAAATGAAGATGTGGAGTATTATTCCATTGTTCGTTCTATCCGTGCCATTGAAAACAGCGATGTTTGCATTTTAATGATTGATGCTACCGTTGGTATTGAAGGACAGGATTTAAGTATTTTGTCCTTGATTCAGAAAAACAAAAAAGGATTGGTAGTTTGCGTTAACAAATGGGATTTGATTGAGGATAAAGATAGC
Organism: Paludibacteraceae bacterium; assembly: GCA_035369865.1. Classification (GTDB taxonomy): domain Bacteria; phylum Bacteroidota; class Bacteroidia; order Bacteroidales; family Paludibacteraceae; genus MVYY01. The sequence goes on along the minus strand of DAOOVG010000004.1, from coordinate 36,703 downwards.
CGTTCAGTAAAAGAATATGAAGCAGCCATTAGAGAACGTTTATCTCCTTTTACAGATTTCCCTATTATTTTTGCTTCAGCTTTGACAAAACAGCGTATTTTCAAAGTGATTGAATCGGGTATGAAAGTTTATGAGAACAAAAACAGAAAAATTTCTACTGCACAATTAAATGATTTTTTGCTGCCATTGATTCAAAATTATCCTCCACCAGCATGGAAAGGAAAATACATTAAGATAAAATATGTGACACAATTACCTAATACTCAAATACCTACTTTTCTCTTTTTTGCCAATTTACCGCAATATGTAAAAGAACCTTATCGTCGTTTTCTGGAAAATAAAATTCGTTCGCAGTGGAATTTTACAGGAACACCTATTCAATTATTTATCAGGCAAAAATAAAGTTCAGAATCAACTAAAAAACTACTTCAGAATTGATCAAAATCCACTATAAACCAAATTCATTTTCATCGGTTTGGAAGGATGCTTACCACTGCAAATAGTAACAGCGCTCATTAAAAATTGATGTTTTACTTCGGTGACAGCACCACTACTATTGTATTTTATCCTAACAGGGACCAATAGAAAACTTAATTGGTCAGGAAGTTCCGCAGCGTTGGTTCCAGCAGTTTTCAATTCATTGGTAAGCAAAGAAGCAAGATTAAATGTATAATAATAATTATAGGTGTTATCATTATTCTTTGTAGCAGAATAGGTGGCTAAAATGGAACAAGTATCAGAAGGTAATTCGTTATTTTTAAAAAATCTATCCATTGCTGATTCTTTGATTAACAACAAATATTTTACAAGCGGTTGTGCCAGTGTAGTGTCTTCCACTTCTGTTGCATCTACTTGAAGGACAGCACTGTTGATAGATAAATATTTATCGTTGATATTGTTGTCCAATTTTTGTTTGATTTTTTTTAATGGTATATTGATTTTAGTAAACACATTAGCTGGCGAAGATATGTAATTTACCTCTTCTCTTTGTTTGATAATTTGTTCCCGATTTGGATGCATAAAACGGTTTACTTGTCTTACTTCTTCGTTGGCAGGAAAAGTAATAACATTGTTAACAGTTACTGTTGAGTCAGTAATACCATCCAGAGCTTTGCGAACGTAAGTATAATGATAGTAATAATACAAGTCGATTTGATCAATGTAAAACATGGTTGCTGTCCCAAAATTGGGAGTAATATATATACCTTTGAATTTTTCCAGAAACTCTTGCTGACTCGTGTATTTATTTGAAGACGGATAAAACCAACTAACAAAATCGTCCGACAGCTTAAAGCGGATCATCGTAGTATCTGTTTTCGAACCACTGGCATCTTTGGCTGTTACAATTCTTTTACCCAAATGTATGGTTTTATCTGTATAATCAGCAGGATCTATATTGGAAGGATAAGGTTGAGAATAAGAAAAAGTTGCCTTATTCATCTGATAAATATTTATTTCTACCGGCGAATAATTATCGCCGAACCATGTGAGGTATCTGAGAACAATATTAGCCGAATCAGGAACAGAACCTTCTGGATAGGTAAAACCAACAGGACAATTTACTTGAGCTAATATATCGGCTTGAGTTATTCCATATTTCTGGTCATAAAATGTTCCAAGAAGAAACGAATCAGGACGGGAATAAATGTAATCTACAAAAACATTTTGAGAGCTTAAATGGAAAGTGTCCGTATAAACACTGATCAAATCTTTTGATGGTTGAATATTTATAGCTATTTCACTTAAATCATCACCACAGGAAGAAAATAAAATTACAAAAAAAGAAACTAAGAAAATGCATTTGATCTTCATAGTGCAATGAATAATTTGATTTTTTATTAGCAGATGATAAGTTGTAAAATTAGGCTCATAGACTGTTATAGAACTTAATATATTTATCAGCATAGTCATCATTTGACTCATATGGAAAGAAATTTGTCTTGGTGGACAAAATATATTCCAAAACAGCCTCATTGATAGTAGAGCTTGCCTGAATGACTCCATCCGAATAGTCTATTGCCAATTTATTGAGAGCAACATAATCAATGGGTTGATTTTTTAAATGAGAGGCAATATGTTTTTTTTGAATACCATCAATCATTAACTTTTCACCAAAATTACTATTGAAAGGTTTTTTGAATTCTTCATTAAAAACTGCATAAACTACTTTTGAGTGCTTAAAAAATGGATCATCATTATATGCCTTTTTTATATATAAAGGAACAAGTGCAGTCATCCAACCTTGACAATGGACCACGTCAGGAGTCCATCGCAGTTTTTTTACTGTTTCCAGCACACCACGTGCAAAAAAAATGGTTCTCTCATCATTATCATCATATTCTTCATTATTTTCATTGGCAACGGTATGTTTCCTACGAAAATAATCTTCATTATCAATAAAATAAATTTGTAAGCGGGCGGGCTGTATAGAAGCAACTTTGATAATAAGTGGATGATCGGTATCATCAATAATCAAATTCATTCCTGAAAGCCGTATTACTTCGTGAAGTTGATTACGCCGCTCATTGATAGAACCAAATTTAGGCATAAATGTGCGAGTCTCCAAACCTTTTTCTTGAACTTCTTGTGGAAGGTATCTTCCCATCATTGCCATTTCAGATTCAGGTAGATAAGGATAAATTTCCTGTGAAATGTACAATACTTTTGATACTTGATTCATTATTCCCAACTAAAATAATTCATTACATTATGCAAAGATACAAAAAAAATTAGACATTTGCACCCGAAGTGTCTTAAAATAAATAACTAATGAGTGTTAAATAGCAGAAATAAGGCTTTGTTTTTGAATCTGATTTTTTTTTCAGGTAAAATAAGCGGTTGGATTTTTTTAAATTATCATCAAATAATTTTGTTCCAATTTATTGTAAAACAGGAATTTTGGAGAGGAAGAAATTCGATTTGTTTACAAAAAGAAAAATAAGCAAAGAAATTTTAGTAATTTTGCATTGTTTTTCAAAACAGGAAAAATTGACTGGGCAAAAACTGTCTAATGAATACATTTTGATTTAATCATGAAAGTAGTTTCAACTAAAAATGAGCTTCAGTCGGAGATTGAAAAAATAAAAGAAAAAAAGAAAAGTATAGGTTTGGTCCCAACGATGGGAGCTTTACATAAAGGACATTTATCGTTGATTGAACGTTGTATCAATGAAAATGATATTTCTGTGGTGAGCATTTTTGTCAATCCTACTCAATTTAACAATAAAAAAGATTTGGAAAAATATCCTCGCAATACAGCAAAAGATATTCAGTTACTTGATGATTTAGGTTGTACAGTGGTTTTTACGCCTTCTGTTAAAGAAATGTATGAGGAAAAAGAACTGAATCAGCCTTTTGAATTTGATTTTGGGGGACTTGATACAATGATGGAAGGTAAATTTAGACCAGGACATTTCAATGGCGTAGTACAAATAGTAAGCAAGTTATTTCTGTTAGTGCAACCCAACAGAGCTTATTTTGGAGAAAAAGACTTTCAGCAATTAGCTATTATTCGTTATATGGTAAAAAAAATGAAGTTCAATATTGACATTGTTCCTTGCCCAATTGTTAGAGAAGCAGACGGTCTAGCCATGAGCAGTCGAAATGAACTTTTAACCCCAGAACAACATAAAATTGCTCCTGAAATTTCCAAAATATTATTTGAAAGCCGTGAACTTGTTCCCAGACTTTCACCTTCAGCTATTGAAAAATGGGTGACCAAGAAATTAAATAACATTCCAGCTTTTAAGGTTGATTATTTCGAAATTGTCAATGCAGAAACCTTACTTCCTGTTCAATCATGGAAAGAATCGGCTATAGGATGTGTTGCAGTATATTGTGGCGAAGTAAGGCTAATTGATAATATTAGATATAATTGATTCCTTTCTTTTGAAAAAATTAATCCAAAAATTAATCCAAAATTATGTTAGTGAGTATTTTAAAATCTAAAATTCATAGAGTCACAGTAACAGAAGCTAATTTGAATTATAAAGGCAGTATTACTCTTGATGAAGCTCTGATGGAAGCAGCTAATCTACTTCCTAACGAAAAAGTCATAGTAGTCAATAATGATAATGGAGAAAGAATTGAAACGTATGTTATACCTGGCAAACGAGGTTCGGGTGTTGTTTGCTTGAACGGAGCTGCAGCTCGTAAGGCTTTACCAGGAGACATAGTTATCATTATGTCTTTTGCTCTTATGGAAATTGAAGAAGCTAAACTGTTCAAACCTACTATCATATATCCTGACACGGCTACTAACCAACTTATTTGACTTTTTATATGGATGTTGCCGTAATAAAGTATAATGCAGGAAATATTCGTTCAGTACTTTTTGCTTTGGAACGGCTTCAGGTGAATCCAATTGTTACTGATGAAGAAGATAAACTACGCAGTGCTGATAAAGTGATTTTTCCAGGCGTGGGAGAAGCTTCTTCGGCAATGGCATATCTTAAAGACAAAAAATTGGATAAAGTGATTCCTTCATTGATTCAACCTGTTTTAGGCATTTGTTTGGGAATGCAATTAATGTGCTCTTTTTCAGAAGAAAATAATACACCTTGCTTGGGTATTTTTAAAGAAACAGTAAAACATTTTCCTCAAAATAGTTATAAAGTTCCACAGATTGGCTGGAATAATATTTACGATTTGTCGAACACGCTTTTTTCAGGAATTGCAGAAAATTCCTATGTTTATTTTATACATGGTTTTTATGTAGAGGTATCAAAATATACCATTGCCAAAGCGAATTATATGTTGGAATATAGTGCTGCTTTACATAAAAATAATTTTTATGCAGTACAATTTCATCCGGAAAAATCTGGTGAAATTGGTCAAAAAATTTTGGAGAATTTTTTATTTCAAGTTTAAAGATTATGTGTTTGATTAACTTGTGAACAAATGTTTTTTGAAGTTTTACATAACGATGTTGACAGTAATGCCCGTATTGGAAAAATTACCACTGCACATGGCGTCATCGAGACGCCAATTTTTATGCCAGTAGGGACAGCAGGTTCTGTTAGAGCTGTGCATTTCAGAGAATTAAAAGAAGATATTAAGGCGCAAATTTTCTTAGGAAATACTTATCACCTGTATTTGCGTCCGGGAATAAATATTTTAGAAGAAGCTGGTGGATTACATAAATTCACGGGATGGGATTTGCCTATATTAACCGATAGTGGAGGTTATCAAGTTTTCTCGCTTTCCGAAATTCGTAAGTTACATGAAGAGGGAGTGATGTTTCGTTCTCATATTGATGGCAGCAAACATCTTTTCACACCTGAAAACACTGTTGATATTCAACGTTCTATTGGAGCAGATATTATAATGGCACTTGATGAATGTACTCCCGGCACTGCTGATTATAAGTATGCTAAAAAGTCAATGGAATTAACACATCAATGGCTAAAACGGGGAATAAAACATTTTGAGGAAACAGTACCTAAATATGGTTATTCGCAAGCTTTTTTCCCCATTGTTCAAGGATGTATCTATCCTGACTTGCGAAAAGAATCGGCTAAGGTTATTGCTGCTGAAAATAGAGATGGGAATGCTATTGGAGGATTATCAGTGGGTGAACCAACGGAAAAAATGTATGAAATGATTGAAATTGTCAACGAGATTCTTCCAAAAAATAAACCTCGTTACTTAATGGGAGTTGGAACACCTCAAAATATTCTGGAAAGTATTCAGCGAGGTATTGATATGTTCGACTGTGTGCTGCCCACACGAAATGGTCGAAATGGAATGCTTTTTACCTTACAAGGAATTATAAATATCAAAAATGCTAAATGGAAAAATGATTTTTCTCCCCTCGATGAATTTGGAACATCTTATGTTGATAAAGTTTACTCGAAAGCTTATTTACATCACTTATTTATCAATAAAGAAATATTAGCTTTGCAGATTGCTTCAATTCACAACTTGGCTTTTTATTTATGGCTGATTGGTGAAGCTCGCTACCATATTCAGCGTGATGATTTTGTTCAATGGAAAACCAGTATTATTCAACAGCTTGGACAAAGAATATAAAAATATTTTTGATAAACATACATTAAAAAGAAGTTTACACTAAAAGCGAATGAAATTCGATTATCAAAAAATTGGGCTTAAACGAATTGATACCTACATTATCAATAAGTTTTTGGGTACTTTCTTCTTTTGCCTGGTATTGATATTAAGTATATCAGTTGTTTTCGACTTGACTGAGAAACTGGATAATTTTTTTGAAAGTAATGCTCCATTAAAAGCGATTGTTTTTGATTATTATCTGAATTTTATTCCTTTCTATCTAAATATGTTTACTCCCCTGTTTACTTTTATTGCTGTTATTTTTTTTACGTCAAAAATGGCAGGCGATAATGAAATTATTGCCATTCTTTCGAGTGGAGTAAGTTTTAATAGATTGATGCTACCCTATTTCCTTTCGGCTACTTTTATTGCTCTTTTTTCCTTTGGATTGGGAGGTTATGTAATTCCTCATTCCACTAAAAAAATGTTAGACTTTGAAAATCAATATGTTAAGAAATTCAAGCCTGAAAATGCTCGAAATGTTCAGATGGAAATTGAAAAAGGTGTGATTTTATATATTGAAAGATTTGAAATTACTACCAACAAAGGTTATCATTTTTCGCTGGAAAAGTTTGATGGGAAAAAACTGGTTTCCAGACTCACTGCTGAATCGATCAAGTGGGACTCAGCTTACCATTGGACAATTACCAATTACTTACAAAGAGATTTTGTTGGGATGCATGAAAAGATTAAAAAAGGAGACGTTCTGGATACAGTAATAAATGTCCAACCCAAAGAATTTTTTATTACTTCCAAAGAAAGTGCACAACTGAATAATGCAGAACTTCGGAATTATTTGCACCGACAGCGTGAACGGGGTGTTGGTAATATTCAAGCATTTGAAAATGAGTATCAAAAACGTTACTCTATGCCATTTGCTGCATTTGTAATGACTCTAATCGGTGTTTCCTTATCTTCAAGAAAAGTACGAGGTGGAATGGGGCTTCATCTTGGTATCGGAATAGCACTAAGTGCTTTGTATATTTTATTTTCTACTGTCTCCACCACATTTTCAGTAAGTGGAGTTATGTCGCCATTTTTAGCAGTGTGGCTACCAAATTTTGTCTTTATTTTAATTGGTTTTTATTTATATTCTACAGCACCAAAGTAGTTTATAAAAAAAATGATGCCAATTTATGCTCAAAAATAGAAAAATATTTTTTCATTTCTGAAATGTTATAAAAAGTATAAAAATGATGAAAAAGTTTGCATATATCATTATACTTTAGTATTTTAAAATGTTTACAAAGTCAGGAGCTGAAAAGCAATTAAATTTATTCTTCTTCTGGTGAACTTGAAGAATATTGCAAATTATTACCAGGAAGGCAGAAAATGGCAAATATTGTTACTTTTCTTTTGAGACAAAAACTGCGAGACATTTCCCAAGAGGAATTGTATAGCCAAGAAATAAATGTTGAAACTGCCATTTTTCAATTAGGTTACCATTATTCCGGATTTGGTAAACACACTTGTGGATTTACTTTCATTCATTGGGGATAAACTTCGCTCGAACACTAAAATATATCATTCATGCAAATGAGTCAAAGAGTATTTAATATTTTACAAAAGCTATTTTTATCGAAAATTTTATATTGGAATTTATTGTAAAATATCGAAACAACAAAAAAAATTAATATTTCTCTTTTAAAAAATCAGGTTTTAAGAAGGGACTCAAAATTACAACAGAGATTGTTAGACAAAATGTAACTCTAACAAATAAATTTTTCAAAACAAAGAAAAACCTTTTTAAACAAAATCAAATAACCAACTGTTATTGTAACAATAATCTGAAATATTCTTTATTTACTTGAAAATTTTCCTTCAAACCATTTTTTATGTCTTCAGATATATTAGATGAAATTGCACAAAGTGAATACAAATATGGTTTCACTACCAATATAGATACCGAAATTATTCCTGCTGGCATAAATGAAGATATTATTAGACTGATTTCTTCTAAAAAAAACGAGCCTGAATGGCTACTCAATTTTAGATTGAAAGCTTATCGTCATTGGCTTACTATGAAAATGCCTACCTGGGCTCATTTAAAAATTCCACCCATTGATTTTCAAAAAATATCTTATTATGCTGCTCCACGAAAAAAAGGTCCGAAAACCATGGATGAAATTGATCCAGAACTTATTAAAACTTTTGAAAAGTTAGGAATCCCGCTTGAAGAACAAAAAGTCTTAACCGGCATGGCAGTAGATGCCATCATGGATAGCGTTTCTGTTAAAACTACCTTTCAGGAAAATCTGGCAGAATTAGGCATCATTTTTTGTTCTATTAGTGAAGCAATAAAACATCATCCTGATTTGGTTCAGAAATATTTGGGATCAGTAGTTCCGTATAGTGATAATTTCTTTGCCACTTTAAACAGTGCAGTTTTTAGTGATGGTTCATTTGTTTATATCCCTAAAGGAGTACGTTGTCCAATGGAGCTTTCGAGTTATTTTCGCATCAATGCCAATAATACCGGTCAGTTTGAAAGAACTTTGATCATTGCTGATGAAGATAGCTATGTTTCTTACTTGGAAGGATGTACCGCTCCTATGCGGGATGAAAATCAATTGCATGCAGCCGTTGTGGAAATTGTGGTTTTAAAAAATGCTGAAGTAAAATACTCTACCGTACAAAACTGGTACCCTGGCGATAAAGAAGGGAAAGGTGGAATTTTTAATTTTGTAACAAAACGAGGTGTTTGCAAAGGAGAAAATGCAAAACTTTCGTGGACACAAGTAGAAACAGGCTCAGCTATTACTTGGAAATATCCCAGTTGCATTCTGCAAGGTGATTCTTCCAGTGCTGAATTTTATTCGGTTGCAGTAACCAATCATTATCAGCAAGCCGACACGGGAACAAAAATGATTCATATAGGTAAAAACACTCGGAGTCATATCCTTTCAAAAGGGATTTCGGCTGGTTATAGTCAAAATAGTTACAGAGGACTGGTTCAAGTGGCAAAAAATGCTGACAATGCACGAAATTATTCTCAGTGCGATAGTTTATTGCTGGGTGACAAATGTGGCGCTCATACTTTCCCGTATATGGACGTGGGCAACGAAAATGCTATTGTAGAACACGAAGCTACAACGTCAAAAATCAGTGAAGATCAGATTTTTTATTGCAATCAACGGGGCATTTCTACCGAAAATGCCGTTGGACTGATTGTAAACGGTTATGCCAAAGAAGTTATTAATAAATTACCGATGGAATTTGCCGTTGAAGCACAAAAATTATTGCAAATAACGCTTGAAAATTCAATTGGATAATGTATGAATGGTTGAAAAGAAGAAAATTATTTTTTAGATTTATTGAAAATTAGTTTATTACTGTTTGAATGAAAAAAATAAATGATATGCTTGAAATTAGAAATTTGTATGCAAATATTAATGGAAAAGAAATACTGAAAGGTGTAAATTTAACTGTAAAAGCAGGTGAAGTTCATGCTATTATGGGACCAAATGGAGGCGGAAAATCAACCCTTGCATTAGCTATTGTAGGTTATCCTGGAGTAGAGGTAACGAAAGGTGAAATTATTTTTGATGGAAAAAACCTACTGGAAATTTCGCCTGAAGATCGTTCCCACGAAGGAATTTTCTTAAGTTTTCAGAATCCTGTAGAAATTCCTGGCGTAAGTATGGTTAATTTTTTACGCACTGCTTTAAATGAACATCGAAAATATAAAAATCTAGAACCTCTTTCGGCTACCGATTTTCTGCGTTTGATGCGTGAAAAAAAAGAATTGGTGGAAATGGACAATAAATTAACAAATCGCTCTGTTAATGAAGGTTTTTCAGGAGGTGAAAAGAAGCGAAATGAAATTTTTCAGATGGCTATGCTGGAACCACGACTAGCAATTCTGGACGAAACAGATTCAGGCTTAGATATTGACGCATTACGCATTGTGGCAAATGGAGTGAATAAATTGAAACGTCCTGATAATTCCATTATTGTAATCACTCATTATCAACGATTATTGGATTATATTGTTCCTGATTATGTTCATATTTTTTATGACGGACGCATTGTGAAAACAGGCGATAAAACACTGGCAGCAGAACTTGAAAAAAAAGGATACGACTGGATTAAAAAGGAATTGGAAGAAAAAGAACTTCAATATTAAACGTGAAAAATGTCAGATTTTTAATTTGACAATAAAAATGTTTTGAATATTACAAATCATTATGGAACAACAATATATAGATTTTTACAAAAGTTATCATCAAGACATAAAATCACATTCAGCAATTTTGTTAAATGCTTTTCGAGATGAAGCTTTTGCTAAATTTGAAAAATTAGGCTTTCCTACCGCCAAGCTGGAAGATTACAAATACACTGACATGAAAGAACCTTTGGCAGTAGATTATGGTTTAAATATCAATCACTTGCCAATTCCTGTAAATCCTTATAAAGTTTTTAAGTGCGATGTTCCTGGCATACGTTCTTATTTGTATTTTGTAGTCAATGAAGCTTTTTATCCTGTGACTTTGACTTCGAATCAGCAATTTCCAGAAGGTGTGATCATTGACAGTTTAATGGGGGCTGCAGAGAAATATCCTGAACTGGTAGAAAAATATATGGGTAAATTAAGCAGAGAAAAAAATGACGGCTGGATTGCATTCAATGAAACATTTGCTCAGGATGGTTTTTTTATGTACATTCCAAAAAATGTTAAACTAAAAAAACCAGTTCAACTAGTAAATATTCTGCATTCCAATGTCGATTTAATGGCAAATACACGCAATTTAATTATCATTGAAGAGGGTGCAGAAGCTCAATTGCTGGTTTGCGATCATACAATGGATAACGTGAAATTTTTCTCGAATCGTTTGACGGAAATTTTTGTTGATAAAAATGCTCATTATGAGCATTATCATCTGGAAAATGTACATCAACAAACGACCAATGTTTCTACCTTATTGGTTAATCAACAAACTTCTTCAAAAGTGCTCGCTAATATTATCACTTTGCATAATGGTATCACACGGAATTCCATTGAAGTAAACATAGATGGTGAATTTTGCGAAACTTTACTGACAGGAATGGTTATAGGCGACAAAACTCAGACAGTTGATAATTTTACTTCTATTGTTCATAAAAAGTCTAACTCGCAAAGCAACGAATTATTCAAATATATTCTTGATGAAAATTCAAAAGGTGCCTTTAGCGGAAAAATATATGTAGCTCCACATGCTCAAAAAACTTTTGCTTATCAAAGCAACAGAAATATTTTGCTGAGCAAGAATGCCAGAATGCGTTCCAAGCCTCAACTGGAAATTTACGCAGATGATGTAAAATGTTCTCATGGAGCAACTATTGGTCAATTGGATGAATTAGCAAAATTTTACATGCAAAGTCGCGGTATTTCTAAAGCTGAAGCTCGTTTCCTGTTAATGTTTGCTTTTACTAATGATGTCATAGAAAATATCAAAATCGAAGCACTGAAAGGGAGAATGCGATTGCTCATTGAAAAGCGTTTGAGAGGAGAATTAGCCTATTGCGAAGGCTGCATGATTTAATACTGAGTTGTAAAAATAAAATTTGATTTGAAATAAATTGACATTGACATCAAGGAATATACAAAATGTTGTTTTTCAACAGGAAGTTTTCTACAAAACCCCGCTTTCTTTTTGCCACAGGAAGCGTTTAATTTTAGATATTTCAATGATAAATTGTGAAAAGGGATTTTTGAATTTATAATCTTATCAAACTAAAAACCTTCATAAAAAAGGAAAAACAACTGTTATAAACCTTATTATTTTATTGTTTCAAGTTAAAAAATGATGAGACAAACATTTAGTATTTTTTAATTAGAAATCTTTAATTTTATTTTAAGCAACATTTAAATGATTCCACCATTTTTAAAATCAGGAGATCGACTCCAAATTATTTCCCCAGCTTCTTGTATTGAGCCGAATTACATTGAAGGGGCCAAAAAAGTTTTAGCTTCGTGGAATTTAGAAATAAGTGAAGGAAAATTTGCTCGTAGCGCTTATGGACGATTTGCAGGAACAAAAAACCAACGCATAAATGATTTGCAAAAAGCGTTAAATGATTCTTCTCTCAGAGCAATTTTATGCAGTCGTGGCGGTTATGGACTAGCTCAAATCATTGATAAAATTGATTTTAGTAACTTTACCAAATCCCCAAAATGGGTTATTGGGTTCAGTGACATTAGTATTTTACATGCTGCGATTGCTAGATATAAAATTGCTTCCCTTCATGGTATAATGGCAAAACAACTCACTGAACTCGAACCTCTTTCAGAGCCAGTTCAGCAATTAAAAAATATCCTTTGGGGCAAATTTCCCATTTATGAAATGAAAGCTCATCCATTAAATCGTTTAGGTGAAGCTACAGGCAAGCTTATCGGAGGAAATCTTTCTGTATTGATGGGGTTACGAAGTAGCTATTTTGACTTTGAATATAAAAATGCTATTTTGTTTATCGAAGATGTAGGAGAACAACTTTATCAGATTGATAGAATGATGCAGAATTTGCGATTAAGTGGTATTCTGAAAAAATTAGCAGGTTTAATAGTGGGTCAGTTTAGTGACTGTCCTGAAGATCCACTTATGATGCAAACCATAGAAGAAATCATTTTCGAAGCAGCAAAAGAATATTACTTCCCAATTTGTTTTAATTTTCCAGCCGGGCATGTGGACAATAATCTGCCCCTAATAATGGGAAATCCGGTTACGTTAAGAGTTGACAAAAGCAGTGTAAAAGTAATTTTTCAGAATAAAAATTGATTTTTAACGACTCATTGATTTTATAGAAATACAAAAATAAGATGTCAGTAACTCTTGCGAATAGCAGATTAGAGGTAAAATACGGGCTAAAATCGAACAATCAAAACCATTCAATGTCTTACTAATTTTCTCATTGTCTTTTCTCCTGTTAATATTTCTATGTTGTAAAATAGACATTATATCATTTAGATTGCTATAGCGTTAGTAATCAGAGAAATTCTGAAATTATGGAGACCACAAGCAAGCAGCATGACTTTATTTTCAAAGAATGGTTTGTGATATCTGAATTTGTCCTTAATAATTCGGGCTCGTTTTGCCCCTCCAATGGCATGTTCAATTATAAACCTACGAGAAGATATTTCTTTGTTTCTCTTTTTCTGCTCTTCGGTCAAAGGTTTACCTTTAGGTTTTTTAAGACATTATAACATGGACATTTTCAGACATATGTTCTAAAAATCCTGTATCTTGCCATGAATTAATTTCTTCAGGTAAGTGTAAAGGTTGAAGATCAGAAATTTTCTTGTCATGAACGCTGCCCTCATAAGTTTTGCTTAACCAAACTATGCGTGAATTGGGGCTGTCCCTCTTTTTGAGACAGCCCCTTTTTTAAAACTTATAAAAGGAAGATCAAAAAGGAAGATCATCGTCTATTTCTTCTAATTCAGGTGGAATTTGCACAGACTCTCCCACTGAAGAAGTAGCAATTTCTTCTGTGGCTTCAGAACGTCTACCCAACAATTGAATGTTTTCTGCGTAAATTTCAGTTATATAACGTTTTATGCCATCTTTTTCCCACGAACGGCTCTGAATTTTACCTTCAACATAGAGTTGACTACCTTTTTTTACAAATTTTTCTACAATTTCTGCCAATCCTCGCCAAGCTACAATATTATGCCATTCAGTTCTTTCTGGTACTTGTGTGCCATTTTGCATAGTATAACCTCGTTCGCTTGTAGCAAGAGGAAATTTCGCAACCGTTACATTCTTATCTAAATGACGTATTTCTGGGTCTTTCCCTACGTTCCCTATCAAAATAACTTTGTTTACAGACATAACTTTAAAGTTTAAGGAGTTTTTTATTTTGAAATAATTTTGGTAAAAGTAAAAATTCTTTTACGTTTTTCAAAATTAAATAGGGAAAAATTAAAAAACTTTAATTTTTCATTTTTTTATATCTCAGGAGTGCCTTTTATAGAGCTTATTTTTCATTTTTCAAATAAATGAAGTTCAGCTTTTATTAAAAAATATTATTTTAAAACAACTGGTTATTATACAATTCGATTAATCAATTCAATTTTAAGTTGATTAATCAATAAATTAGTAGTATTAGCATTTAACAAGGTCAATAAAAAACCCATTTTACTCATTCTCCAATCATGTAATATATTGCCACTTTTTATATCAGTTAAATAAATGTATTTGAAATGTTGCTGCGGTGATAAATCTGCTCTTCGAATGGTTTGAATAGCACTCATTACTGCAGCATCAATTTCATTCGGCGATTCAATTCCTAATGAGTATAAATCTATGGAGGAATATATTAATTCACTATCATAAACAGCTTCTACCAATGAGTTTAACATTTCATCTTCTAAAATAGAAAATTTTTTTATTCCATTCATTTTTGAAATTTTTTTAATGAATTATTGAATAGTATCTCTTATCTGTTTAAACATATTTTTTTGAGCAGGGGTCAAATTATCAGGTATCTTTATTTGAAGTTGAACAAGCAAATCTCCATATTCATTTGTTTTTCCGTAAATAGGCATCCCCTTTCCTTTGATGCGGAGAATTTTATTATTTTGAGTACCTTCTGGTATGTCAATTTTTATTTTCCCATCTAAGGTGTCAACAATGGTTTTTCCTCCTAAAATAGCATCAAACAAACTAATTTGATGAATTATTTTAAGATCGTCACCAATTCTTTCAAATACTGGATGGGGCAATATTTTTATTTTTATCAATAAATCTCCATTGTTTGCAGGACTGCTTCCTTTTCCACCTTTACCTTTAATTCTTAGAACTTGTCCATCATAAGCCCCTGGTTTTATTTTAATTCTGATTTTTTCATTATCCAGTTGAATGATTCTACTTGTTCCATGATAAGCTTCTTCAAGAGTTAAAACTATTTCAACCTCATAATCCTGACCTCTTACTTCTGCTTGTCTAAATCCTCTCCCAAATCCAGTTGAAGCATCTCTTCCTGCAGCTCCTCTACCAAAAAATCGCTCAAAGAAGTCTGAAAAACCAGAGCCACTACCACCACCAAACAAATCGTTCAAGTTTCCTTCATAAAAAAACTGTTGGCCTCCTTGATTTCCAAAGCCTTCAAATGGATTTCCTCCTGAATAGCTGCCTTCCTGCGAGAAACGATTCCAATTTGCTCCTAAATCATCATATTTCTTTCTTTTTTCAGGATCGCCCAATACCTCATAAGCTTCGTTAATAAGCTTGAATTGTTCCTCTGCTTGCTTATTCCCTGGATTTTTATCAGGATGATATTTTACAGCTAATTTTCGGTATGCTTTTTTTATTTCTTCTTGAGAAGCATTTTTATTTACTCCCAGTATTTTATAATAATCTTTATATTCCATATTCAATTTTTTGAAAAAATTCCTTAATTAATATAAAGAAAAACATTTTCTATCTCCTTTTTGTTCGAGAAAAAATGTTTTTTATTGAATTTCAATTTGTTTAACTGCTTTTGTTTTAGTTTCTTCTTTGAGGGATATAAAATTTTAAAATCTGTTTTTCATATTTTGCTCCAATTTTATCTGCCACCACTGTAGCAGGTAAAATAAATGAACGAACAAAAAACTTACGATAAGTAAATCGTTTGTTTTCTTTTAAACACCCATTTTATTTGATAAAATAAAAAGAACATCATCATTCATTTCGATGTTAAAATTATCTTTCTTCATTTCTGGTACAGCCATCTTCAAACAAAATCCATCATCCATTTCATTAATGTTTTACTAAATAAAAACAAAATATTTATCCGTACCTGTGGGAAATTAAATCACTTAATATCGAATATAACTTCGATAAATAGCTTTTTACTACCCTATTTTTTATCCTCTTTTGCTTTATTTTTTGATATAAAAATCTCAAATTAAATACCAAGTCAACAGCTTTTAAATAAAAACTTCTTTATTGTCTCTTCCGAACTTTTATCTATTTCAGTATCAAAGTTTTTATCACAATTTTCTTATTCGATCTTAAATTAATTATTCCTTATAATTAATGTGCCAAAATGACATTAACAATCAAAAAATTGACATAATAACAATCTGTTTTTGGTAATTCATATTAGCCAGATTCTGTAAAGAACCAGATAACAAATTTTAATTCTTTATTCATTTACTAAAAATTCCAGCAAAATTATTTACCTTGATATGACTTCTCTTATAAATGGCTGAATTATATTGAATCATAAAGAATATTTTCCAGATATTTACTCTTATTTCTCTCATTATTAATTAACAATAAATCTATTTTTGCAGATATTTTTTTACGGTTTACCAGAAAAATTAGAAGAACTAACTGAACCGACATAAAATTTCTTTCATTTTTATTAAAAATTATTTTGGGAAAACTCAATATTTCTTTTAATTTTGAAAAAATTCAATTGAATTTTTGAAAAATAAATTCACATGAAATTTCCATCATTTATTATTTTTTTAATGGGAGTCTTTCTTGCTATTCCTATCCATGCTCAAGAATTGCAGGAAGATACCATTCAAAATGACTCTATTTCACAAAAAAGGACCAAAGAAGCAGTTGTTTATGGCATTGCTTCTAACCATTTTGCTTTTCCATTGTTAGTAATGAATAAAAATACTTTTCAATCGGCTACTTTTTTTACGCCAGCAGATGCTATGAAAATGGAGCCAGGAATTGCAATGTTGCGTGATGGAATATGGGCAACCTCAGTAAACATTAGAGGATTATCAGAACCTCGTTTGTTGTTTCTAATTGATGATAATAGAATTTTTACAACTACTGGTATGGCAGCAGCTTTATCAACTGTTGATTTAAACAGCATTGAAAAAATTGAAATTATCAAAGGCGCTGGTTCAGCGTTATTTGGTTCAGGAGCTATAGGAGGAGTTGTAAACTTTATTACCGAACGTCCTACTTATACTTCCTCTTTTCAGGTAAAAGGTAAAGTTGGATCAGGTTTACATACCGTCAATAATTTATGGAACAACGATGCAAAAATAGACCTTACTAATGAAAATTGGTATTTATCCTTGAAAGGAAGTTATCGTGCTGCACAAAATATTCAAACGCCAACAGGAAAATTACCTAATAGTCAGTTTAATGATGTTTCATGGGGTGTTCAAGGTGGAATGAGTTATGTATCAAATCAGGAATTATTATTTAATTATCAGCATTTTGAAGCGTGGGATATTGGTCTACTTGAAAGAAAAACATTTCTTGATACAGCTATGGTACGTTACAAAAATGTAAAAAGAAATTTATTCAGTGCTGAATATGTATTTTCTGATGTGGGCGACTATCTTAAAGAAGTTCGTCTGAAAGCTTATACCCAAAATTTTGATCACGATATTGAAAATATTGTAAATGCATCAACTGTTATTCTACCTTCGAGCCTAAATTCAACGTGGGGTTTAAAAGCAGTTTCCAATTGGCGATTTACCGAATATAATAAATTAATATTTGGGGCTGAAAGCTGGCTTCATGATACAAAAACTATTCGCAAAAAAATAACAAGAGGAGATTCTATTACCACTGTTGTTGGCGAGCAGCCAACTCCTGATACTGAAATGTTTGATGCTGGAATTTTTGGACAATATCGGTGGGAATTTTCTCCCCATTATTGGGTTTTGAATGCGGGATTAAGGCTGGATTATCTCCAAATTTCTAATGACACTGCCTTTCAACCCGTTTATAGATACACTTATTCGAACAGTTTGCCATCCGAACAAAAATATGTTGCAAATCTTCCTCGAATGATTTTATATGAAGCGGGGAAACATCGTAATTTTTCTTATGCTGCTCAAGTTGATTTAACTTATTATCCTACTTCCATACAAAAATTTACTTTTTCTTTGTCAAATTCTTATAGAATGGCTTCTATAGAAGAATTATTCAAATATATTGATCAACAATCAGGAATAATAAGAGTGGGAAATCCCTCCTTGAAACCTGAAAAAGGAATTTTTACCAATTTAAGTTATGCGTTAGATAATCATCGTTTTTTCCTGAAAACAGATGTTTTTATCAACTATTTGTTTGATTTGATTACTGAAAAGAAAGGAACATTTACTTATATAAATTCAAATGGTATCATTGAAAACCGTGAAGCTTATATCAATACTAATATAAATAAAGCTATATTATATGGATTTGAAATAGATGCAAATTGGAAAATTAATTCTTTTCTTTCTACACAGGGAAATTTATCCTGTACGTTTGGGAAAGACATTAAGGAAGATGAATGGTTACCACAAATTCCTCCTTTGAAGGGTATTCTTACTTTAAATTATATGCAAAAAAACTTGTTTGAGATTTCATTATCAGCGATAGGAGCAGCCAAGCAATCAAAAGTTGCTCCAGAAGAACAACCAACTAATGGACATGTTATTTTTAATGCCAACATTCATTCTGCAAAAATCAGCGTAGGGAAAGCTAATTATTTCCAATTGTTAGTGGGTGCAAATAATATCTTGAATACTTCCTATCATGATCATCTTGACGCTACAAGAGGTCTCATCTGTTTAGAACCAGGAAGAGATATTTATTTCAAACTCAATTATGGCTGGTAAAAATGTTATGTCTTTTTCTTTAAATTATTAACCTTTTCTCACTTTAAAATTAATTTATCTTGCTCATTATCGGTATTATATTGGTATTTATTGTATTTATAGCTGCTTTTTTTAAAAAGTGGAATGTTCCATTGATTGTAATTGCTTTAGGAATAGGAATAATTTTCGGCAGCGATGTGACGGGTTTAATTTATTTTGATAATGCCAATTTAACAAAAAAAATCACAGACATTGCTTTAATGTTTGTTTTGTTTGCTGGGGGCTTCGAAACGAAAAAAGAAAATTTAAAAATCGTAATGAAGCCAGCTCTTATCTTAGCCACTGTCGGAGTATTAGTAACAGCACTTATTGGAGCATTAATTTTTACATTCATTTTTAAGTGGGATTTTATCACATCTTTATTATTGTGTTCGATTATCTCTTCAACAGATGCCTCTGCTGTATTTTCCATTTTGCGCTCCCGCTCTGTTGATACAATGGCTACTTCTATAACCAAAGTAGAATCGGCAACTAATGATCCAATGGCCATAATACTTACTACTTTTGTACTCCAACTAAAATTGGGAGCACAATTTAATACTTCGTCTTCTATCTTAATGTTTTTATGGTCATTAGTTGGAGGTATAGGTTTTGGATACCTGATAGGATATTTGGGTAAATTTCTTTTTAATAAATTAAAAGATTTAGATGTAGGCTATTATCATTTATTTTTATTAGGACTAATTTTTTTAAGTTTTGGATTAGCAGAACTCTGCAAAGCAAGTGGAATGATGGCTGTATTTTTTAGCGGGTTCATTTTAGGAAACACAAAACTACCTTATAATACCAGAATTTCATCCTTCACTGATACGCTATCCTTTATCGCAAATGTAGGAATATATGTTTTATTAGGATTGTTGGTATTTCCAAGCAAATTCCCTGACATTTGGTTATATGGTGTTATATTATTTTTAATTATTACCTTTATTGCCAGGCCTATAACTGTTTTTCTTACTACTTATTTTTCAAAACTTTCAATAAAAGAAAATATATTTTTAAGCTGGAGTGGCATTAGAGGAACAGTTCCTATTATTTTAGCCACTTATCCAATTGTAGCTGGGATTGACCCTCAACATCAAATATTTAACATAGTTTTTATTGCAGTAATACTATCTATTTTATTTCAAGGAACTACTATTGGAAAATTAGCCGATATATTGAAATTAAACAATAAAAAGAAAATTGACGTAAAACATTTAATGGAACTTGTAACCCTTCATAATATTGACTATGAATTAATAGAAATTTTTATTGATGATGAAATATATGAAGGTGAATGTAAAATTTCTGACTTAAACTTACCTTCAAATACTACTATTACTATGATTAACAGAAATAATGAAATAATTGCACCATCAGGGCAAACCACTATTTTACCAGGAGATGTACTTTTTGTATTAGTTGAAAAAAATAATATAGAAGAAACTACCAATCAAGTCTTTAGCAAATTTTTTAAAAAAATTTCTTCAGAGAAAATTTTATCATAATAAAATTTTTATAACATTTTCGTAAAATAAATTATGCTCGAGAATTGATACTGTTCGAAAAAATGTGTAAAGTTCGAGATTTGTTATTTTTGTAAAAACAAATAAAAAACCGCAAAAGAATGAACTTTACACAACCACAAGTTAAATAAATCATTGAACAAGAGTTCAAGAAAGAAGTGCTTCAATTTTTTTTACTAACACACTTTTCTGTGTCGCACCAACCTGTTTATCAACGACTTGACCATTTTTAAAAAACAAAAGCGTCGGAATATTCATAATGCCATATTCCTCGGTTGTCTCGGCATTTTCATCTACATTCAGTTTCCCTATTTCTACTTTTCCTTCATACTCATGAGCCAATTCGTCAATAATAGGTGACATCATACGGCAGGGACCACACCACTCTGCCCAAAAATCGACAACCGCTGGTTTTCCATTATTGATAATTTCCTTAATATTTTCGTCTGTAAATTCTAATGCCATAATTTTATAATTTTAATTGTTCGATCAATAATTTATTAACGAATTTCAAAATAAATTGTTTTTTAAACTCTATTTATCATCTTTTATTGGAAAAAAATTAATGAATTCCCAGATTGAAATCGCTTCATTTGACAAAATTTAATTGACTTGGAAATCGAATTTTCCAATTTTTTTAATTTCTTTCAAAAATTGAAAAACTGTGGAGTTCATTTCAATTTTATGTCGTCTTGCAAAGAAATTGATTTTATTAGCGACATTATGATCATCAAATACTTGGATATATAAATTAATATTT
This sequence comes from Paludibacteraceae bacterium, assembly GCA_035369865.1. Taxonomy (GTDB): domain Bacteria; phylum Bacteroidota; class Bacteroidia; order Bacteroidales; family Paludibacteraceae; genus MVYY01. Next base: position 15,783 of record DAOOVG010000004.1, on the reverse strand, counting down.
CCTTTATTTTGAAGAATAATATCTGTGAGTTGTTGAGCCAGATCATCTGTCAATTCCTGTAATGGAATCATTAAAGTGAGTGAATTTATTATTTTATTTTTTATATCTTGTAATAAATCAATTTTTTGTATTTTTAATTCAAGTTCTGACGAAGTAAAATTGTTTTTTTTACGGTAATTGCTATCAGCATATTTTTCTTGAACGACAGCCTGGATAAAAAGATACAAATCTTTTATCATATATTTCTGGAAATCAATATAATTGTTACCATAAAGCACAAATTCATACGATCCGTCGTAATCTTCTAAAGTAAAAACACCATAAGGCTTTCCTGTTCTGGAAGTAGCATGACGAATACTGGTTACAATTCCTGCTAATTTCAACGTTTTACCTGTCAGTTCGTTAAGATTTTTCAAATCGCTGGTTGTTGTATTGCAAAGATTATTAATTTCAAATTCATATTCATCGAGAGGATGAGCAGAAAGGTATATTCCAATTAATTCTTTTTCTTTATTTAAACGGATTAGCGACGACCATTGAGGAGCAAAAGGAATTTCGGGTTTGGCAATTTCAATCTCATCAAAAAGTCCAAATAAAGTATTATGATTCATTGCTTTATCTGCCTGAAATTTGTTTCCATATTTAATAAGGCTTTCCAAAACCTGTTCTCCTTTACTATTCTCAACAAAAAATTGTTCTCGCTGAATATCATTTAAGCTATCAAAGGCTCCTGCTAATGCAAGACTTTCAAAGGTTCGCTTATTACAAGCAGAAAGATTGACACGTTCTACAAAGTCAAAAACACTTTTAAATTTTCCATGTGAATTTCGTTCATTGATGATGTTAGTGACAGCACCTTCGCCAACGCCTTTTATGCCACCCAGTCCAAAACGAATATCTCCTTTTTCATTTACAGAAAAAGTCAAATCACTTTCGTTTATATCAGGACCCAGTACGTTGATACCCATATTTTTGCATTCATCCATGAATTTTCTTATCTCATCAATGTTATCTTTATTTCTTGACAGGTTGGCTGCCATAAATTCTGCTGGATAATGTGCTTTCAAATAAGCTGTCTGATAAGCAATCAACGAATAACAGGTAGCATGTGATTTGTTAAAAGCATAGTTTGAAAATTCTATCCAGTCATTCCATATTTGTTCTATTTTTTCTAATGGTCCATAACCATTTTTTTGACAACCGATAATGAATTTTTCTTTCAAGGCTTCCATTTTGCTGTTCAACTTTTTACCCATAGCTTTACGAAGCTCATCAGCTTCACTTCGGGTAAAACCTGCTAAATCAACACTTAAAAGCATTACCTGTTCCTGATAAATGGTGATACCATACGTTTCTTTCAACCTTTTTTCCATCACTGGAAAAGGATATTCAATTTTTTCAAGCCCATGTTTTCTATTAATAAATTGAGGAATATACTGCATAGGTCCGGGTCGATATAATGCATTCATGGCAATTAAATCTTCAAACTGAGTAGGTTGCAAGGCTTGCAAGTATTTTTGCATACCTGCTGATTCAAATTGAAAAGTTCCAACTGTTTGTCCTTTACTGAATAATTGATACGTTTCAGGATCATCAATAGGAATAGAAGAAATATCTATCTCAATGCCTTTTGATTTTTTTATATTTTCTATCGTATCTTTGATAATGGAAAGAGTTTTCAATCCTAAAAAGTCCATTTTTATCAATCCTACTTCTTCAATCACTGAACCTTCGTATTGAGTGACTAAAATTTCTTCCTTTTTATCTTTATCTTCTGCTGTACTTAAAGGGATAAAATTGCTTAAATCGTCGGCTCCAATAATTACTCCGCAAGCATGAACTCCTGTTTGACGAACAGTGCCTTCGAGCATTTCCGCATATTTGAGGGTTTCTACAATATTTTTATTGGAGGAATCTAACTCCACTTGAATTTCTGGAACGAACTCAAAACAATTGGATAAGTTTACTTTTAATTTTTTCCCATCAGGAGTATCCGGTAATCTATCAGGAATTAATTTTGTCAGACGTTCAGCTTCCGAAAGAGGTAATTTCTGGACACGTGCCACATCTTTAATAGCCATTTTTGCCGCCATCGTTCCAAAAGTAATAATATGAGCCACTCTGTTTTTTCCATATTTTTCAGTAACCCAACGTAATACTTGATTTCTTCCATCGTCATCAAAATCAATATCAATATCGGGCATAGAAATTCGGTCAGGGTTAAGAAAACGTTCAAAAAGCAAATCATATTTTAGTGGGTCAATATCGGTTATTTTCAAACAATAAGCTACTACCGATCCTGCTGCTGAACCTCGTCCTGGACCAACTGCAACACCCATATCTCTTGCTGCCTGAATAAAATCTTGTACAATAAGAAAATAACCAGGGAATCCCATTGTTTTTATTACTTTCAATTCATAATTGATACGATCTTCAATTTCTGGAGGTAAATTTTTCCCATAACGTTCCTCTGCGCCTGCCAGTGTAAGTTTGGTTAAATAATCTGCTTCCAGTTTGATACGCACTACTTTATTATAGCCGCCCAAACGATCAAAACTTTCTTCAAATTCCTGGCGTAACATTTCTTCAGTAAATTTGGAACGATATTCAGCTTCGGTAGCAAAATCTTCTGGAATAGTAAAAAGAGGCATTACTGGTGTTGAATCAATATCATAAAATTCTATCTTTTCAGCAACTTCCAAAGTATTGTTGAGTGCTTCGGGAATATCTTCAAAAATAGCTGCCATTTCTTGTGGCGTTTTAAGCCATTCTTGTTTTGTATAACGCATCCGTTGGGGATCGTCTAAATCTGTACCCGTACTTAGACAAATCAAACGCTCGTGTGCATCAGCATGTTCTTCTTCCACAAAATGCACATCGTTAGTAGCTATAAGTTTGGTATTGGTTTTTCGAGCCAATTTGATTAATTCAGCATTTTGGATTTTCTGTTTTTCATAAGTGGTAACATCGGCACCGGGTTTATCTGTCTGATGACGTTGTAATTCTATATAAAAATCATCACCAAAAACTTTTTTGTACCACAGAATAACTTTTTCAGCTTCTACAAGATCTCCACTTTCTATTTTTTTATGGATTTCTCCACCCAGACAAGCCGACGTTGCAATTAATCCTTCTCTATATTTTTCAAGAAGTTCTTTATCAATTCGGGGACGATAATACATTCCTTCTGTATAAGCTAATGTTATGATTTTACAAAGATTGCGATAACCAGTTTTGTTTTTTGCTAGCAGAATTAAATGGTAACCACTTCTATCTTCCGGTGTTTCCTTTAAATGCCTACTACGATGAGCTACATAGGTTTCACATCCCATAATAGGTTTAAACAAACTCTTCTTTTCCTTATCTATTTGAAGTTGAATTTCTTTTTTTTCTTCGTCTGTGAGTTGAATATCTTGAAATTGTTGAGTTAAAGAGGCAATTTTATCATGAATAGGCTGATTTTTTTTCTTTACATAATTGTAAAATTCCTTGATTCCAAACATATTGCCATGATCTGTTAAAGCAATGGCAGGCATATTGTGGGCTATTGCTTTTTCAACCAAATCAGGTATAGATGACATCCCATCAAGAATGGAATAATGAGAATGAACATGAAGATGAACAAAAGAATTCATGATAAATCAAACTAATTGGTTTTTGAATATGAATAAAATAGCTAATAAATTTTTGAAGGATAAAGTTAATAAAAAAATGCTTCAAAAAGATATAAAAAATTGAAAGAGGATGAATTATTTCAGTTCTCGATTGACCATTTCAGAAATAGAGATAAATACCTCTATTTTTACTACTGAAAAAGTTGAAAAGGCAACTGTTTGTTAAAACAGCAACACGTGAAAGGAAAATCTTTTACTTCAATTTTTTTAATTGTTTTTTTGATGTATGGAAAGATAATTCAGGATTTGGTTTACCATTTCCTCGTAAGTACCTGTTACTATAAGAGTTGCTTGTAGGTAAAAAGGTTCTCTTTCAGCAAGACCATTTTTAATATATTGCAGCAAATCATTACCTTTTTTGCCGGAAATAAGAGGACGTTTATCATATCGGGACATCTCAAGTTTTTCTTTAAGTTGTTCTGCTGGCACTTTTAAATAAACGGTCAAACCATTCTCCTTCATAAAGGACAAATTATTAAAAAAGCAAGGTGCACCACCACCAGTTGAAATAACAACACGGTTTCTCTGACCTATTTCATGTAAACAATCATATTCTAATTTTCTGAATTCATTTTCACCTTTCTCAGCAAAAATGTTAGAAATAGTTTGTTGTGTTCTTTTTTCAATTTCATAATCCATGTCAATAAACTCATAGCCAAGAGCTTGTGCTAAAAGTTCACCCACAGTAGACTTTCCAGCACCCATGTAACCGATTAAAAAAATTCGTTCCATATTAAAAATTTGCTTCAAAAAAATGTTAGAAAACAGAAATTTACAAAATTAACACAATTAAGATAAAGTTATAAAAAAAGGACATTTTCTTTTTTGAAAAAGTCCTTTTTTAGCCATATTTAAAAATTTATTGTTGTATAGTGTTTTTCCGCTTTATAGGAGTTTTTAGTTTGAAAACAACTGTATTATAGCCATATCCGTCTTTAAAATCAGCATCGGAAGAAAGGGTAAAATTTAGCGTTGCTTCATCGCTCCTCTTTAGAGCCACATATTCAAAGGGAAAATAAATGGCACTTAAATTACTTAGAAAAATAAATTTCCCCTTTTCATAATCTGAAAGAGAAGAAGAAAAAATAGTATTTAAATTTTCTACGGGAGGAAGTAAAATTTTCCCAACACTATCAATACTTTGTTGTAAATAGAAGGAAGTTAAATTGTTGTAGTAACTATTGAATCCTAATTCAAAAAAAACTGTATCACCCACTTCTATTGTGTCAAGCACATAAGAACCATTTATAATTCTGATTTTCAAAGAATCATTGTTATTAGTCAGAGGATACGACAAAAAACTGATAGTAGGGGTTGAATTAGTATCCTCTTCTTTCAAACAGGATGACAATAAAATCGAAAGGCATCCTAATAAAATAAATAATTGTTTTTTCATGATAATGGTATTAAAATATTTCTTTTAAAAAAGGAAACAAAAATTATACCAAAAAAAATCTGTCGGGGTGACAAGACTCGAACCTGCGACCTCTACGTCCCGAACGTAGCGCGCTGCCAACTGCGCCACACCCCGAAAAAAGAATTTTGATACAAATTTACACGATTTTATTGATAATAAAAAAGGAATTTTCTTACAATAGCAATAAAAACAACGTGTTAAAAACGAATATAATTCAACACCTATTAAAATTAATAAACGAAATTACAAATATCGTAACACGAAGCGGCAAAAATCAAAGACTGAAACTCAACAAAAGAAAATTACCGAAAAATTTAATCCTTTTTTACTCTTTGTATTTTTTCAGAATTTCCAACAATTCTTTTGTTCCTTCGCTGGCTCCTTTTTGAATAACAGTTACGTTACGGGAAGTAATGTTTACTTCTTTGGGATCAATTAAAAAGATGGGCGTGCCTGGCTTTACGTAATGAATTAGACCTGCTGCTGGATAAACCTGCATCGAAGTACCAATGATAACAAAAATATCAGCTTCGGAAACAATTTCGATGGCTTTTTCAATTTCCGGTACAGGCTCGCCAAACCATACCACGTGCGGTCGCAATTGATAACCCTTTGGACATTTATCACCAACATGAATTTCGAGGTGATCAGGACTCAATTCATAAACTTCCTGACCAGGTCCAGTAGATCTTACTTTCATCAGTTCACCGTGTAAATGAACCACATGCCTACTTCCAGCTCTCTCATGCAGATTATCAATATTTTGTGTGATAATATGTACTTCAAAATCTTTTTCCAGCTCTGCCAATGCATAATGTCCTGCATTTGGCTTGGCAGCCAGTAACTGCTTGCGACGTTCATTGTAAAAATTCAGTACCATTTCAGGATTTCGCATAAATCCTTCGGGTGTGGCTACATCCTCTACCCGATGTTGTTCCCAAAGTCCACCAGCATCACGAAAAGTGGAAAGTCCACTTTCGGCACTCATGCCTGCTCCTGTTAAAACTGCAATTTTCTTCATTTTTTATATGTTATTAATTTTTAAAAATCAGATAGTTAAATAAATTAAGTTTAAAATTTTTCCATTAAAAACAAATATTCAAAATGTTTATTATCATGATGAGCCCATTCGTTGGTCCAACACATATTACTCATTACATTTTTTCTATAATCAATTTCAATGGATTTCAGAAGTTTTCCAGAAGAAAGTACAATATCCATCAAATCTTTTTTAGTTGCTCTTCCACCTGAACTGTAAGAAAGAAGAATATAATGAGCCTGCGTATTTTTGATTAACTTTTGTAATGCTTCCATTGCAAGATAATTTCCATTTTTATTTTTTCTGAATTCTTCAAAAACAGAGCCTGCTAATAAATCTTTGGTATCCAATCGCCTGTTGACTTTTCCAAAAAGCGTTGGCTGATCGTTAAGAATTACAGTTGTCCAGATATGATAATAGGCAGCATACCTCACTCTGCTAGGTGGCATTTTTTCATTATTGGAACCATAAGGTGGATCAAAATAAGCAAAATCGAAAGATTTTTCGGCAATGGTTTCAAAAATATCTTTTCGGAAAACAGTATTTTCAGAAATGATTTTAAATCGTGCAGGTAATTTTAATTTTAAATCATGATATGAACGCCGCGACCATGTAGAAAGATAAGCTGCATAATGTCCAATGGTATTATCAACGGCATCCAGTGCATAAATAAGACTTGTTAGTAGAACGCATTTATCTTCCCAATTCAAATTTAATCTGTCAATTTCATTGCGAATGGCGTCTAATTTTTGGGTATTTTTTCGCTGAAAAGGTCGTTTGCTGTTGGCTTCATCAGCCCCATAATGTTCTGTAAACCAGCCATCATAGCTTTTCAAACTATTTAAATAATCCAACAGTTGCTGGTAATAAGTATCGCTACCTTTTGATTTGAGATAGCAGGTAGCAAAAACCTCTGACCAAACTGCAATATCATTGGAAGTAGTATTGTAACCTGATTGAGCAAATGCCTGAGAAACTCTCGTAGTACCACTGAAGCCATCGAGTACATTTTTTACCTCTTTTAATTCAGAAAGAATCTGCAAAATGTAAGGAATGATTTTTAATTTTGAACCAACATATTTTATTCCTTCTGTTTTGATTTCAGGCATTTATTTATCGTACAAATTAAATCAAAAAAATTCTACAAAAATGAGAAGAGAATTACATTTCTTCTATTTCCACATTTTCCTCTTCAATTTTCAGGTTTTCAATGATAAAGTTTTGACGTTCAGAAGTGTTTTTTCCCATATAAAATTCCAATAATGCAGCAGAAGCATCTTCCTTTTTAAGTGTTACCCGTTCCAACCGTATATCTTCGCCAATGAAATTCTTAAATTCATCAGGAGAAATTTCACCTAATCCTTTGAATCGCGTTATTTCTACTTGGTCACCCAAACGAGTAATGGCAACTTTTTTTTCTTCTTCTGAATAGCAATAAATTGTTTCTTTTTTATTTCTTACTCTGAAAAGTGGTGTTTGAAGAATATATAAATGTCCTTTTTTGATGAGTTCAGGAAAAAATTGAAGGAAAAAAGTAATCAACAGCAGGCGAATGTGCATTCCATCTACATCCGCATCAGTAGCAAGGATAATTTTATTGTAACGTAGTCCTTCAATGCCATCTTCAATATTTAAAGCCGCTTGCAATAGATTAAATTCTTCATTTTCATAAACAATTTTCTTGGTCAGTCCATAGCAATTTAAAGGTTTGCCTCTCAAGCTGAAAACAGCCTGCGTATTGGCATCTCTGCTTTTGGTAATAGAACCGCTTGCCGAATCGCCTTCTGTAATAAAAATACATGATTCTTCTGTATTTCCTTTTGTATCGTTATAATGAATCCGACAATCGCGTAATTTTCGATTATGCAGGCTGACTTTTTTTGCCCGTTCACGTGCTATTTTGGTTATGCCGGCAATGGCTTTCCTTTCTTTTTCTGATTCCTGAATTTTCTGGAATAAAATATCTGCCGTTTCAGGATTACGGTGCAAATAATTATCCAGTTCCTTTTTAACAAAATCAGAAATAAATTTATTGATAGAAATACCATTTGGAGCCATGTCCCGAGAGCCAAGCTTGGTCTTTGTTTGCGATTCGAATACAGGTTCTTCAACACTTATGGCTATAGCTGCTACAATACCGTTTCGAACATCAGCCAACTCCATATTTTTAGAATAAAATTCCTTGATGGTACGTGCTACTGCTTCACGAAAAGCACTTTGATGAGTTCCTCCCTGTGTAGTATGCTGACCATTTACAAAAGAATAATATTCTTCGCCATATTGATTGGTATGCGTAAAAGCAATTTCAATATCTTCGCCTATAAGATGAATAATAGGATAAAGTGGTTGAGAAGTTAAATTTTCATTCAGCAAATCACTCAAACCATTGCGAGAAGAAATTTTTTTTCCATTAAAAACAAGAGTAAGCCCAGTATTTAGATAAGCATAGTTACGCAACATGGCTTCTACAAACTCTTCTTTATAAACGTATCCATCGAACATGGCTCGGTCAGGAACGAAAATGGTTAAAGTGCCACGTTCACCTTCGTCAGGGATGATTCCGCTATCACTTACCAGTTTCCCTTGTGTAAATTCTGCCCGGCGAGACTGACCTTCTCTAAAGCTCTGAACAATAAAAGTAGAAGAAAGTGCATTGACAGCTTTGCTACCAACACCATTCAAACCAACCGACTTTTTAAAAGCCTTAGAATCGTATTTACCACCCGTATTCATTACAGAAATAGCTTCTATCATTTTTCCTAACGGAATTCCACGTCCATAATCGCGTACTTGCACTACGCCGTCTTGAATTTGAACTTCAATGGTTTTACCTGCGCCCATTCTGAATTCATCAATACTGTTGTCCAAAACCTCTTTCAACAGAACATAAATTCCATCATCAGGGTGTGAACCATCGCCGAGTTTACCAATATACATTCCTGGACGACGACGAACATGTTCCAAACCTTCCAGCGTGACAATGGTGCTATCGCCGTAATCAACCAACAAATCTTTTTCTAAAATTTCTTCCATATTGATTAAAAAATCAAAAACAATCTCTTGAATTTTAAAAATTCTCTTTAAAAAATTATTTTATTGAAGCTGATTTTTAAATTTAAGATGATAGTAATTCTTGTTTCAGAGCAAATCTAACTCTGATTATTTGTACAAAAATAAGAAATTTCTGGGATATTTAAAAATAAAAATATTGCTTCTATAACTATTTTGATGAATTTTTATCAAACGATTTAATTATAAGATTTTGATTTTTTTATCAATGCCTGAAATAAGTTGACCGCTTTAACATAACAATTTACTAAAAAATTAATTCATTGTGGCTGAATGTCATCAACATCGTTTCAGTGACAATTTCAAGATTCAGAAGGTTCGAAAAATTGAGGTTTCATTACCAATGTGATTTTTTCTCAATATCAAGTTGAGAACAAAAATGTTTATCTTTCTTCGATAAATAAATCAATAGCTTATTCTTAAAATTGTATAGCCTATTATTTTGATAATAAAGCTATTGGCAATTTTGATCCTGCAAAAAGCAAAGCTAAAGTATCCGTCTTCATTTTTGAAAATCAGGAACATAGGAAAATAAAAAGCTTTCGTTGTCGGTAAAGACAGTTGTTTATTTTGCTTATTATGGAGTACTATCGTTTAATATTTCACCACAAAGTTAAAGAACTTCAAAAAATATTGAAAAAACCATTTGAAGAAATATCTTCAATAACTTTGTGCACCGATACCTTGTTTTCCTTATTGGGAACATATTTACTGAAACGGATGTTGCATCACTGCAACTGGTTATCCATATAAGGTAAATATTTATGATTTTATCATCGTATGGTAAGTCGCTCAAGTTATTGTGACATTGATTTTTATTTTCACGCGTTTGGAAATACTTCGATTTTCATGTAATTTTGCAAAAGTATATTATTAACCAAACATTTCACGTTTTATTATTTTTCAAGCTTAAGAATAAAAAACCATCAAAATACCGTCATGAAGAAAAATTTATTCAGTTTATTGGTATTTCTGTTTTTATTATCTTTTTATCACTTGTTTAGTCAAAATAATGAATATCCAATTAAAATCATTAATGATATTGAATATTATCTTTACACTGTGGAACCTGCTGAGGGAACTTATGCTATCAGCAAAAAATTTGGCATCACGCAAGAGGAAATTCTCAAAGCCAATCCTTCTATCGAAAACGGTCTAAAAGCTGGGCAAATTATTTTAATCCCGGTAAAAAAAACAAATTTAGAAAAAGAACAATCTTCTTATAACCATCGAACAGATAGCTCTACAACTTCAACCATTCAATTTATTCAGTATAAAGTAGAAAAAAAACAAACACTTTTCGGTATCAGCCGCCTCTATAACGTAAGCCAGGAAGAAATTATAAAATTTAATCCGCAGGTTGAAAAAGGTTTACGTGAAGGCGATGTATTATTTATACCTAAAAAAAACAAAGAATCAGAAAAAATAATCAAAACAGATACGCTTGAAAAAAATAATTATACAGAACCTGAAAAAATACAAAAAGGGGATAGTGTTTATTTTATTCATTTGGTTGAAGCAGGTGAAACTTTATATTCCATTAGCCGAAAATATAATGTTGAAGTAATTGACATTATAAAATACAATCCTTCTTCGGCTGAAATTTTAAAAGCGGGAAGTAAACTAAAAATTCCGGTTTTAAATATTCAACCGGACTTAAATCAACTTGCAACTACTGAAAAAATTATGCAAGAGGCAACAAGTGAAGGAGAAACGGTTAGCAAACAAGAAAAAATCATTAAGATTGCTTTTCTCCTGCCTTTTATGCTCAATGATACTAAATCGCAATTAAGTCGTGAAAACTTTATTGACTTTTACGCAGGAAGCTTGTTGGCTGTTAAAAAAGGGAAGGAAAAGAATATTTCAATGGAAATATTTACTTATGATACTGAAAAATCAGAAGAAAAAATAAAAAAAATTCTTTCTCAGCCAGAACTTAAAAACGTAGATTTGATTGTAGGGCCTGCTTATAGCACTCAGGTTTCTTACGTAACGGAGTTTGCTCTAAAAAATAAAATTAATAATTTAATACCTTTTTCTTCAAAAGTTTACGACGTTGTTTACAATCCTTATGTATTTCAATTCAATCCTAACAACAGAAATGTAAAACTGAAGTTTTTATACGATAAACTTTATGAGAAATTTAAAAATCCAAATATTATTTTTGCTGAAATTCCTGATATTAACATTTTAAATGACAACTACCAGTTAATGGAAGAATTTAAGGAAATGTTAGCCAACAATCACAAAAAATTTACAGTTTTTTCTCTTTCCTCCAAATCTTCCTCAATAGAGAACATATTAAAAAAGGATGTTGATAATCTGATATTTTTCAATACAGACAATATATCAGGAGTGAATCCCTATTTATTAGATTTACTGAATATTAATGATAAATATAACATTATTTTGTATGAAGAATACAGTTGGGGAAATAATTCTAATATTCAAAAACTTAAGGGTTTTTATGTGGCTCCTTTTAAACCTGACATAGATACTGAAAAATTGAAGGAATATGAAGATGAATTCAATCGTTTTTTCAACTGGGAAATAACTTCGAAATTGCCTCGCTACGATCTTCTGGGATATGATTTAATGAATTGTTTTCTTCCAACTTTGCATCTATATGGTAACAGTTTAAATACTCAATTAAATTCCCTTACTTATACCGAAGGATTACAATCTGATTTTAATTTTCAACGTAACTCCAAAAAATCAGGCTTTATCAATGTTCAACTTTATTGGGGCGAAAGGAATTTCAAGTAATTTATGAAAAAACTTTATCTTTTAATTTTACTAATTATCCCAGTAATTGTTTTTTCGCAAAGTCGATTAGACCAACCTGAAATATACCTGGGGACAAGTCATGGAGTCTCAGCTTCCATGATACATTTTTCTCCTTCTGTAGAACAGGAAATTTTATTAGGCTACAATGGAGGAATTGTTTTCAGATACATTGATGAAAAAAACGTTGGAGTACAAGCAGAGTTAAATTTTTTCCAACGGGGATGGAAAGAAAAAGGAAATATTTACGCCAAACAATTAAATTACATTGAACTTCCTTTTTTGACTCATATCTATTTTGGAAATAGCAGTCGTTTTTTTATTAATTTAGGTCCTAAAATAAGTTATTTGTTATCTGAAAATGTACTAAAAAATCTTTCAGCAAATTCAACTGAAACGCAACATATTACGAAAGTACAGCATCCTTTTGATTATGGCATTTGCGGTGGACTCGGTATGCTTTTTAAAGTGAAAAAAAACATTTTCCAATTTGATACACGATTCAATTATAGCTTAAGCGACATATTTTCGAACAGTAAAAAAGATTACTTTGAAACTTCAAACAATATCAATCTTTCGGTAAATCTTGGTTGGCTGCTACAAATAAAATAGTTTTTTAATCAAAAATTAAGAAAAAAAACAGTTATTCCACCTTTTTTGAACAAAATTGCACTTTTTACCTTCCTTTTTTTATTAACTTTGCTTAAAAGGAAATTTCGTATTCTTTTTTAAATCAATTCAGGACAACATTAATTTTATTTATAACCTTTCGTTTTATCAAAAAATTTAAAATATTACCCATATGAAAACAAATTATGAAATAAGGTATGCTTCTCACCCGCAAGATGTAAAAAATTATGACACTTCTCGATTGAGAAAGGAGTTCCTTGTAGAAAAGATTTTTTCAAAAGATGAAGTGAATATGGTCTATTCATTGTTTGACCGCATCATTATAGGAGGTGCTATGCCAGTAAATGAAATTCTTCCTCTGGAAACCATTGAACCGTTAAAGTCGGAATATTTTCTTTCGAGACGTGAATTCGGGACGTTTAATGTAGGAGGACCTGGCAAAATTTCCGTTGATGGAAATGTTTTTGAATTGAATTATAAAGAAGCACTTTATTTAGGTGCAGGAAATAGGAAAGTTTATTTTGAAAGTTTAGACCCTTCAAACCCAGCAAAATTCTATTTCAATTCTACACTTGCCCATAAAAACTATCCTGACAAAAAAGTTACTAAAGCAAATGCTGTAATAGCTGAAATGGGTTCTATGGAAAGTTCGAATCATAGGAACATTAATAAAATGCTTGTATCTCAAGTACTTGATTCTTGCCAGTTACAAATGGGAATGACAGAACTTGCTCCAGGAAGCGTATGGAATACTATGCCAGTCCATACTCATAGCAGGCGAATGGAAGCATATTTTTATTTCGAAGTACCTGAAAATGAAGTTGTCTGTCATTTTATGGGAGAGCCCAACGAAACTCGTCACATCTGGATGAAAAATGAACAAGCTGTTATTTCACCACAATGGTCAATTCATTCAGCGGCTGCCACAAGCAACTATATTTTTATTTGGGGAATGGCAGGTGAAAATCTGGACTATGGTGATCAGGATTTTTACAAAAATACGGATCTTCGATAATTTTCTGGAAATAAACTTTTTTTTTAAATTTCAATTTTTATCAATGAAGAACAAAATCTTGTAAAATATTTAAACTTAATCTTTAAAAAAATTAAAAAAATGAATCAATTTGATTTAACAGGGAAAATTGCACTAATTACTGGTGCTTCTTATGGAATAGGCTATGCCATTGCAAAAGCTTTTTACGCTGCAGGAGCTACTATTGTATTCAATGATATTAATGAAGAAAAAGTTAACAATGGCTTAACTTCCTATCAGAAAGATGGAATCAAAGCACATGGCTATGTATTTGATGTAACTAATGAAAAAGCTGTAAATGAAGCCATTGAAAAAATTACCAAAGAAGTCGGTGTTATTGATATTTTGGTAAACAATGCTGGAATTATTAAACGTATTCCAGCATTAGAAATGAGTGCTGCTGACTTTAAACAGGTAGTTGATGTAGATTTAAATGGACCTTTTATCGTTTCAAAAGCTGTTGCTCCAGGAATGATTGACAAAGGAGGAGGGAAAATTATTAATATTTGTTCTATGATGAGCGAATTAGGAAGGGAAACAGTTTCTGCTTATACTGCTGCTAAAGGAGGTTTAAAAATGTTAACTAAAAATCTTGCTTGCGAATGGGGTCAATACAACATTCAAGTAAACGGAATAGGACCAGGTTATATTACTACTCCACAGACAGCCCCTTTGCGAGTAGATGGTCATCCTTTCAATAATTTTATTATATCTCGTACTCCGGCGGCACGTTGGGGAACACCTGAAGATTTGCAAGGTCCAGCTGTATTTCTTGCTTCGAGTGCTTCTGATTTTGTTAATGGACACATCTTATACGTAGATGGTGGTATATTGGCATATCTTGGTAAACAACCTTCATAATAAATTAAAATATAGCCAATTAATTTCTTTGTTGATCAAAGTAGTTAATTGGCTTTTAAAAAATCTGAATATGAATAGGAATCTTTTTTTTATTTTAATTGTTTTGTTTTTTGCTTCGTGTAGCTCTCTGCCAAAATCAATAGAAATAATTAATCCAACGTCATTTGACAGAAAGAATGAGATAGTCGAAATTAAGAATCAAGAAATTTTAAAGCATTTCGATCATTCTGCTTCATACATACTTAAAAATGAACAAAATGAAGAAGTGCCATATCAAATTATTGTCGACGATAATAAGAAAGCAGAAGCCTTTATTTTTCAAGCAAACGTAAAAGCTAATCAAAAAACTGTTTATCATTTTGTCAAGGGTAAACCTACTCCTGTGAAACCAAAAACATTTGCTCGTTTTGTTCCAGAACGCAAAGATGATTTTGCCTGGGAAAACGATTTAGCCGCTTACAGAATGTATGGTCCAGCTCTAGCTGACGAAAATCCAAGTAACGGTGTTGACCTTTGGCTAAAATGCACTGATGAGTTAGTAGTAGATACTTTTTACTACAATGAATTTAATAAAGGCCTTTCCTATCATGTTGATCATGGAAAAGGCTTAGATTGTTACAAAGTGGGTTATACCTTAGGTGCTGGTGGAATTGCACCATATGTTAATGATTCTTTATGGATTGATGGACACTTTGATAGTTATAAATTGCATTTCAGTGGACCACTACGTTCTAAATTTACTCTTAGTTATGATTCAGTAAAAGTGAATGATTTATTTTACCAAGAAGATTTAACAATTACTGTCGATGCAGGTTCTTTGCTTAATAAAGCTGAAGTAATATATAAAGGTAAAGACGAAAAAATGGGATTGGCAGCCGGTATTGTTTTGCACGACAACAAAGGAAATCTTTTATTAAATGCTGAAAAAGGAATCGCTGCTTATTGTGAAGATGCAGTTTCTGATAATCAAGTTTCCTCAGGACGAAATTATGTAGCTGTTTTTGTCCCTTGTAAAATCGAGGAGGCTAAAGTTCAAAATTTACATGCTTTACTTATTTCTGATTATATGGTGGGAGAGAATTTTATTTATTATTTCGGTGGTGGATGGAACAAATGGAAATATCCGACTGATAATGATTGGTTTAATGCATTATATCAATTTACAGAAAAAATTCAACATCCTTTAATAATAAGTTTAAAGTAATAAAAAATCATTTTTTAGTAGTATCCCAAAAATGTGTAAAGAATAATTTATTGAATGCGATAATTATAATTA
>DAOOVG010000003.1:32312-42901 GCA_035369865.1 Paludibacteraceae bacterium | reverse complement strand
CGTAGTTGAGCAAGTTGGCGGTATTCCAGAAGATACAGGAAAAATTGTAGCAGGCGGACCGATGATGGGACGTGCCTTATTTTCGCTGGAAGTAGCTGTTGCTAAAGGTACATCAGGATTACTTTTTATTCCTTCGACAGAAGCTTATAGAAAAAAAGTAGAGAATTGTATTCGATGTTCAAAATGTGTGTTTGCTTGCCCAATGGGATTAGAACCTTATTTATTGATGAGTCTGGGAGAAAAAATGTTATGGGAAGAAATGCAGAAAAATCAAGCTCTTGATTGTATTGAATGTGGTTCATGCAGTTTTATTTGTCCTTCCCATCGTCCTTTACTGGATTATATCAAAAATGGTAAAGTTGCAATTAACAATATAAAGATAAATAGCAATAATTAAAAAATATAGGATTCAAATATGAACAATTTAGTTGTTTCGCCAGCGCCTCATATTCATAGCGGGAATTCCGTTACTAAAGAAATGAAAGGTGTATTAATTGCATTAATTCCAGCTTATTTGGCTGCTTTGTATTATTTTGGTTTGGGTGCTTTTATTGTGAGTGTTACCGCAGTGATTTCATGTGTGGCTTTTGAATATCTTATTCAACGATTTTTGTTAAAAAGTGAATTGACTATTAATAATTTTTCAGCAGTAGTGACTGGATTGTTGCTTTCTTTTAATTTACCTTCCAATCTTCCCATCTGGATAATTATAATCGGTTCATTAGCTGCCATCGGAATAGGGAAAATGAGCTTTGGGGGTTTGGGGAACAATCCTTTTAATCCAGCATTGATAGGACGCGTATTTTTGTTAATTTCTTTTCCAGTACAAATGACTACCTGGCCTAAACCTATTCCATTTAATATGGCTTATTTAGATGCAGAAACTTCAGCTACAGCACTTACACTGTTAAAAGAACATGCTGGAACGCTTCCTTCAACACTGGATATGTTTCTCGGGAATATGGGTGGTTCGTTAGGCGAAGTTTCAGCACTGGCTTTGTTGATAGGTTTTATTTATTTGCTGGTGAAAAAAATTATTAGCTGGCATATTCCAATCAGCATATTGGCTACTGTGGCTATTTTTACAGGAATTCTTCATTTCATTCATCCTGAAATGTGTGCTTTACCACTTACTCATCTTTTGACAGGAGGTTTATTGTTAGGAGCTATTTATATGGCAACGGATTATGTTACTTCTCCCATGTCAAAATTAGGAATGATAATTTATGGCATTGGAATAGGGCTGATAACTGTTATTATTCGGGTTTGGGGTTCCTATCCTGAAGGAATGTCATTTGCTATTTTGATTATGAATGGTTTTACACCACTTATCAATGCTTATGTTAAACCAAAACGTTTTGCGGAGGTAGTTAAATAATGAAAAAATTAGAATCAAATCTCAAGAATATGGTTGGCGTGTTGCTGTCAATTACAGTAATTTCGGCTCTCACCTTAAGTTCCGTTTATTCAGTAACAAAAGATCCAATTGAAAAATCAAAAACAGTAAAGCAACAAAATGCTATTAAAGAAGTAATTCCAGGTTTTGACCATTTAGCAACTCCTGAAAAAATTAGTTTAAATAGCGGCGACACATTAACTATTTATAAAGCCTATGATAAGGATAATGTTTTTATTGGGGCAGCTGTTGAATCTTTTTCAAAAAAAGGATTTGGAGGAGAAATAAAAGTTATGGTAGGTTTTGATAAAGAAGGAAATATCATAAATTATTCAGTGTTAGAACAAAAAGAAACCCCTGGTTTGGGAACAAAAATGGTAGACTGGTTTAAAACTCCAATTGGCAATCAAGACATTAGAGGAAAAAATCCAAAAAAAAATAATCTTACCGTTAAAAAAGATGGTGGTGAAGTTGATGCCATTACAGCTGCAACTATTAGTTCCCGTGCGTTTTTGGATGCTATTCATAATGCGTATGTTGCTTATTCAAGAAATTTTGAAAACAAAAGCGAAGATAAAATTGATTCTGAAAGTGGAGCTTCAAAAATAGAACATCAGGATTCTACCAAAATAATTCAATGAACAATTAATAAAAAAGGAAAAAAATGAGTCAGTCTAAATTTAAAATCATCCTGAATGGTTTAATCACAGAAAATCCCACGTTTGTGCTGATATTAGGAATGTGCCCAACGTTAGCTACCTCTACTTCAGCTTTAAATGGAATCAGCATGGGACTTGCTACTTCATTTGTATTAATTGGTTCTAATATGGTAATTTCCATGTTGAAAAACGTGATTCCCGAAAAAGTTCGCATTCCGGCTTATGTGGTGGTGATTGCTACTTTTGTTAGTGTAGTGGAAATGTTCATGCAGGCTTACGTTCCTGCTTTATACGAAAGTTTGGGAATTTTTATTCCATTAATTGTGGTTAATTGTATTGTGTTAGGAAGAGCAGAGGCTTTTGCTTCAAAAAATTCTGTTTTAGATTCTACGTTGGATGGACTTGGCATTGGATTAGGCTTTACAATTGCATTGGGCATTCTGGGAAGCATTCGTGAATTGTTAGGGACAGGGAAAATTTTCAATGTCAATATCTTTTCAGACCATTACGGTACTTTGATTTTTATTTTAGCTCCCGGTGCCTTTATTGCACTGGCTTACCTGATTGCCATTGTCAATAAACTAATTAAACATATTAAAATTTAGACAGAAAATTATTTCAGATAATGCAATTTCATTATTTATCAATCAAAAAAAATTAATAACGGATAAATTACAAATAAAATGACTTATTTTTTGATATTTATCAGTGCTGTTTTTGTAAATAATATTGTACTGACACAGTTTTTAGGAATTTGTCCCTTTTTAGGTGTATCTAAAAAAATCGATACTGCCTTAGGAATGAGTGGAGCGGTGGTTTTTGTTATGACAATTTCTACCATTATTACCTATCTTATTCAAAAAGGGATTTTAGCACCTTTCAACCTTGAATTTTTACAAACTATTGTTTACATTCTTGTGATTGCTGCCCTGGTGCAATTGGTTGAAATAATTCTAAAAAAAATTTCACCATCTTTGTATCAAGCTTTAGGAGTATTCCTTCCCTTGATAACTACGAATTGTACCATTTTAGGAGTTGCCATTTTGGTAATTCAAAAAGAATTTAATTTAATGGAAAGTGTGGTGTTTGCTATTTCGACAGCCATTGGTTTTGGCCTGGCTCTTATTTTATTTGCTGGCATTCGTGAGCAACTCAGCATGGTAAAATTACCCAAAGGAATGGAAGGGACACCAATCGCTTTATTAACAGCTGGTTTGCTGGCAATGGCTTTTATGGGCTTTGCAGGAATTGTAAAATGATTTTCTTTAAGAAAAACGTATAAATTTTCTTTTTTGATTTGTCTATTTTTAAATATCGTTTTACATTTGCAAAAAGATTGTTTTTCTTTTGCGGCAGTAGCTCAGTTGGCAGAGCTTTAGCTTCCCAAGCTAAAGGTCGCGGGTTCGAATCCCGTTTGCCGCTCACCATTCAAGAGACTACTGAGAAACAACGGTAGTCTCTTTTTATTTCAGATTTTGTTTTATACTACTTGAGTTTCCTTTTTTCTTTTTAGCAAAATATAGAGGATAGGCAAAATACCAACAGTGTTGAAAATCAACAGGCAAATATACCATGCAAGATGATTGTTCCTTGCAGCTTTCCACATGGCAATAGCTTTCCATACCGTATCCCAAAGTAACAAAACTATCAATAGTAATTGATATTGAGCCATTTCTGCCGGAAAATTAGTAGGTAAATACATAGGGATTGAATTTAAAGATTAATATTTTTTCGAAATTCAGTTGAGTTAAAAACTAAAATAACTCGTTGATAAGATTGGTAAAATTATATTTATATTTTTATTTCTCAAAACTATTGTTTTTATGTTTTTGTGTTGCAATTTTAAAAGCCCGCTGACATTCTCTTTCCATCTTTTACTCCTGCATAAACAATTTTATTACCCTAAAAATAATTTTTTCTTTTAGCTTGATAGAATCTGCAAAAGTTCTGGAGATTTAATCGAATGAAACAATAATTCGTCAAAAGGAGATTGTTTATGCAATTTCCAATTTTTTAAAGCTAATTGTTTAGAAAAATTTGCATAGCAATATTTACACAAATGTGGACAAGTATTATACTCACCAATGTCTTTGCTCACAATGCATCCGCAAAATTTTCTTTGACCACTGTCTTTATTATCTTTGGTTTTTACAATGGTCTGAGTGGGATGAAATATATCTGCTGGGATTATTTTTACGCCAAGAAAATCCATCAGTTTTTTATCATGGTGGAAAAGTTTAATGATCAAATCATCATCTATACATTTATTGTGGTTTATGCCATATTTTTCCAGAGAAATTTGTTCGGCACATGTTGCTAATTCGAAATTCCAATTTTTATTCAAAGCTTGAAGTCCCGATGCAAATTCATTCATAGCTCGTGCGTTAAAATCTTGATAATGAATAGAACTGTTTTGCAGATTGTTTTGAACTTTTTTGTAGATTTTAATGTCAACAAAACTGAAAACCAGCTTTTGAGTATGATTTTTTAATTGATTTCCAATATTTTCTACTTTTTTCAATAATTCGTCAACTCCCATCTTATCAGTTAAAATCAATGGATCAAAGCGCCAAATTACTTTTTCTTTGCCAATTCGTTCAGATAATTGCAAAAAAGTTTCTATTCTGTTTTGAACATTTGGGACGCGAGGTTCTAATTTTTCCTTATCATAATCATTGAGTGTGAATTGAAAATAATAATTCAATCCTTTTTCGTCAAAGAAATCTAAATATTTCAATAACGGTTTGGGGTTTTTTGACCAAAAAACAAAAAGTCGTGCCTTTGAAAAAGCAACATAAGAAGAAATGCCATTAAAAGGATTGTTCCATTTAAGGTAACCTTCTTTTATTCTATGGATTAACCAATCGGAATAAAAAGCAGGAATATCCGTAGCACGGCTGGCTGAAATGATAATAGGGGCTATCGCTTCTATTATTTCACCGTTTTGCTTTGTTATCTTAATTTTATCCCACTTCATTAATTTTCAATTGTTTAATCAAAAACAAGAATAAAGATACTAAAAAACTTATTACATTTGACAAATCATGAGTAAAATATTTTCAAATTGATTTCAACTGAGAAGGGGAATGAATTTAGAATGAATTTTAATGGAGTATATAAAATTGATTATCAGTCGATTTAGATAAAACCATGAAAAAGTCTCATTTTTAACAAAAATTTTTTTAGAAATTGAGAATAAATTATTATATTTGCATAAGAGAAAGCTAGCCGCATTGTTCTGAGACTGGAAAACTCATCAGTGAAATATTCATTCCGAGAAAGGTCTGGCTTTCAATGGCGGGCTGCGCCTTCGGGTATCTGTCAGCAATGACGGACGGCAGATTACAGAGAAAGCTAACGTCTCAAATCCTATTTATAGGAGTTTTTCTCATGAAGAACAATGCGGTTTTTTTATGTCTGCCTTTTAATTTACCTGTGTCTGAAGCTTTATTTGTTCCAGTTTTGCTTTCAGTTCATTAAATAGTTGTAAAGCATCGTCCACCGTTTTAATATGGAAGAAAGCAATGGAACGTTTCCCATTTTTTTCCTGGAAACTGCATTGATGGGGGTGAGAAGCTGCATATTGTAAAAGTGTTCCGAAAATATCGGATTGATAGAACGATTCAGCATTGGAAACAAGGTAGGCAATCATTTGCTGATTTTTCAAAATGAGCTTTTCCACGCCAAAATACATGGCAAGCCACCTTAATCGTACTAGCTGAATGAGATTTTTTCCTTGTGGTGGAATTTTCCCAAAACGATCTTCCAGCTCCTGTTCAAATTTAACTAACTCTGTTTCGGTTTCAATGTTATCCAATTCACGGTATAAACTGATTCGTTCTGAAACATTTTCCACATATTCAGCCGGAAACAAAAGTTCCAAATCAGTATCTATTTGACAATCAGTAACAAATGTTGTAGGAGTATATTCTTTTTCTTCTTTGTATAATTCTGCAAATTCCTCATTTTTCAATTCTTGAACAGCTTCATTCAAAATTTTTTGATAAGTGTCGTATCCAAGTTCAGCAATAAAACCGCTTTGTTCAGCACCCAGCATATTTCCTGCTCCTCGAATATCCAGGTCCTGCATAGCAATGTTGAATCCACTGCCTAAATCGGTAAAAGTTTCAATAGCTTCCAGTCGATGTCGTGCTTCAGGTGTCAACAAATGAGAAGGAGGAGCAATCAAATAACAAAAAGCTTTTCTGTTGCTTCGTCCAACTCTGCCACGTAACTGATGCAAGTCGCTTAATCCAAAATTATGAGCATTATTAATGATAATAGTGTTTACATTGGGAATATCAATACCCGATTCAATAATTGTGGTGGTTACCAAGACATCATAATCGTAATTAATAAAATCTACGATAATTTCTTCCAGTTGGTCGGATGGCATTTGACCGTGAGCAACTGCTACTCTGCATCCTGGAACCAGTCGCTGAATCAATGATTTGACAGAATAAATATTTTGAATGCGGTTATGAACAAAAAACACCTGACCATTTCGGTTCATTTCAAGTTGAATAGCTTCACGAATCACTTCTTCGTCAAACTGATGAATTTCTGTTTGCACAGGATAACGATTGGGTGGGGGAGTGTTGATAATGGATAAATCTCTGGCTCCCATTAATGAAAACTGTAAAGTACGTGGAATTGGCGTGGCAGTCATCGTCAATGTATCAACATTTACTTTCATTTGTTTTAATTTTTCTTTTACCGCAACTCCAAATTTTTGCTCTTCATCAATGATAAGCAATCCCAAATCTTTGAATTTTACCGATTTACCTACTAATTTATGCGTTCCAATGATAATATCAATTTTCCCTTCACTTAATCGTTTTAGAATATCTTTGGTTTCTTTTGCACTTCGGGCACGGGTTAAATATTCAACATTGCAAGGAAAATCTTTTAATCTTTCTTTAAATGTGTTGTAATGTTGCAAAGCCAACACAGTTGTTGGCACTAGTACCGCAACCTGTTTATTATCAGCCACAGCTTTAAAAGCAGCCCGTATAGCTATTTCTGTCTTTCCAAAACCCACATCTCCACAAATTAATCGATCCATTGGAATGGGTATTTCCATGTCTTTTTTTACATCGGCAGTAGTTTTTGCTTGATCGGGCGTGTCTTCATAAATAAACGAGGCTTCCAATTCCTGTTGCAGATAACTATCGAGTGAAAATTGGAAACCTTGTTCGGCTTTTCGTTGTGCATAAAGTTGAATCAATTCGCGAGCAATATCTTTAACTTTAGATTTTGTTTTTTCTTTAAGACGTTCCCATGCTCCGGTACCCAATTTATTGATACGTGGAGCCTCTCCTTCTTTTCCTTTGTATTTGGAAATGCGATGGAGTGAATGAATGCTCACAAAAAGAATATCATTATCTTTATAAATGAGTTTTACCATTTCCTGCATTTTTCCATTGTTCTCCATTCGAACCAACCCTCCAAAAGTACCTATTCCGTGATCCACATGCACTACGTAATCGCCAATTTTTAATTGATTTAATTCCTTGAGCGTCATAATGACTTTCCCATGACGAGCCTGGTCGGTTTTCAACTGGTATTTATGAAAACGGTCAAAAATCTGATGATCAGTATAGCATAAGATTTTTAAATCTTCATCGATAAATCCTTCATGTAATGTATTTTTGACTGGTGTAAAAGGAATATTGTCGCCACGATCTTCAAAAATCATGGCGATTCTATCAGTTTGTTTAGTGCTATCACTGAGGATATAAATTTGATAACCTTCTCCAATCTTTTTCTTTAAATGATCGCTGATTAAATCGAAATTTTTGTGAAAAACAGGTTGTGGAAGAGTATTAAAATTCAATTGGGAAGTTATCTTAAAATAATTTTTTTCTGTTCCCGTTTCTATTTTTCGAAATGGCGTAACAAGGCTGATGAATTCATTCCCTGTAATGTGCGTTTGATGTAAATCAGCAATACTTTTCTGGGTATTTATTTTAACAAGAATTTCATCATACAATTGATTGATTCGCTCTTTAATAAAAAAAGGATTGTTGATGACAATAATGGTATTTTTAGGAATAAATTCAAAAAAAGAAACATGAGGCGAAACTTTGTCATGGTGCAAATTTGGAATAATTTCTATCTCGTTTTTTGTTCCTTTTGAAAGTTGGGTTTCAATATCGAATATACGAATGGATTCAATTTCGTTACCAAAAAAATCGCAACGATAAGGCTGTTCGGAAGAGAAAGAAAAAATATCTACAATTCCGCCTCGAATAGAAAATTGCCCCGGTTCATAAACAAAATCTACTTTATTGAAACCGTATTGGAAAAGCGTTTCTGCAATTTCCTCCAAATTGGCTTTTTCGCCAACTTTCAATCTAAGTGTTTGTTTTTTAATATATTGTGGAGCAATTACTTTTTGCATGATGGCATCAGGATAAGTTACCACCACGCAAGGAATTGCATTATGAATGAGTCTGTTTAATACTTCTGTTCTTAAAATCTCATTTGCTGCATCTAATTGGGATAATTTAATGGCTTGTTTATAGGAAGAAGGATAATAAAATATCTCATTTTCAGAAAGTAATTGTTTTAGGTCGTGATAAAGATAACCAGCATCATCCACGTCGTCCTGAATAATGAGAAGGTGTTGGGGAACATTTTTAAAAAGGGAAGCTAAAATCAGAGCAAAAGAAGAACCGCTCAAACCAGAAATTTTTATATTCTGTTCGAGAGAAGGTATCCACTTTTCAAGTGCTTTAATTTGTGGATGTTGTGCGTAAATGTCTTGAAATTCTGTAAGTATCAAACTTAACTCCTATAATTATTACACAAGTATCAAATTACTAAATACTTATGTAATAGAAAATCGTTTCTAAAAAAACACTACAAAGATAGTGATTTTTAAAGAAAAATTGAAAAGTAGACGGATAATTATCCGAGAATTGTCATTAGGAATACATCGTTCACTTATAGATGTAAGTCTTTAAAGCATTGAAAATCATTCTAATTTTTTATGCATGACAAAAAACAAATCGAAAGCTAATCTAAATCAAGGTCATGTTCTAAAAAGAATGAGTGCTTTACCTTTAAGTTTAGCACTCATTTCATTTTTTAGATTCCGAGATAGAGTAATAATCCAGAAACTCTCGTTCATTCAAGAATTATTATTGCTATTTCTTTAATTTACTCTAAATTGTTCGTTTCCATTTTTAAAGAAATCTACAATTTGTTTGGCTGCTGCAATTCCAGCATTAATGTTTGCTTCTGCTGTTTGAGCCCCCATTTTTTTAGGAGTTGAGAAATATCGTCCTGGAAATTTTTCTACCATTTCTGCATGATGATCGGGCATAATATCTGTTACATATTTTATATCCAATCGGTTTTCCATGCATGCTATTAAGTCTTCTTCATTTATTACTTCTTTTCGAGCAGTATTCACAATCACTGCTCCTTTCGGTAATTTTTGAAGTAAATTGGCATTGATAGATTTTTTTGTTTCAGCAGTGGCAGGCGTATGAATAGAAATAATTTCACAATTTTCATAAAGTGAGTCAACAGAAGATAAAGGCTGAACACCGTCTTTTTTAATGTCCTCAGGCTGACAATAAGGATCAAAAGCATATAGTTCCATTTCGAAACCTTTAGCTATACGAGCTACGTTTTTCCCTACGTTGCCATAAGCATGGATGCCCAGTTTTTTCCCTTTTAATTCGGTCCCCGAAGTGCCATTGAAAAAATTTCTTACTGCATAAATTAACAAACCAAAAACCAATTCGGCAACTGCATTTGAATTTTGTCCAGGAGTATTCATTACACAGATACCCGCTTTTGTAGCAGCATCAAGATCAATATTGTCATAACCTGCTCCAGCACGAACGACAATTTTCAATTTTTTTGCAGCAGCAATAACTTCAGCATCAACAATATCACTTCTAACAATCAGAGCATCAACATCTTTCACTGCATCCAGAAGTTGTTGCTTTTCCGTATATTTTTCAAGCAATGCCAGTTCAAAACCAGCCGATTCAATTTCTTTTCGTATGCCATCCACTGCAATTTTTGCAAATGGTTTATCGGTAGCAATAAGTACTTTCATATAAAATAATTTAAAGGTTTAACTTATTATGTAGAAGCAAAAACTTTATTTTCAATGTTTTTTTCTTATAAAAGAGAAAACATTCCCATTTTCTTTTTATAACGAATCAATCAAAGTAAATAAAAAAATTAATGCAATTTTTCAAATTCCTGCATACAATCAATTAAAGCCTGAACACTTTCAATAGGCAAAGCGTTGTAAAGAGAAGCTCTGAAACCACCTACTGAGCGATGACCTTTGATGCCTACCATGCCGCGATCGGTAGCAAATTTTAAGAATTCTGCTTCAAGCTCCTGATATTCAGGCTTCATAACAAAACATACATTCATTCGAGAACGATCTTCCTTAGCTGCTGTGCCAACAAAAAGTTTATTTCGGTCAATTTCATTGTAAAGCAATTCTGATTTTGCAATACTCCGTTTTTCCATTTCTTTTACTCCTCCTTGTGCCTTCAACC
>DAOOVG010000003.1:0-32302 GCA_035369865.1 Paludibacteraceae bacterium | reverse complement strand
AGCGTAAAGTTTCCAGAGAAGAATAGATAGGAAGAACGGGCGGTGTATTAAACAAAGAATTGTTTTCAATATGGGTTTTATAATTAAGCATCGTAGGAATATAACGCGATACTTTTCCTAAAATAGATTCTTTTATAATAACAAATGCCACACCTGCTGGTCCTAAATTTTTTTGAGCTCCACCGTAAATAATTCCATATTTTGAAACATCCACAGGACGAGAAAAAATATCAGAAGACATATCAGCTACCAAAGGAACTGGCGAGTCAATATCCTTTAACAATTCAGTTCCATAAATAGTGTTATTGGTAGTAATATGAAAATAATCTGCATCAGCAGGAATCACATAATTTTTGGGAATATAAGTAAAGTTGGCATCTTTTGAAGATGCTACTTCTACTGCTTCTCCAAAACTTTTTGCTTCTTTGTAAGCTTTACTTGCCCAACTGCCGGTAATTAAATAGGCAGCCTTTTTTTCCAGCAAATTGTATGGAACCATGCAAAATTGTAAACTTGCTCCACCTCCTAAGAAAATCACAGAATAACCTTCAGGAATATTGAGCAATTCTTTCATTAAAGCTACTGCTTCATCTACAACTGCTTGAAAATCTTTTGATCGATGACTGATTTCCAGAATAGACAAACCTGAACCATTAAAATCCAACACAGCTTGAGCTGTTTTTTCAATTACTTCACAAGGTAAAATAGAAGGCCCTGCATTAAAATTATGCTTTTTCATATCAAAAATTAAATGATTATTTATAAAATTTGTTACTTTTCAAATGAAAAAACAAAGTTACATTTTTTTTTAAATTTATTCTTTTTATTGACTAATTTTTTAATATTTATCTTTAAACTTTTCAATTTGTACGTTTTTTCGAGAAAAAATATTTTATTTGAGAAAGAAAATTGCACAAAAAAACTATCTTTGTGTAATTTTTTAATATTGTCAACAGACAAGAAATTTGCAATTTTGTAAAAAATTATCTCAACTGCAATTTTTATAGTCAGATATTAATTTTTTTTTCATAAATGATCAGCAAACTTATTCAATTTATTAAAATTTATCTCTTTTTTATCCTGATTTTCCTCGTTCAGAAACCGCTTTTCATGTTGTATTACCATAATTTGTATCACGATATCTCTTTCCTTGATTTTGTTCATGTACTCGGCAATGGATTAAAATTAGATGCCTCTATGGCTGGCTATTTGACGATATTGCCGGGAATTTTTCTAATTATGTCATTGTGGGTATCATCTAAAGTTATCAATAAAATTTTTAAGGTTTACTTTGCCATTGTAGCTTTGCTTATTTCAATAATTTTTGTAGCAGATATTTCTCTGTATGGTTATTGGGGATTTCGATTAGATGCGACGGTGCTTTTTTACCTGAAATGGCCGAAAGAAGCGATGGCGAGTGTAAATATACTAACTGTTATTATTGGGATAATAGTAATAGCCATCATTTTTATTTTACTGTATTATTTGTTTACTCATTTTTTATTGAAAGAGAAGTTTTCTCAAAAGGGAAATGAAAACAAATTTCTGAATGCTTTTGTGTTGCTATTATTTACTGGTTTACTTTTTATTCCTATTCGTGGCGGTTTTGATGTCTCCACAATGAATGTTAGCAAAGCTTATTTTAGTTCACGAATCGAATTGAATCATGCGGCTGTCAATCCTATGTTTAATTTTATGGAATCTCTCTTTAAGGAACAGGATTTTGACCGTCAATATCGTTTTATGAGCGATAAAGAAGCTCACGAGGAGTTTAAAAAATTGATTGATCAACCTATTAATAAAGAAATTCCTGCTTTATTTTCCTTGCAACGTCCCAATATTATTCTGATTATACTGGAGAGTTTCGGGTCGAAAATAATTGAACCTCTGGGTGGAATTCCAGGAATTGCTCCACATTTGAATCACTATTGCGATGAAGGAATTTTATTTACTAATTTTTATGCAAACAGTTTCAGAACCGATCGTGGACTTGTTTCAATTTTAAGTGGTTATCCTGCTCAACCCACCACTTCTATTATGAAATATCCACGAAAAAGCCAAACGTTACCTTCTATTTCCAGATCATTAAAACAGAATGATTATCAGGTAGCATATTATTATGGCGGAGATGCTGATTTCACAAACATGCGTTCTTATTTAATCTCGCAGGGAGTCGATGAACTTATTACGAAACAGGACTTTCCCAGAAAAGAACATACAATGAAATGGGGCGTCCATGATCATATTGTGTTTCAACGTTTTCTGTCCGATTTACAAAAGGAGCAAAAAAAACCTTTTATGCGAATCATACAGACATTGAGTAGCCATGAACCTTTTGAAGTTCCTTATCATAAAAATAATGATCTTTACCTGAATTCCGTTCAATATACGGATAGCTGTTTGGGCGAGTTCATTGAGAAATTTAAAAAAACAAAATATTGGAATAATTCAATTATACTGTTGGTTCCCGACCATGCTATGCATTATCCATCCTCTATTGATATCCGTTCTATTGAACGTTACAAAATACCTTTTCTTATTTTAGGAGGTGCCGTAATATCCCATCAAAAAATTGATACGTACGCTTCACAAATAGATATTGCTGCTACCATCCTGCATCAGTTGCAGATTCCTCATCAGGAATTTGTTTTTAGTAAAAATATTTTGAATCCTGATTCTCCTCATTTTGCTTTTTATACTTTTCCCAATGGATTTGGCTTTTTAACCCCTGAAAATTATTATGTATACGATTGTGCTTCCCAATCAGTAGTAATAAATGAAGGAAAGAAATTTGAAAACAAAAAAAAGGGTGAAGCCTATCTTCAGGTTCTTTATGATGATCTGGCAAGTAGATAAAAAGTATATTTTTCAAAAAATTTTGGGATAAAAATTAACAACACTTCTGAATTATTACGAAAAAACAATCTAAAAGTCTTTTCCTAAACTTTTTTATTTTACCTTCACAAATGCCTTTTTCAATTGGTAATTCAACAAAATAAATCTTGTTCTTACATTACAGTGAGATAGAAAAAATACTTTTGAAATTGTTGAAAAATAATACCAAACAAGCTAAAATTTTTAAACAAAACTTTGTAAATTCAAAATTTAAATTTTAAATTTGAATTTTAATAAAAATACAAGTTGTTCATTAACAATCTTGAAAATTTTAACATTGTATAACTAATAAAATGAAAAAATTATGAAAAGATTAGAAAACAAAGTTGCAATTGTGACAGGTGCAGCAAGAGGTATGGGTAAAGCTGAAGCTGAATTATTTGCCCAAGAAGGCGCTAAAGTGGTATTGGCTGATATTTTAGAAAAGGAGGTAGCAGAAGTGGCAAACCAGATTAACAAAAAGGGTGGTGAAGCTATTGCTTTTAAATTGGATGTTTCAAAAGCTAAAGATTGGGAAAAAGTGATAGATGAAGTTGTGAAAAAATGGGGCAAGGTAGATGTACTAGTTAATAATGCTGGTATTTTGAGTCTGTCAGGTATAGAAGATATTAGCGAAGAAGAATGGGATAAAGTTATGGAAATTAATGCCAAAAGTGATTTTTTAGGTATTAAATATGTATTGCCAGCGATGAAAATGGCAAAGAAAGGCTCTATAGTTAATATCTCTTCTATTTATGGTTTAATAGGCAGTGGTGCGGCTGTGGCATACCATGCTTCTAAAGGGGCTGTTCGTTTGTTGACAAAAACCGTAGCTGCTGAATTAGCGAAATATAACATTCGTGTTAACTCTATTCATCCAGGAGTAATTAAAACTCCTATGACTGAGGAATTATTAAAAGATGCGGCAAATGCAAAAAATTTGCTGGGAACAACTGTTTTAGGAAGGCCTGCTGAAGCTATTGAGGTAGCTTATGGAGCATTATTTTTGGCTTCCGATGAATCTTCTTTCATAACTGGTTCTGAATTAGTAATAGACGGTGGATACACTGCTCTTTAATATATACTATCCGAGAGGTGTTAATGAAATTAATGCCTCTCGGATAAAAAACAATAATATACTTAAAATATATTTATCAATTTGTCACTGGATAAAAAGACAAAAAAGTAAAATATTTATTTCTTTAAGACAAAAATATTTCTTTGCCTCATTATTTTTCCTTAAAAGTTGCGTTAGTTATTTGATTTTTCGAAAATTATCATGAAAATTTGAAAGCAACTGAGGATTGATTATATTTCCCATTGTTCACATTGAGCAATCAAATCGTCAAATGTTTTAACAGAGGAAGAACTTTGTACTCTTTTAATTTGTCCTTCCATAGCTTCTTCAAAAGTCTCTTCTTCTACATCACGAATAATGCCTAAAGCTATGGGCATCTCAGGACCTTCCATTAATGCAAGTTTCATTTGCAAGCTATAATCAGTAGTTGTTGCATCATGAATTAAAATATCATTTTCAGTGATATTATTTTCTCCGATGGTTACTACTTTCAACTCGTTGTTTTCTAAAATCAGACCTTTATCTTTATTTCTTCCGAAAATCATGCGTTTGCCATGTTCAAGAACAATTGTTCTATCGGCTCTGGTTTCTTTTTCTGACAACCAATCATGCGCTCCATTGTTAAATATGATACAGTTGACCAAACATTCTACAACTGACGTCCCCTTGTGATTTAAAGCTGCTTTCATCGCCATTTGAGAAGTGACTAAATCTACATCTAATGTGCGAGCAAAGAAAGTGCCTCTTGCTCCAAGTGTTAGTTCTCCAGGCCGAAATGGACGTTCAATGGTTCCATAAGGAGATGATTTGGTAACAAATCCTTTTTTTGTTGTAGGAGAATATTGACCTTTTGTTAATCCATAGATTTGATTATTAAAAATAAGTACGTTGATATCCACATTTCTCCTTATGCTATGAATAAAATGGTTTCCACCTATTGCAAGGCAATCTCCATCGCCTGTAATTTGCCAAACAGTAAGTTGAGGATTAGCAACTTTAACACCTGTCGCTATAGCAGCCCCTCTTCCATGAATGGTATGGAATCCATAAGTTTTTGTGTAATAGGGCAAACGTGAAGAGCAGCCAATTCCAGAAATAATTACAGTTTCATAAGGAGGGATTCCTGACTCAACCATCGTTTTTAATAAGGAATTGTAAATACCATAATCACCGCACCCAGGACACCAACGCAGTGCTTGATCACTTTTGAAATCTGCAATAGTATATTTTTGAATATTATATGTTTCCATAATTGAAAAATTTCTATTTTTTATTTTATCTATAAAAATTAAGAAAGTAATTGCTTGAAATATGCAATTAATTCATTTACAGTAAAAGGTTGTCCTTGAATTCTATTGTATTTGAAAAAGTTAACTTGACTAATTTTTGAAGATAGGTAAGCTGCAAATTGTCCCGTATTTAATTCGCAAACAACTACTTTTTTATAGCGTTTGATAACTTTCTCCGTATTTTTGGGCAGGGGGAACAAATAGTTAAAATGTGCCAATGCCACTTTATAACCTTCATTATTTAATAAATTAATAGCACTGATTAAATGTCCATAAGTGCTTCCCCAACCAACGACCAATAAATCAGCATCTTCGTTTCCTTCAATTTGAATATCAGGGATTATATTTGTCACGTTATTTATCTTTTCTTGTCGGGCTAATACCATTTTTTCATGATTAATAGGATCGGTAGATAAATTTCCAGTAGTGTAATCTTTTTCCAATCCACCGTTACAATGGCAAAATCCTTTCATCCCAGGAATGCTTCGATATGGAATTTTTGTTTTTTCATCCCGTGTAGTAACCTTACAACCTTCCATTCCTGGTTTTACGTAATGAGGAATTATTTCTGGCAATTCTTCAAGTTTAGGTAATTTCCATAATGAAGAGCCATTACCCAAGTATCCATCGGTTAACAAAATTACAGGAGTTATGTATTCCAATGCAATTTTGCTTGCAATATAAGCATAATTGAAGCAATTATCGGGTGTACTTGCTGCAATTACTACCAAAGGACTTTCACCACTTCTTCCATAAAGAGCTTGAAAAAGATCGCTTTGTTCTGTTTTGGTAGGCATTCCAGTGGAAGGTCCACTCCGCATAACATCAATAATCACAAGGGGCAATTCTGCCATTACGGCCAATCCCATTCCTTCTGATTTTAAAGCCATTCCTGGTCCGGAAGTGCTTGTTGCTGCAAGACAACCTGCAAAAGAGGCACCAATAGCCATAGTAATACCTCCAATTTCATCTTCTGCCTGCACCATTTTTACTCCAATATCTTTTCTCAGAGCTAATTCGTGCATAATATCTGAAGCAGGAGTAATAGGGTAACTTCCTAAAAACAAGTGTTTATCTGCTTTTTCAGCAGCAGCAATTAATCCCCACGCCACAGCTTTGTTTCCATTAATACTTGTATATTTTCCTTTTGGTGTTTCGTATGATTTTTCAATGATAAAAGTTGAAATGGATAATTGTAAATTTTCTCCATAATTAAAACCATCAGTAAGAGCTTTAATATTGACACGTAAAATATTAGGCTTTTTGTTAAATTTTTTTTCCAAAAAGTGGTAAGCTTTATCAATGGGACGATTGAATAACCAGCAAATTAATCCCAAAGCAACCATATTTTTACTTTGGAGAACTTTTTTATTATCCAGGTCGAATTCTTCTAAACTTTTCTTAGTTAAAGTGGTGAGAGGGACAGGAATCAATTGAATTGTCTCAGGAAATGATAATTCTTCAAAAGGATTTTCAGTTTTAAAACCTGCCTTTTGTAAATTGGAAGTTTGAAAGGCATCTGAATCAAAAATGATAATTCCATTTTTTTTAATAGTTTTGGCATTAACTTTTAAAGCAGCTGGATTCATTGCAACCAGTACATCCACTTCATCACCGGGTGTATAAACTTTTTTTGAACCTATATGAACCTGAAAACCAGAAACACCTTCCAATGTTCCTTGCGGAGCACGAACTTCAGCAGGGAAATCAGGAAAAGTTGATATTTCATTTCCTAAAATGGCTGAAAGTTTTGCAAACAGTGTTCCTGTAAATTGCATTCCATCGCCTGAATCTCCAGAAAAACGTATAACGACATTATCAATTTCAATTGCTTTACTATTATTCATTTCTCCATTCATCTTATAAAATATTCAACTGTTTAAAAATCTGCATTTTTAGGTGTACGAGGGAAAGGAATAACGTCTCGAATATTTGACATTCCTGTAACAAATAATAAGAAACGTTCAAATCCAAGTCCAAACCCTGAATGAGGTGCATTTCCAAATTTACGAGTTTCCAAATACCACCATATATCTTTTTCAGGTACATTCAATTCTTTAGCCCGATTTTTGAGCTTTGTATAATCGTCTTCCCGTTGTGAACCTCCAATAATTTCTCCTATTTTGGGGAAAAGAACATCCATTGCACGAACAGTTTTGCCATCATCATTTTGTTTCATATAAAAAGCTTTTATTTCTTTTGGATAATCAGTCACAATGACTGGCTTTTTAAAATAATTTTCCACCAAATATCTTTCATGTTCTGCCTGTAAATCCAATCCCCAACCTACTGGAAATTCAAATTGATGCCCATTTCTAATAGCTTCTTCCAAAATATTAATCCCTTCAGTATAACTTAAATGAACAAAGTTATTATCCACTACAAACTTCAATCGTTCAATTAAATCATTATCATAACGATTATTTAAAAATTCCAGATCATCCAAACAATTTTCTAATGCCCAACGGACGCAGTATTGAACAAATTCCTGAGCCAGTATCATATTATCATTAATATCATTGAAAGCAACTTCTGGCTCGATCATCCAGAATTCAGCCAAATGTCGAGGTGTATTTGAATTTTCGGCTCTAAAAGTGGGTCCAAAAGTATAAATAGCACCCAAGCCCAATGCTCCTAATTCTCCTTCAAGTTGCCCCGAGACAGTTAATCCTGTTTGCTTGCCAAAGAAGTCATAAGAATAATCGACTTCTCCTGCTTCATTTTTTTGTATGTCATTCAAGTTTAAAGTGGTAACTTGAAACATTTGTCCGGCACCTTCTGTATCAGAAGCAGTGATAATGGGAGTATGAAAATAATAAAAACCTCTTTCGTGAAAAAATGTATGAATGGCTATTGACATGTGATGACGAATGCGAAAAACTGCTCCAAAAGTATTAGTACGGGGACGCAAGTGAGCAATTTCACGTAAAAATTCCATAGTATGTTCTTTCTTCTGAAGAGGATAAGTTTCTGGATCAGCAGTTCCATAAATTTCAATTTTATCTGCTTGAATTTCTATTGTTTGATTTTTACCCATCGAAGGTAAAAGTTTTCCAATTACATTAATGCAAGCTCCAGTAGTAATTGGCTTTAAAAAGTCAATACCAAACTTATTATTATCTACCACAATTTGTAGATTGTGAATAGTTGAACCGTCATTTAATTCTATAAAACTCACATTTTTATTTCCTCGTCGAGTGCGTACCCATCCTTTGATATTTACTTCGGCTCCAAAATCATTTCTTTTTAATGCTTCTTTGACAAGTGTCCTTTTCATCTTAAATTCTTTATTTGTTCAATTTGCAAAATTACGAATTTCAATTGATATATGAGGGATATTTACAAAATAGCACCTGAACTTTGCTGTACAGGTGCTAATAAAAAATAACTTAGAGAAAAAAACAAAAAATTAAATAAGAAACATTTTCTCTTAAATTTAGTATTTTACTGGTTCTATGCTTCCAATTTTACTCATAGCACATCTAAAACCAATATCATTAGCACATTGGTCTTGATCCAGATACCGTCTGGTAGAAGGATTTAACCAATAAACACGATCTTTCCATGAGCCACCTTTATAAACTCTTGTTTTCTCTGTTATTTGTGGTGCCAGAACATCGGTTGGATCAATTTTTGTCATATTGGTAATGGCGGAAATATCAGTTGAATCAGCTCCATACATTGTAAAATCAGTAGAAAGTTTTGAAGCAGGATCACCATCTTTATAATTTCTTACATCATCTTTTTTCAAAACCGTTGTTGCTATTCTTCCGAGCGAGTCAATTTTATAAATTTTGTTTCCCAATTCATCTTCTCTTTCCACTATGTAAGTAGGATAAACATTACCCCGAAACGAGTTGTATTCACTCACATCATCAAAACTTGTGACGCGGTATACATCCAATACCCATTCATTCACATTTCCGGCAATGTTGTAAAGTCCGAAATCGTTAGGATAATAAGAATCTACCGGTGCTGTAATAGTAGCTCTGTCATTTAAAGCGCCTGCCGTTCCCATCATATCGCCACGTCCACGAACAAAATTTGCCATCATTTGCCCCAACTCTTTTTTTGATGGATTTCTAACCCCATAACCGTTCCATGGGTAAATTTTCCCTGCAGGAATAAAGCCATCCTTGTCTGCTTTCAATGCGTACGCTGCATATTCCCATTCGGCTTCGGTCGGGAGTCTTATATCTGAGACAAGCAAAATACCATCAGACATGTCTACTTTTCGGATTTGTCCATATAAATCTTTTTTAGGTTTTGGACCAGCTTTTGGTTGATAAGTAGGTTGTTTTAAATATTTTTGGGTATTAAAAACAAAATTATTAATAATGGAATCAAATGATAGATTTTTTAAGGAAGCAAAATCGGGGGGAACAATTACTCCTGCATTAATTAAAGCCAATTCATTAATACGGTCTGTACGCCAGCTACAGTAATCCATGACTTGTTCCCAGGTTACTCCAACCACAGGATATTGATCAAAAGCTGGATGAGTGAAATAATGTTCTATATAAGGTTCATTGTAAGCTAATTCTTCTCGCCAAATTTTACCATCAGGATATGTTTTTTGAACAAGTTTTGGAGCTGTTGTACCAAAAACCGTTTCCATCCAATGGGTATATTCACGCCAATCTACATTACGAATTTCATATTGGTCCATGTAAAAAGAACTTACCGTTATTCTGCGTCGTCTACTATTTCTTGGAGCTAAAACCACTTCTCCTTTTTCTCCAATAGTAAACGAACCTCCTTCAATGGAAACCATACCAGGGGGAACTGTTGTCTTAAAATCTTTTTTTACTCCAAATCCTGTTCCTTTTTCATCATTATATTTCCACCCCGTAACTCGTGAATAATTTTCTTTTTTAGATTGACTTGCACAACTTGCTAATAATAAGATAGTTGTCAAAGCAGAAAATTGTATTAAGGTTTTTACATTCATAATAAAAGGACTTTATTTATAATCTCACTTTTAAAAATTCCTTGCAAATATAGTATTTTATTAATTTATTTTTGTTTTTTTATCAAATAAATTGATTTTATTTCACAAAATAATAACTGATTTTTTCTGAAAAACGTATATCTGGATAGTTAATATTTTAATTTTTTTATTTTCCATTATTTTCAATCATTTAAATTTTTTACTTTTGCACTTCTGATGATTTATTTTAATCAAGAATTTATTGAAATTATTTTTTATGCACTTAAAGTTGAACCAGCAGCTTTTTGATCTTTCTTCCCCCCTTATAATGGGGATTATTAATGTTACTCCTGATTCTTTTTATAAAGGAAGTCGCTTTACTACGGAAAAAGCTATTTTGCACGCTGTGGATAAAATTTTAGAAAATGGTGGTAATATTATTGATATAGGAGGATTTTCTACAAGACCTTCTGCTGAAATAATATCTGAGGAAGAAGAAATATATCGTTTATCCAAAGCTTTGGAAATTATTTTAAAAAAATATCCTCAAACTGTTATATCTATAGATACTTTTAGAGCAAAAGTTGCCAGATATATGGTTGAAAATTTTCAAGTTGCAATGATTAATGATGTAAGTGGAGGAACTTTGGATGACCAAATGTTTGAAACTATTGCCGATTTAAAAGTTGCATATGTTTTAATGCATATGCGTGGTACTCCACAAACTATGCAGCAACTGACAGATTATGAGGATGTTGTTACTGAAGTTTTTCAGTTTTTACAAAAGCGTCTGGCTCAATTGAGGTCATTAGGCGTAACAGATGTGATAATAGATCCTGGTTTTGGTTTTGCCAAGACGATTCAACAAAATTATCAGTTATTAAAAAAATTGTCTTATTTTAAAGAATTGGGTGCTCCTATTTTAGCTGGTTTATCCAGAAAATCAATGATTTATAAACTATTGAACATTACCCCTGACGAAGCTTTAACAGGTACTATTGCTGTAAACATGCTGGCTCTGATTGGTGGAGCTTCAATTTTGCGCGTACATGATGTAAAAGAAGCGATGCAAACAATAAAAATTTTTAATGAATATATAGCTGCTCTTTAAACTGACAATAAAATACTTAAATAATTTATGGCATTTCAGATTGGAATCAAGGATATTATTGATATTTTTTTAGTTGCTCTTCTGCTCTATGAGATTTTTAAGCTTCTCAAACGCTCAGGAGGAATAAATATTTTTATAGGTATTTTGACATTTATTATTTGTTGGTTTTTTGTATCTTATGTGTTTAAAATGCAATTGCTGGGTGACATTATGACCTGGTTTGTCAATGTAGGTGCCTTTGCGTTAATTGTAATTTTTCAGGAAGAGATACGTCGCTTTTTTTCAAGAATAGGTTCACGACGAGAAGTTGGCTTTCTTACGAAGATTAAGCATATTTTTAATAATTCAAAGATACAACAAGAACAAACTGATTATGATATTGTTCAAATTGTATTAGCATGCAGAAACATGTCTAAAAGCTTAACAGGAAGCTTAATTGTGATAACCCGC
The DNA here is from genome assembly GCA_035369865.1 of Paludibacteraceae bacterium. Taxonomy (GTDB): domain Bacteria; phylum Bacteroidota; class Bacteroidia; order Bacteroidales; family Paludibacteraceae; genus MVYY01. The sequence goes on along the minus strand of DAOOVG010000003.1, from coordinate 20,570 downwards.
CGCAATGATTTGGACTTTTATGCTCAATCGGGTGAGCAAATTGATTCAAAAATTAATTCAAGACTTATCGAAAGTATTTTTTTTAAAAATGGTCCTCTCCATGATGGGGCATTGATTATTAGTCATAGAAAACTGAGAGCTGCTGCCTGTATTTTACCTATTTCTAAAAATCAAACTATTCCAAAACGATTAGGACTACGGCATAGAGCTGCATTAGGGATAACAGAAATCTCGGATGCAATAGCTATTGTGGTTTCCGAAGAAAATGGCCATATTTCATGGGCTATAAATGGTGAATTAACATTGAATGTAAAGCCTGAACAATTAGAACATTTTTTGTCAACTGAGTTGGCTGAGGATATGGGATAAATTTTATAAAATTTTTATTGTGATTTTCAGGATAATTTTGTAAAACAAAAATAAATTTGTAAATTTGCAACTCGTTTTGGATAAGGTTTTTTAAGAAGATTTTTTCTCACCTTACCGATAGAATTTAAAAAGAATTGAAAATGTATGCAATTGTAGAAATTTTAGGTCAGCAGTTTAAAATTGAAGAAGGAAAAAAATTGTTTGTCCATCGGATGGAAGAAGCAGAAAGAGGTTCTGAAATTGAATTTGACAAAGTATTGCTTATTGATAAAGATGGCGATGTTACTGTTGGAACCCCTGTAGTAGAGGGAGCAAAAGTGAAGGCAGAAGTCTTGTCACATGTTCGGGGTGATAAAATAATTGTTTTTCATAAAAAGCGTCGGAAAGGTTACAAAAAACATGCAGGACATCGTCAAAATTTTACGGAAATATTAATTAAAGAAATTGTTGCTTAATTTAAATAGATAAAAAAATGGCACACAAAAAAGGTTTAGGAAGTTCAAAAAACGGTCGTGAATCGGAAAGTAAACGATTAGGAGTTAAAATATTTGGCGGACAGCTTGCCAAAGCTGGAAATATTATTGTTCGCCAACGTGGAACTGTTCATCATCCGGGAGAAAATATAGGTTTAGGCAAAGACCATACTTTATATGCTTTGGTTGACGGAATCGTAGAATTTAAAAAGAAAAAAAATAATCGTTCTTATGTTTCTATTAAGCCTGTGGAAATGAATTAATTTCATTTTCTAAGCAAAAGTACAAAAACTTAAAAATCTCCTATTATTTTACTGTCAGTAAAATGATGGGAGATTTTTTCATTATTAACTTTTAAAATTATTTTTATTTTTGCATAAAATATCTGTCTTGTTTGAATGTAAACATAAATCCATTAAAATAATTTATTAACAATATGCTCACTTTAAAATATATCGCTGAAAATACCGAAGATGTTATTAGACGCTTGGAAAAGAAACATTTTGATGCTCGTGAAATTGTTTCACAGCTAATTGAATTAGACAATCAAAGGAAAAAAACGCAGCTTGAAAGTGATCAGGCGGCTGCTGAAATAAATAAATTATCAAAAGAAATTGGTACTTTTATTAAACAAGGTAAACAAGCTGAAGTCAATGCTCTTAAAGATAGAACGATTAAACTAAAAGAATCCATCAAATCTCTGGAAAATCAACGGAATGAAATTGAAAAAAAATTAACTGCTCTTTTGGTTCAACTTCCAAATTTGCCTCATGAAAGTGTTCCTGAAGGAAAAGGAGCAGAAGATAATATCATTGAGCAAGTTGGTGGAAAAATTCCAGCATTGTCTTCCGATGCCTTAACCCATTGGGAATTGGCAAAAAAATATGATTTAATTGATTTTGAATTAGGAGTAAAAATTACAGGAGCAGGTTTTCCTGTTTATAAAGGGAAAGGTGCAAGATTACAACGAGCTTTGATAGATTTTTTTCTGGATTCTGCTCGTGGGGCTGGTTATCTGGAAATTCAGCCTCCTTATCTGGTCAATGCTGCTTCGGCTTTTGCTACCGGTCAATTGCCTGATAAAGAAGATCAAATGTATTATTGTCCACAGGACGATTTGTATTTGATTCCTACTGCCGAAGTTCCTGTGACAAATCTTTATCGTGGCGTGATTTTAAATGAAAGTGAGTTGCCCATTAAGAACACTGCATATTCTGCTTGTTTTCGCCGTGAAGCTGGTTCTTATGGAAAAGATGTTCGAGGTTTAAATCGTCTTCATCAGTTCGATAAAGTAGAAATTGTTCAGATTCAACATCCTGATAAATCTTATGAAACGCTTGCTGAAATGGTTGCTTATGTTGAATCGCTGGTGGAAAAATTGGAGTTACCGTGGCGAACAGTTCGTCTTTGTGGAGGAGATATGAGTTTTACTTCGGCTTTAACTTTCGATATTGAAGTTTTTTCGGCTGCTCAGCAACGCTGGCTGGAGGTAAGTTCAGTTTCTAATTTTGAAAGTTACCAGGCAAATCGTTTGAAATGCAGATTTAGAGCTACCGACAAAAAGATTCAACTTTGTCATACCTTGAATGGTAGTGCTTTGGCTTTACCGCGAATTGTAGCTGCATTGCTGGAAAACAATCAAACGGTTGATGGTATAAAAATTCCTGCTGTGCTGGTTCCTTATACAGGATTTGAAATGATTTATTAATACTGAGTTATCTTCAAAACCAAAAAATAATTCGGAAGGGATTACAAGTTTTGAGTTGTTTTGAATTTACGATGTTAATGCTTAATTAATGTTGACCATTTTTTACAATTTTATTATTTAAAAATTCAAGATTATATATGAACTAACTTGAATTTCAGATAATTATTTTTAGAAAAATTTTTATAAATAGAGCTGCAATTTGAACAAAATGAGTTTAAGAAGATGAAAAAATTGCCTATGTACTCGAAATATGGAATTCGTTACTTTTGGGGTTAGTGGAATAGAATTTATTTTATTTTTGAAGAATAGATTTTTTTATTGAAGGGATTGAAGCAAGTTAATAAGAAAACCTTATTATTTTTAAAATCTTAATAACTTATGACAAATAAATCAGAGAAACCTTATTACCTTATTAAAAACAGGAAAAATTGTAATTGAATTTTAATTTCTTATCTGTTTTTTTAAAAATGCTGATATTGTTTAACTTAATAAAAAATTGTTTTCCGATGAAAAAATACTTGATTTTAATTGCCTTAATACCTTTAATGATTTTTGGACAAACTTCCAATCAGGACAAATTGATAACAGTTGTTGGATTTGCTGATTTAGAAATAGAACCAGATATTATTGTTTTGGGTATGTCGGACAAAGAGACAGAAAACTCAAAAAAAGAAAGTTCCACCGTGATAATGGAAAATAATATTTCTCAGTTTCTTAAATCAATAGGAATCAATCCTTCTAATTTTACTCTTGATAGATTTAATGCTAACACGCAATATAGCTTTACTTCAGCAACAAAGTTTAAACTAAATAAGTTTTATAAAATCACTGTTGACAAAGTAAATCTGTTGGATACGATAATTGTAAAATGTTTAGAGTATGGCATGGACAATATTTATGTTCAACGTATTGACCATTCAAAGATAGATAGTTTACAAAATGTATTACTTGTAAACGCCTTAAAATCAGCAAAAAATAAAGCGCAAATAATCGCAGACAACATAAATGTTAAGCTTGGCAAAGTAAGCAGTGTAAATGAAAGTTTTAAGATTGTAGGGAGTAAGAATGATTATTATAATTATCTAAACAATGATTTCAGACTTGAAGATGTTGTTATTGGATACGGGAACGAATCTAAAAGCCGAATTGGAAGTACAATTTCAATTGAGAAGTTGGATTTATCGAAGACGATTATAGTTAAATTTGAAATACAATAAAATCTTATTTTGCTGACATAGGCATTTACTTGTGCTTTGCTTTTTAAAAGCAATTATTCTAACAAAACTCTCTCTCAACAATTCTTTTTACTTTCGGTTCCTTACATGATGCAATTGTCCAGCAACGGTTGCAATTTGTTAAGAGATGATGGAATATAAGGTTGTATCTAAATTTTAATTTTAGAGCAAATAGAATTTTCTATAAAGTTTTGCTAAATTTGTAACCAAAATTTTTATAAAAAATATTCAGAATAAAATTTTACTATCATAAAATATCAAAAAACACCTTTAAAAAATGCCACACACTTCACAACGTGGGCTTTCCATGCCTGAATCTCCTATTCGTAAATTGGCTCCACTGGCTGATAAAGCTAAAGCACGAGGTGTCAAGGTTTATCATTTGAATATAGGTCAGCCCGACTTGAAAACACCGCAAAAAGCATTAGATGTTTTAAAAACAATTGATCGCACTATTCTGGAATACAGTCCAAGTGATGGTTTTAAAAGTTTAAAAATCAAGTTGGCGAGTTATTATGAAAAATTTAATATTGATGTTACAGAAGAAGATATTATTATCACAACAGGAGGCTCAGAAGCAGTCAACTTTGCTTTTATGAGCTGTTTGGATCCAGGTGATGAAATTATAGTACCAGAACCTGCTTATGCCAATTATACAGCTTTTGCCATAGCTGCAGGTGTCGTTGTGCGTCCTGTTATTTCCACCATTGATGACGGTTTTGCTTTGCCTTCCATTGAAAAATTTGAAGAATTGATTACACCGAAAACAAAAGGCATCATGATTTGTAATCCGAATAATCCGACAGGCTATTTGTATACGCGTTCGGAAATGAATCAAATTCGTGATTTAGTAAAAAAATATGATTTATTTTTGTTTTCTGACGAAGTTTATCGCGAATTTTGCTATAGTGGAGCACCTTATATTTCAGCTTTTCATCTAAATGGTATTGAGGAAAATGTTATTCTGGCCGATTCATTTTCAAAACGTTACAGTGAATGTGGTATTCGTGTAGGAGCGTTGGTGACCAAAAACAAAGAAGTCAGAAAAAATGTAATGAAATTTTGTCAAGCCCGTTTAAGTCCGCCATTAATTGGGCAAATTATTGCAGAAGCCTCCATTGATACACCGCAAGAATATATGCTTGAATCTTACAATGAATATCTGGAACGTCGTAAGTTTTTAATAGATGGTTTGAATCGCATTCCGGGCGTTTATTCGCCCATTCCAATGGGGGCGTTTTATACCGTGGCTCGTTTGCCTGTTGATGATGCTGATAAATTCTGCGAATGGATGCTTTCTGATTTTGAGTACGAAGGAGCTACTGTTATGCTGGCACCAGCCTCTGGTTTTTATACGCTGGAAGGAATGGGCAAAGACGAGGTGCGAGTTGCCTATGTGGTAAATAAAGAAGATTTGAAAAAATCTTTGATTATTTTAGCTAAAGCATTGGAAGTGTATCCAGGAAGAACAAATAAATGATGGTTAAAAATCAATTATTTGGAATTTTTCCACTTTTGTTTTGTAATTTTCCTAATTTCTGGTCTGTTTCAAAAAGGTAATATTTTGAAAATTATCCGCTGATTTGAAATTCGAATATTTTATAGCAAAACGTATTCATTTTCAACAAGGAAAGAAAAATGTTTCACGACCAGCAGTTCGCATTGCTACCATTGGAATTGCATTGGGACTGGCTGTAATGTTGATTTCCATTTGTGTGGTTATTGGTTTCAAAAGCGAAGTTCGCAACAAAATGATTGGTTTTGGCGGTCATATTCAAATCACTAATTTTGACAATAATAATACTTACGAAATGAATCCTATTCAAATGGATTCGTTGCTGATTCAAAAAATTTCGGAGATAAAAGGAGTAAAATGTATTCAAAAGTTCGCTACCAAACCAGGAATAATTAAAACGGCTGACGAATTTCAAGGTATCATTCTGAAAGGTGTAGATAAAAATTATGATTTGGATTTTTTCAAATCAAATTTGGTTGAAGGAAGCATTCTGGATTTATTTTCTGAAACGCCTAAAAATGAAATTCTTATCTCCAACTATCTTGCCAATTTATTAAAATTGAAATTAGGCGATCAATTTTATACTTATTTCCTGCAGGATCAGATTCGAGCAAGAAAATTTAAAATTGTGGGTGTTTATTCTACAAATTTTGTGGATTATGATAAAATGTTTTTAATCACTGACATTCGTCATGTTCAACGTTTAAATAACTGGTCACCAGATATGTTTGGTGGGTTGGAAGTATTGATTGATGATTTTGATCATCTGGATGAAATAGGTGAAAAAGTAACTTTTCTTACTGCAAATAAGTTTACGAAAGAAGGGAACGCCTATTTTACTCAAACCATTAAACAGTTGAATCCTCAAATTTTTAGCTGGCTCGATTTGCTGGATATGAATGTTTGGGTTATTCTGGCTTTAATGATGGCTGTAGCAGGTTTCAACATGATTTCAGGTTTGCTTATTTTGATTCTTGAACGTACCAGCATGATTGGCATACTAAAAGCAATGGGAGCAACCAATTGGCAAATAAGAAAAATATTTATTTATCATTCTTTTTTTCTGGTAGGAAAAGGAATGTTGTGGGGGAACTTCATTGGATTGGCAATTTGTGCTTTACAATACTTTACGCATATTATTCCTCTTAATCCAGAAGCATATTATGTAGCAAGTGTACCTATTGTTTTTAATTGGATGTATATTCTTTTATTAAACATTGGGACTTTCTTGGTTTCTATTTTAATTATGATTGCTCCGTCTTATTTGATTACAAAAATTTCGCCTGCAAAAATTATTCGATATGAATGAAAGTTTAATTTAATAGCAAATGGCTTTTAAAAATGGAAATTGTGGGTTTGTAGTTATGAGACAGTTTCGGGGTGCGAGGTTTTGAGATACAAGCTACGAGGTTCGAGTAGAGACATTTTGTGAAATGTCTATCTGAGACAATAAAAAAAGTATTTTTTGAGACAAATCCCATTTTGGAAAAACATTTAATTGAAAATCAATCGATGCTAATAATGTTGTGTTATTTCAATTTAAATTAAAATTATATGAATGATTAAACTTGGTATAAGTTGTCCTGTTGTTTTTCATTAGACGTAATCGTTAAGGTTGTCGATTTTTCGTTAACTTTGACGAATAAATTCAGGTATTAAATTCGAGATGGTATTTTGTTTTTTTAATTGAGTAAAGTTATCATTTTGAAAATAGTCGTATGTTTTCAATATTTAAAAAAGAGCTTCAGTCTTTTTTTAGTAATGTAATTGGTTATATTGTTATAGGTGTTTTTTTAATTCTTACCGGTTTATTTCTTTGGGTAATTCCTGGCGAATATAATATTTTAGAAGCAGGTTATGCAAATGTAGATGGGTTGTTTTATTTAGCACCGTGGTTGTTTCTGATTTTATGCCCTGCTGTTACCATGCGTTCTTTTGCTGAAGAAAAGCAAACGGGTACATGGGAATTACTTATTACAAAACCTATTGAACCATTTGAAGTGATACTTGGAAAATTTTTAGCTTCGTGGCTTCTAATTATTCTTGCTTTAATACCAACTATTCTTTATTATTTTTCTGTATATTATTTAGCGGAACCGGTGGGTAATGTAGATGTTGGCTCTTTTTGGGGCTCATTTATTGGATTGTTATTTTTGGCAGGTAGTTATTCTGCAATAGGAATATTTGCTTCTTCTCTTTCTAATCATCAAATGATTTCTTTTGTAGTAGCAGTGATATTATGCTTTTTTTTCTTTTTTGGCTTTGAATTAATAGCTTCTTTTTTTCATTCAGGAGTAAAAATTGATTTTATCGAAAATTTAGGAATCCATGCTCATTATAAGTCTTTAAGCCGAGGCGTTATAGATTCACAAGATATAATTTATTTTATAGTTGTAATAGTTGTGTTTTTATGGGCTACCAATCTAAAAATTAAAAGAGAATATCATAATTAGTTAATAATTAACAGTTTAGAGTTATTAGTTTTAAGTAATCATTTTAAATGGTAGTGATAATTTTTGTAGAAAAGGTAATACGAGATAGGAGAGGGGAGTGTTGAGTAAATAATTGAGAGTAAAGAGAAAAAACAAGAAGTAAGGCTTGAAGGAATAAACTTATAAATTTGAGAATATGATAATGAATAAAAAGTTGATTTTGATTACCAATGATGACGGTTTTGATGCGAAAGGAATCCAAGTATTAACAAAGTTAATGACTCGTTTTGGTGATGTAGTGGTTGTTGCTCCTGATGTACCTCGTTCTGCTCAATCAAATGCTTTAACTGTAACTCAGCCTATCCGATTTAGAAAAATAGAAGAAAACGAGCAAGTTATACGTTATTCTTGCACAGGAACGCCTACTGATTGTGTAAAAATTGCATTGAATGAAATTTTGAGTCAAAAACCTGATTTGTTAGTTTCGGGAATAAATCATGGAGCAAATTCAGCCATTAATGTTTTGTATTCTGGTACGATAGGAGCTGTACTGGAAGGTTGTGTAAACAGAATTCCTTCAATAGGTTTTTCTTTGTGTAGTTATCAAGCTGATCCTGATTTCACTAATTTTGAACCATATATTCTTCAAATAGTTCAAACTGTTTTAGAAAAAGGTTTACCTAATGATGTCTGTCTAAATGTCAATGCACCATCAGGGGAAATAAAAGGGATATTGATAACCCGTCAATGCAAAGGATTTTGGACACAGGAATTTGCCGGAAGAACCGATCCAGCAGGCCGTGCCTATTATTGGTTAACTGGATATTTTGAGAATAGAGAACCAGAAGCAGAAGACACTGATGAATGGGCTTTAAGTCATGGCTATATTTCTGTAGTTCCTATAAAAATTGATATGACGGCTTATGAAGCCATAGAGCTGCTTAAACAATGGAATTTAGAGAAATAATTGAATGAAGCAAGTGAAACTTATTTTAGCTGGACTTTTAATTGGCTTGATATCTCCAATTCTTTTTTTATGGTTGTATTTGCATTTCTTTTTTCCACTTGATTTGCCTTTTTTAGAAATCATTAAAAAATTATCTCCTGGAATTTTAATGGGGAAATTGTTTTTGCTTTCCATAGTTCCAGATTTATTTATCGGATTTATTTTTTATCGGCTTGAACATTTTAAGTTAGCATCAGGTGTTATTTTAGGTTGCATACCCTATTTAATCGTTAGCATTTTTATGCTTTAAATTCATGTAAATATGAATTATTTGGTGAAAGGGCACACTACTTTTTTAATTCCTATGTTTGCTTAAAGATATCCTTCTACGGGATAAAATTAATTCTTTTTTTAAAAAAAATTTCACATTTTTTATTTGTTTGTTCAGCTTTGTTCGGAATAGTAATTTTTCCTTTTCGCTTTTTTCTATGATTCATTTAGATGAATCTATTGAACATTAATCAATATATGTTTATTTTTGCTTGTTAGCAATACAGATGTTAATTCCAGAATTCTTAAACATTTTTAAAGGAAAGCAGGACTCTGTAAAAAGTTGAAAATTCCTATAATTTTCGGTTGAAAATACTTTTCAGTTTTTTGTTAAAGAAACAAAAAACGTTCTATCTTTGTGCAATGTTTTTAAATGAGAAGTGGATTTGAATTTTTAAAATAAATTGTAATGTTCACATATTCAGAATTTAATAATTTTAGTTTTTCTATTAGTTATTAACTGTTCAACAGAAAAAAGGTTTTTTTTAAGCTTATTTATTCCTGTCGAAATTGTTTTTATAAGATACTGAAATGAAATATTTTCTTATTGCTGGTGAAGCGTCGGGCGATTTACACGGAGCTCATTTGATGCATGAATTAAAAAAATTAGATGCCAAAGCTGAATTTTGTTTTTTAGGAGGCGATCTTATGCAAGCTGAAGGCGGAAAGATGGTAAAACATTACCGCGAAATGGCATTTATGGGATTTATTGCTGTGATAAAAAATGGGAAAAAATTGATGAATAATTTAAAAGAGTGTAAGAAAACTTTAAGAAATTTTCAACCAGATATTCTTATTTTGATTGATTATCCAAGTTTTAATTTAAGAATAGCGAAATTTGCCAAAAAAGAATTACAGCTTCCTGTTTGTTATTACATTTCGCCTAAAGTGTGGGCATGGAAAACTTTTCGTATAAGGCAAATCAAACAATATGTTGATAAAATGCTGGTTATTTTTCCCTTCGAAGTTGATTTTTATGCTCAATATCATTATGAAGTCGAATATGTTGGAAATCCAACTGTTGATGCAGTTTTTTCAAGCTTGAACCAAAATCAAACTTTTGAAGATTTTTGTATTTTTAATGAAATTGAGAAAAAACCTGTTATAGCATTACTGGCAGGTAGTCGCAAACAAGAAATAAGTACTTGTTTACCAAAAATGGTAGAAACAGCTTCTCAATTTAATGATTTTCAAATTATTATTGCAGGAGCACCTGGAATTGAATTAGAATTTTATCAAGCCATTTTGGAAAACAAAAACATAAAAGTTGTTTCAGAACAAACATATCAATTATTACTACATGCTAAAGCTGCTATTGTAAATTCTGGAACAGCCACGCTTGAAACCGCATTAATTGGAACTCCACAAGTGGTAGTTTATTCTGTTGCTTTTGGCCGTTTAGCTTATTGGGCAAAAAATATTTTTATTAAAGTAAAATATATTTCATTAGTGAATTTAATTGCTAATAGAGAAGTGGTAAAAGAGTTGATTGCCCATCTTTTTACGGTGGAGAATTTAGCAAAGGAACTAAAAAATCTTTTATATGATGAAGCATACCAAACCAAAATTCAAGAAGGTTATCAGGAAATAAAAAATATACTGGGAGACAAAGGAGCAGCAGAACGAGCTGCGAGAAAAATTATTGCTTTTTGTGAGGAACGTAAAAAGAACTAATTTTAATTGAAGTGGGTAAAGTTTGAACGTTTTTTTATTTCTTAAGAGACTATTAATGAAGCAAATTAATAAAAAGGTAAGGAGCTTTGATTATCAAAGCTCCTTACCTTTTTAACTAATGGTTAGTTATTTAAAATTGGAGTAGATTCTATAATTTTTGGTTTTATGGTATTATTTTCGGCATCAATATCCATTAAAATAGTGTTTCCTGGATGAATTTTGCCCGATAAAACAATATCAGCCAATTGGTCTTCTACGTATTTTTGAATAGCACGTTTTAATGGACGTACACCAAATTGAGCATCATAACCTCTTTCGGCAATGAAATCTTTTGCAGCAGGAGTTAATTCGAGCTGATACCCCATTCCTTTGATCCGATTGTAAACATCTTTCAATTCCAAGTCTATAATTAATTTGATAGATTCTTTGTTCAATGGGTTGAACATCACTACTTCATCAATTCGGTTCAAAAATTCAGGTGCAAAAGTACGGCTTAATGCTTTTTGAATCACACTTTGCGAATATTCTGCATCCATTTCTGGGTTCTCAGAAGTATTAAAACCAACTCCTTTACCGAAATCTTTTAATTGACGAGTTCCAACATTTGAGGTCATAATAAGAATGGTATTTTTGAAATCAATTCTCCGACCTAAACTGTCAGTCAATCGTCCTTCATCCATTACTTGCAAAAGCAAGTTGAATACATCAGGATGTGCTTTTTCAATTTCATCCAATAATACAATCGAATAAGGTTTACGACGCACTTTTTCGGTTAATTGACCACCTTCTTCATAACCGACATATCCTGGAGGTGCGCCAATTAAACGAGACACACTGAATTTTTCCATATATTCGCTCATATCTACACGAATCAACGCGTCTGGACTATCGAACATAAATTCAGCCAACACTTTTGCCAGATAAGTTTTTCCAACGCCTGTTGGTCCAATGAAGATAAAAGAGCCGATAGGTTTATTAGGATCTTTTAATCCCAGTCTATTTCGTTGAATAGCTTTAGCAATTTTTTCTACTGCTTCATCTTGTCCAATGATTTTGCTTTTTAAAACTTCTTGCATCTGACGAAGTCTCAATCCTTCAGCTTGAGCAATACGTTGTACAGGTATGCCAGTCATCATTGCAACAACTTCAGCAACTTTTTCTTCATCAACGATTTCAGGATGTTGTTGTGATTCTCTTTCCCAACGTTTAAGTGCATCTTCTAATTGATACTGGTATTGTTTTTCCTGATCACGAATAGGACCTGCCAATTCATATTTTTGTTCGGAAAGCACTTTCATTTTTTGCTTCTTGAGGTCTTCGATTCGTTTTTCCAGTTCCTCTATTTCTGCAGGAACAGAAATAGAACCAATATGAACTCTCGATCCTGCTTCGTCCAAAGCATCAATTGCCTTATCGGGGAAACAACGATCTGTTATATAACGATCAGTCAGTCTTACACAAGCTTCGATTGCTTCGGGCGTGTAACGAACGTTATGATGATATTCATACCTATCTTGAATATTTTTCAATATCTGTAAAGTTTCATCATAAGTAGTTGGTTCTACTATAATTTTTTGAAAACGACGTTCCAATGCACCATCTTTTTCAATACTTTGTCGATATTCATCCAATGTAGTAGCACCAATACATTGTATTTCGCCACGCGACAATGCGGGTTTGAGCATGTTTGCAGCATCTAATGATCCCGGCGCTCCACCTGCACCAACAATGGTGTGAATTTCATCAATAAAGAGAATGATATTAGGATTTTTTGCCAGTTCATTTAAAATGGCTTTTATCCGTTCTTCGAATTGTCCTCTGTATTTTGTTCCTGCTACAATAGAAGCCATATCAAGAGCTACAATTCGCTTATCAAACAAAATTCGCGAAACACGATGTTGAACGATTCGTAAAGCCAATCCTTCAACTATGGCTGATTTACCAACTCCTGGATCGCCAATCAAAACAGGATTATTTTTCTTTCTTCTACTTAAAATTTGAGCCAGACGTTCGATTTCAGTTTCTCTTCCCACCACTGGATCTAACCGATTTTCCATAGCGGCTTTTGTAATATCTGTTCCAAAAGTATCCAATGCTGGTGTATCACTTTGTTTGGAACTACCAGAAATATTTTTTTGTTGGCTATGGAAAGTTTCTTCTTCCTCATCATCCTCCTGAAAACTTGAATTTAATTGAAAATCAGTAGAATGTTCAACATATGACTTTGCTATTTCATAAGTAAGATTTTCTTCGTTTAGGATTTCACCTGCCAAATTATCTTTTTCTTTTAAAATAGCTAAAAGCAAATGCTCTGTATCAGCAGTTTCGGCTGACAAAGATTTGGCTTCCAATTCCATCATTTTTTTAATACGTTCTGTACTTTTTAAAACAGGAATTTTTTCACCATCAGGTTCTTTCTCGGTACGTATTTGATTCTCAATGGTTTGTTTAATTTTCGATACATTTATTTGTGAATAATTCAGTATATCGATGGCTTTACCTTTTCCATTGCGAAGTATTCCCAATAATAAGTGTTCAGGTCCAAGATAATTATTTCCTAATCGTTCCGCTTCTTGGACGCTATATTGAAATACATTATGTAATTGTTCAGAATAATTAACTATCATGATTGATTTTTCTCCTTTGCTACAAATATAATTGAAATAATGTTGAGTTTGTATGTTTTTTGTATGTTTTTTGGTTTTTAACTTTTAATTTTATTTTCTTTTTTGTTTACTCAAAATCAAGAATTAAATTTCTTATTTTTCTATCAAAAATAATACCGTAAGCACTTATAATAAAATACTGTAATTTTGTCACTTCAAGGTGAAATATTGTCAAAAATAAAAAATTTTTAAAGATTATCCTGATAAGAAAGTTAGTTATTGAATAAAAGTAAAAAACCAATTAAATTTTTTCATTAGTTTTGTAATCTTAAAAACGTAAATATTCTCTTTTTCTTTCAGATTTTTTCCTAATTAAAAACAATTTTATGTCAGAAAAGTTTGCTGTTTCGCTTCGAGAATCTTCCTTAGCCAGATGGACGGCTTTAGGCATTGTGTCATTCACTATGCTTTGTGGATATTTTATAGCAGATGCTATGAGTCCTTTAAAACCCTTACTGGAAAGTCAGTTGTTGTGGAATAATATTGATTATTCCATTTTTACTAGTGCATATGGCTGGTTCAATGTTTTCTTATTGATGTTGATTTTTGGTGGCATTATCCTGGATAAAATGGGTGTAAGATTTACGGGATTGGCTTCCACTTCGGTAATGGTGATAGGTGCTTCAATTAAGTATTTTGCTATATCACCTTTTTTTCCTGAAGGTCTTTCTCCAATTTTTGGTGTAAAAGCTCAAGTAATAATTGCAGCATTAGGCTATGCAACATTTGCTGTCGGTGTTGAAATTGCTGGTATCACTGTTTCACGTGTGATCGTAAAATGGTTTAAAGGAAAAGAAATGGCACTGGCTATGGGACTTCAAATGGCAACGGCTCGTCTGGGAACCTTGCTGGCAATGGCAATTCCTCTTCCTATTGCAAGACATTTCAATGATGTGTCGGTACCTATTCTTTTTGGAGTTCTCTTGCTTTGTATCGGCTTGATTGCTTACATAGTTTATGTTCAGATGGATAAAAAGCTGGAAGCCTCAGAAGCTGATTTACCAAAAGAGGAAGAAGAACCTTTTAAAGTCTCAGATGTATTTACTATCATCAAAAATAAAGGTTTCTGGCTTATCGCTATTCTCTGCGTGTTGTTTTATTCTGCTGTTTTCCCATGGATTAAGTTTGCAACTGATCTGGTAATCAATAAATACCGTGTTGATCCGAATTTGGCAGGATTGATTCCAAGTGTCCTTCCACTGGGTACTCTTTTTTTAACCCCTTTATTTGGAAATATTTATGACCGAAAAGGGAAAGGAGCTACCATTATGATTATTGGTGCTGCTTTATTAATTATTGTACATAGTTTTTTCTCTATTCCTTTTTTCAATCATTGGCTGGTAGCAATTATTGTAACAATTATTCTCGGAATTGCTTTATCATTGGTTCCGTCGGCAATGTGGCCTTCTGTCCCAAAAATTATTCCTGAACGTCAACTTGGGACAGCTTATGCTTTGATATTTTGGATACAAAACTGGGGATTGATGTTAGTTCCATTGCTTATTGGCGTAGTGTTGAACAATACCAATCCTACCGTTTCAAAAGCAAAAGAAATGGTGAAAAATAGTATTAGTGAAACTTATTTGCAATTACAACCGGTATTGCAATTAAATAAAATTGAATTGGAAAAAGCTGTAGATAAAACTACTACTAATTTAATTAATAATATTTTAATAAATACTGATTATGAAGGGATTAACGACACAACTGGTTTTGCTACTTTAAAAAACAAATTAGTAGCAGAAAATCTGAAAGCTCTTCAACAGATAGAATTGCCTGAAAATAAAAAAGAAAAGGAAGAAATTGTTGAAAAAATTTGTGTAAAAATAGATTCTGAAGAAATAGTTCAGCATAAAATTGCGTTACGTTATAATTACACTTATGCAAGTTTGGTATTTATGTTTTTTGGCATATTGGCACTTGTGGTTGGATTTATGTTAAAAGAGGAAGACCGAAAAAAAGGTTATGAGTTGGAATTGCCTAATATTAAAAGATAACAAAGTTTTTGTGTCTGAAAACAAAAAGTATTATCTTTAATTTTTGATAACAGTTTAAAAAATATGAAATATGGAAAATGATGTTTTATTAAAGCAAGTAATGGAAAAAGCTCAAAGGTGGCTGGATGGTAATTATGATGAAGAAACAAAAAGAGAAGTACGTCGGATGATGTCTGCCGAAGATAAAACAGAATTGATTGAAGCTTTTTATAAAGATCTCGAATTTGGTACAGGTGGCTTACGAGGTATTATGGGCGTGGGCACCAATCGAATGAATATTTATACCGTTGGTGCTGCTACACAGGGATTGAGCAATTATTTAAAATTACAATTTCCAGATTTGCAACAAATTAGCGTTGTCATCGGACATGACTGTCGTAATAATAGTCGTCTTTTTGCAGAAGTTTCAGCTAACATTTTTTCTGCAAATGGCATCAAGGTTTATTTGTTTGATGATTTACGACCTACACCTGAAATTTCTTTTGCAATTCGTTATTTAGGTTGCCAGAGCGGTATCATTATTACTGCTTCACATAATCCAAAGGAATACAACGGTTATAAAGCTTATTGGAGCGATGGAGCACAATTGGTTCCTCCTCATGATGAAAATGTGATTGCAGAAGTGAATAAAATTACTAATATTGACGACATAAAATTTACTGGTAATCCTGACTTAATTCAAATTATTGGTGAAGAAATTGACAGTGCATTTATTGAAGCTGTAAAGACAATTTCTTTATCACCTGAAGCTATTCGTCGCCATAAAGATTTGAAGATTGTTTATACACCGCTTCATGGGACCGGCATTAAATTAATTCCCCGTGCCCTAAAAGAATATGGTTTTGAAAATATAATTCATATACCTGAACAAGATGTGGTTAGTGGCGATTTTCCAACAGTTATTTCTCCTAATCCAGAGGAGCCGGCTGCTATGGAAATGGCTGTAAAAAAAGCAAGGGAAGTAGATGCTGATATAGCAATGGCTTCCGATCCTGATGCAGATAGAGTGGGAATAGCTATAAAAAACAATAAAAATGAGTGGATATTAGTAAACGGTAATCAGACAGCTATTTTATTTATTTATTATTTGATACACCGGAAAAAAGAGCTTGGGAAATTAACAGGGAAAGATTATGTAGTAAAAACCATTGTTACCACGGAAGTGATAAAGAACATTGCAGAGAAAAATGGGATTGAGTGTTTCGACTGTTACACTGGTTTCAAATGGATTGCTTCTGTGATTCGCGAAAATGAAGGTAAGAAAAATTATATTGGTGGCGGCGAAGAAAGTTATGGTTTTTTGCCTGCTGATTTTGTTAGAGATAAAGATGCTGTTTCTTGTTGTGCTTTGATGGCTGAAATCACAGCTTGGGCAAAAGACAATGGGAAAACCCTTTTTGAATTGTTGCAGGATATTTATATTGAATATGGTTATTCAAAAGAAAAAGGCATTTCTATTGTTAAAAAGGGAAAAACGGGTGCCGATGAAATTGAACAAATGATGATGAATTTCAGAAATCATCCTCCTAAAGAAATTGCAGGATCGAAAGTAATAATTATTAGAGATTTTCAAATTTTAAAAATGAAGAATATTATAACAGGTGAAGAAACTGATTTAAAAATGCCAGCTACTTCAAATGTTTTGCAATATTTTACGGAGGATGATACGAAAGTTTCTATCAGACCTTCAGGAACAGAGCCCAAAATTAAATTCTATATTGAAGTTCATGGAAAAATAAATAACAGGAATGATTTTGAGGCTGCGGAAGCTTTTGCTAACAAGAAAATTGAGGCAATACAACTCTCGTTGGGAATTTAAACTATGCTCTCAATAAGAGATATTTTGGCAGAATTTTGATTAATTCGTAACTTCCTGATTTTTACGTAATGAAAGGGAGAAAAATTGTAGTTATATAAAGTTTATTTTTAGTCGTTTTTATTGGTTTTTGCAAAAATACAATTTTTGAACTTTACTTATTTTTTGATAGAGCATCAAACTTTTTTGCAAAATGAATATTATCTTTTAATTTTTTAAAACCTATTCGTTGTAGAGCAGAATGGTGAAATATTTCTTCAAAATCAGCAGAAGAAAGATGTTCCCAATTTTCATATTTCCAATTTAAAATATGAGAATTGAGCTTTAATTCATCATGATTGTGTGAAACTGCCCATTTTTTGTTCCAAGGACAAACTTCTGCACAGATATCACAACCGGCAATAAAACCTGTCAAACGGTTTTGAAAATCCATGGGTATTTCTTTTTTATATTCCACAGTAAGGTAAGAAATACATTTGCGAGCATCCAAACCATTTTCAGATAACGCTTTTGTTGGACAAGCTTCCCAACATAATTTACATTTTCCACAACGAGATGAAATAGGAAGATCTGGCTCAACCTCTATGTTTAACAATAGAATCCCAATAAACACATAACTTCCTAAACCCGGATGAATTAATTGAGTATTTTTCCCTAACCATCCTAAACCTGCTCTTTCAGCCCAACGTCGTTCCAAAATAGGAGCGGAATCGACAAAAACATGCTGAAAGTCTTTTGAAAAACAATTTTCACCAAATTTATTTTTTATTTCATTTTCCAATTGTCGTAACTTTTGCTTTATTACTTTATGATAATCAGTTTCACTATAAGCATATTTGGCAATTCGGGGAGCATCAGTAGGAGAGGGACAATCAATATAATAGTTTAATAAAGTTACCACTACCGTCTTACAACCAGGTACTAATTTTTGAGGATTGATTCTTTTCTCAAAATTTTGTTCCATATAATACATTTCGCCATGATAACCAGCTTTTAACCAACGATTAAGAAAATCAGCATCTTCTTTCAATTCTTCTGCTCGTGCAATTCCACAAGCATCGAAACCTAATGAAGCAGCCGCTTCCTTAATAAAATCTTTAATCATTTTTCAATAAAATAAGATAGATTATCCTTTTTTTGTAAGAAAAAACGACATTATAAAAGATTATCAATCATTTGGCTTAGCTGTTTAAAATCCAAATCACGAGCAATAATTTCACCCTTTTTATTCATCAAGAAATTGGTTGGGATGGAAGTGACGTTGTATGATAATACATAAGGTGTTTGATATCCATTTTCATCCCTCACACAAATCCAGGGAATATTTTCAACAGCTTGCTGCCAGCGATCCTTACTTTGATCAAGAGAAACTTGATAAATTTCAAAACCTCGTGAATGATATTTATTGTATAAATCGCGTAAAGCAAAAGTATATTCAATGCTTTCCTTCATCTCATAAGTGGAAAAATCAATCAAGACTACTTTTCCTTCCAGTTCGGAAAGTTTTCGGACTTTGTCTTTTGAGTCTTTTAAAACAATGTCTATATATCCTTTCCCATTCTTTTCTAAAACTTTCTCCCATTCTTCATTTTTAATTGCTTTACGTTCTTTTGTAATAGCATCCATTACTAATGCATATAAATTTTTGCTTCTTTCATACTCAGGCATAAAAGTGTGATAAGAAGTTGCAACAGCAGCACAATAAGGTCGATCCTCTTTTACATAAGGAGAAAAAAGATAAATATTGTTCAATTTTTGAAAAAGAGCATAATAAGCAGCCGTAGAACGAGGATTTTGGAAAATTATGTTTTTTGCGAGTTCCTTATGTTGTTCAATGTCGTTTTTAATTTCAGAAATAAGGGAATCTTTCCTGTCAGGCGATAAATTTGAAGAGGGAGTATTTATTTTCTCCTGAATTTTCATTAATGACAAGTGAAGCTGCTGGATTTGCTTCGATGGTTCTGAACCTGTAATGGTATAATTTTTTGAAAAGCTCTTGCTATCAGCATGAATTGTAATTTCTTCACAAGAATCAACAGCAAAAACAATAAATTGATTGTTCAATCTTAAACGGTAAAAATCAGGATATTCAGGACGATGAATTTTAAAAGAAAAGTTTTCTTTTGAGCCTAATTTTACTGAATCTAAAGGAATTACTTTTGTTAAACTGTTGTGTTCTATATATATTTTTTCACCTTTGGCACCTGTCACTGTTCCTTGAACTTTGAAAAAATCATGTGAATGGCAAGAAACCAAGAAAAGGCTTATTGTAAAAAGAAAAATAATTTTTTTCATGAGTTCTAATTTTTTTAAGATTTTAACTATTCAATTTTTCGCAAGCTTTAAGTAATCCGCTTTGTGATAATAATTCATAATTTCCCGACTATAGTTAATTGCAAAGTATTTTTCTGACTTCCCGAAAAATTTCTCTAATTGTTTCATAATCGTTTTTTGTCAAAGCAAGTAAATTGTATCGAACCATTCAAAGAGTGGTGGTGATTTTCTTGTGCATCAAAATCTTGTGATTGGCATTTCCACCAATTCACGATCCTATTTACTTTCTTTAAAAAATATTTCCATTGACTAACAAGTTGAATAAATCTTAGAAACTTGTTCAAATGTCGATTTGTGTATCAGTGGTTAGTACATCATTTTCATTCCCTCTTTTAGTTGTTTTGAAAGAAAAAAGTTATATTTCGTGTAGAGGGAGAAAAGCAGAAAACTTAATATTGTTTTTATTGACTTTTCACTTGAAGTGAAAAAAGTCCTTTATTGTAAAAGTATTAATGTGTTTTTATCTCTTAGCATATTATTTTATTTTTAATTCATAAAACATAAATTTCTGAATTTCAAGGACTTAAAAAAATAAAGTATGCTGTTTTTTTATTCTATTTCAATACCTTCCTTTTACTTACGAAAGTTCTATAAATTATTTTTTTACCTTTAAAAACTACTGGATGTTTATTTGTTTTACAATTCTGATCCTCAAAACTTTCTCTTTGTTTCCTATTTATGAATAGCGGAAAGGGAGGAAGGAAAGATTTAGATTTATTCAAAATTTGTCAAAGAACTTTCTTTCATTTTCTCACAAATGTGTATATTTGTTATTGTATTTAGAGAATAAACTTATTTTATAAGTTTTACGTTTAAATTTTTTTCAAAATTAATCAAATTTTTATTCAAATGCTCTTTTTCTCCTTGTTTTGTTTTACTACCCTTCATTTTACAATGAGAAAAAACATCAATAATGTAATGAAACTTTACAATTAATGAGTAAAAGACAAACTATCATCGTGCTTTTTTTCTTATTGTTAACTGTAGTTGCTTTTGGTGCAATTCCACCAGGATACTATTATTTTGCCCACAACAAGAAAAAGGTAGAGTTAAAATCTGCGCTTTCACAAATTG
>DAOOVG010000002.1:0-46197 GCA_035369865.1 Paludibacteraceae bacterium | reverse complement strand
AAAATATACCGTAATTTATCCCTTTTAAAGTAGGATACTTTGCGGATAATCATATTAGATTATTTACCCGCTGATTTTCCAGCTTTACGACGTAAAACTTCACCTGCGAATTTAATTCCTTTTCCCTTATAAGGTTCAGGTTTTCTGAACGAGCGAATTTTAGCACAAACCTGACCTAATAATTGCTTGTCGCAAGATTCTAAAATAATAAGAGGATTTTGGTTACGTTCACTCTTTGTTTCTACTTTTATTTCGTCAGGAAGCTGCAAAAAAATGTTATGCGAATATCCCAAAGAGAATTCAAGAGTTTGTCCTTGTAGAGAAACTCTATAACCTACCCCTACTAATTCCATAGTTTTTTTAAATCCTTCTGAAACTCCAATTACCATATTGTTAATCAGAGCTCTGTACAATCCATGCAATTGTCGACTTACTTTTTCATCGTTTGGACGAGTCACACTGCATATCCCATCTTTTACAGTCACTGTAATAATAGGACTAACTTTTTGTGTAAGTGTTCCCTTAGGTCCTTTAACTGTTACTAAATTATTGTTATCTATACTTACAGAGACTCCTGTAGGAATTTTTATAGGTAATTTACCAATTCTCGACATAATTTTCTCTCCTCTTTACTTTAATAAACATAACATAAAACTTCTCCCCCTACTTTTTGCTTAATCGCTTCCTTATTGGTCATCACTCCTTTGGAAGTAGAAAGGATAGCTATTCCTAATCCATTCAACACACGTGGCATATCTTTATAACCTACATATTTACGAAGTCCAGGTGTAGAAATACGAATTAATTTTTTAATAGCATTTACCTTATAAACCGGATGATATTTTAAAGCTATTTTGATAGTACCTTGAGGTCCATCGTCTAAGAACTTATAATTCAAAATATAACCGTTTTCAAATAAAATACGAGTTATTTCTTTTTTTAAATTTGATGCAGGAATTTCAACCACACGATGATTTGCTTGTATTGCATTCCGCAAACGAGTTAAATAATCTGCAATAGGATCTGTCATATATTAATTTTTTAAATTGGTCCCGACTGCCGGGATAATATTTAATTTTTTCTGTTTCTTAGAATATTATTTTCCCCTTCTTGCTAAACTTTTTAAAAGCCAACTCCTTATTGGGAAAATTATCAATATTTTCTTAATTACCAGCTTGCTTTTTTTACACCAGGGATTAATCCTTTCGAAGCCAGTTCACGAAATTGAATACGGGATAAGCCAAACTGACGCATATACCCTTTAGGACGTCCTGTTATTTTACAACGATTATGTAAACGAACAGGAGAAGCATTCTTCGGAATTAATTGAAGGGCTTCGTAATTTCCTTCAGCAAGTAATAGCTGGCGTTTAGCTGCATATTTGGCAACTAATTTTGCTCTTTTCACTTCCCGCGCTTTTAATGATTCTTTGGCCATGTTTTTTCTTTTTTTGTTAATTTTTCTTAAACGGCAATCCAAATTCTTTTAATAAAGCAAAAGCTTCTTCATCACTACGTGCTGTTGTAACAAAAGTAATGTTCATCCCCATAATACGATTGACAGCATCTATATTAACTTCAGGAAAAATAATTTGTTCAGTGATTCCTAATGTGTAATTTCCATGTCCATCTAATTTGTTATTTATTCCTTTAAAATCCCGAATACGTGGTAATGCTACACGAATTAAACGTTCCAAAAATTCATACATTCTCTCTCCTCTAAGAGTGACTCTGACGCCAATTGGCATCTTTTTTCTTACCTTGAAATTTGAAATATCTTTCTTTGATAGGGTAGCAACTGCTTTTTGACCCGTGATAGCTGTCAATTCATTTATAGCAGCATCAATAATTTTTTTATCTGATACGGCAATTCCTAAACCTTGATTTAATACAATTTTTTCTAATCGTGGAACTTGCATAACAGAAGTATATCCAAATTCTTTCATTAAATTAGGAACTATCCGTTCTTTATAATCTTGTTTTAAGTTTGCTGTATTCATTCTTAAATTTCCTCTCCAGTTTTTTTAGAAATTCTTACTAATTCCCCATCTTTATTTAATTTTCTTCCAGTGCGAACAGGCTTACCATTTTCCACTAAATTCAAATTAGAAATATGAATGGGAGCTTCCTGCTTTACTATTCCTCCTTGAGGATATTTTGCATTAGGTTTCATGTGTTTGGAAACCAGGTTAATACCTTCAACAATAGCTCGTTGTTCTTTTACTAACACTTTTAAAACTCTCCCAGTTCTGCCTTTATCTACACCAGTATTGACATAAACTGTATCACCTTTCTTTATATGTAATTTGCTCATCACTTTATATTTTTTTCAAAGAATTAAAGCACTTCTGGTGCAAGAGATATGATTTTCATATTAGTAGCACGTAATTCACGAGCCACAGGTCCAAAAATACGACTGCCTCTAAGTTCTCCTGCATTATTTAGTAATACACAAGCGTTATCATCAAAGCGAATGTAAGAACCATCGGGACGGCGGATTTCTTTCTTAGTACGTACTACCACTGCCTTTGATACCATTCCCTTTTTAATATCTGAAGAAGGTATTACACTTTTAACCGTTACAACTATTGTGTCACCCACAGTGGCGTATCTTTTTTTACTTCCGCCTAACACACGAATACAAAGAGCCTCTTTTGCTCCTGTATTATCAGCTACTGTTAGTCTTGTTTCTTGCTGTATCATAACTATTTAGCTCTTTCAATAATTTCTACTAATCGCCATCTTTTTAATTTACTCAAAGGACGAGTTTCCATAATACGTACTGTATCACCAATATTACATTTGTTTTCATCGTCCTGAGCATAGAATTTTTTCTTTTTATTTATAAATTTACCGTAAATAGGATGTTTTTCTTTCCATTTTACGGTTACCGTAATAGTTTTATCCATTTTATTGCTGGTAACAACTCCTATGCGTTCTTTTCTTAAATTTCTCTCTTCCATCAGATAATAAAAATTTATTGATTAATTTCCCGCTGACGTAATTCAGTTGCAATACGTGCGATAGTTCTACGTGTTTTTTTAATTTCCATTGGATTATCGAGCGGACTAATAGCATGATTCAACTTTAAACGTATTAAACGTTCTTTTTCTAACTCCATTCGATCGACAAGCTCTTTATTTGATAACTCTCTAATTTCTCTTGACTTCATTTTTGCTCTACATTTTTAAATTGCTTCATAATCACGCCGTATGACAAACTTTGTTGTTACAGGCAATTTCTGTGCACCTAAACGAAGAGCTTCTTTAGCAACATCTAAAGGTACACCATCAATTTCTATAAGTATTCTTCCAGGAGTAACAGGAGCAACAAATCCTTCGGGATTTCCTTTACCTTTTCCCATACGAACTTCTGCTGGCTTCTTTGTAATGGGTTTATCGGGGAAAATCCGAATCCAAACCTGCCCTTGACGTTCCATGTGTCGTGTTACAGCAACACGAGCGGCTTCAATTTGCTGACCTGTCAACCATTTAGATTCCAATGATTTGATGCCAAAACTACCAAAAGCTAACTGATTGCCCCGCTGAGCATTTCCTTTCATGCGTCCTTTTTGCTGTCTTCTGTATTTAGTTTTCTTCGGTTGTAACATGATGTTAAATCAAATTCTTATATGATTATTTATTTTTTTTCCTTTTATTAGCACCTCTGCTATGATTATTTGAATGACGAGCACCTGTACGATGATCACCTTTTACAATTTCCTTATTCCCAATAGCATAAGAAGGAGTCAAGTCCTTTTTTCCATAAATTTCACCTCTGCAAATCCATACTTTCACCCCTATTATTCCTACCTTTGTTAAAGCTTCAGCACAAGCATAATCTATATCAGCTCTAAAAGTATGAAGAGGAGTTCTGCCTTCTTTGTACATTTCAGAACGAGCCATTTCAACTCCATTCAGACGACCAGCAACATTAACTTTTATTCCTTCTGCTCCCATTCTCATAGTGGAAGCTATGGCCATTTTTACAGCTCTTCGATAAGCAATTTTACTCTCAATTTGATGAGCAATATTGTTTGCTACAATTACAGCATCTAATTCAGGACGTTTAATTTCATAAATATTAATTTGGACTTCTTTATCCGTAATTTTTTTTAATTCTTCTTTTAACTTGTCTACTTCCTGACCACCTTTCCCAATAATAAGTCCTGGCCTTGCAGTACAAACTGTAATGGTTATAAGTTTAAGAGTACGTTCAATAATGATTCGTGATACACTTGCTTTTGCCAAACGAACATTTAAGTATTTTCTTATTTTACTGTCTTCAAGCAACGTATCACTGTAATTTTCACCTCCATACCAATTAGAATCCCATCCTCTGATGATTCCTAACCGGTTACTTATTGGATTTGTTTTTTGTCCCATCGAGTAATTAAATTTGGTTATTTTGCGTTAATCTCATTTGTATTTCTTGATTCTAAAAACAACGTCACATGATTAGAACGTTTCCGAATTCGGTAACCTCTTCCTTGTGGTGCTGTTCTCAAGCGTTTTAGCATAGTGCCTCCGTCAACATATATTTTACTGATATATAAATTAGCATTATCAGCCCTCTGTTCAGTTTTATTTTCCCAATTACTAATGGCAGATTTCAATAGCTTTTCCATTTTACGGGCAGCTTCTTTAGAGGAGAATTTCAACACACTTAAAGCCTTATTTACTTCCATTCCTCTTATCATATCGGCAACAAGTCGCATTTTGCGAGTTGAAGTAGGTACATTATTTAGCTTAGCATAATAAAGTGTTCTTTTTTCTTCTTTCCTATTTTCGGCTGATATTCTTTTCCTTGAACCCATTTCTAAAAAAATTTTAAGTTTAATAGTTGACCTTCAATAATTTACTTATTTTTCCCTGAATGACCTCTAAAAGTTCGTGTCAAAGCAAATTCGCCAAGCTTATGTCCTACCATATTTTCAGTAATATAGACAGGAATAAACTTATTCCCATTATGTATGGCAATAGTATGCCCTACAAAGTCGGGAGAAATCATTGAAGCACGTGCCCATGTTTTAATTACAGATTTTTTCCCGCTTTCATTCATTGCAAGGATTTTTTTCTCCAGCTTTAAATTAATGTAAGGTCCTTTTTTTAATGAACGACTCATATTTTATATCTATTTATTATCCAATTATTTCTTTCTTCTTTCAATAATATATTGATTTGATTCCTTTTTGGGGTAACGTGTTTTATATCCTTTTGCCAACAATCCCTTGCGTGAGCGAGGGTGTCCTCCTGAAGCACGTCCTTCTCCTCCACCCATTGGGTGATCAACAGGATTCATTGCTACTCCTCTAACTCGTGGCCTTCTGCCTAACCAACGTGAACGTCCAGCTTTTCCTGATTTTATAAGAGCATGATCGGAATTTCCTACGCTTCCAATAGTCGCCTTACAAGTAGAAAGAATTTTTCGGATTTCACCCGAAGGTAATTTTATAATAACATATTTATCTTCGCGAGATATTAATTGAGCAAAAGTCCCTGCTGAACGTGCCATTGAAGCACCTTGACCGGGACGTAATTCAATATTATGAATAATAGTACCAAGTGGAATATTTGCTAATGGAAGTGCATTCCCAACTTCTGGTTCAACTTCTGGTCCGGATTGAACTTTTTGACCTACTTTTAAACCTTCTGGAGCAAGAATGTATGATTTTTCTCCATCAGCATAATAAAGCAAAGCTATATGAGCTGATCGATTGGGATCATATTCAATAGCTTTAACGGTTGCTGGCACGCCATCTTTATTACGTTTAAAATCAATAATTCTGAATTTTCTTTTGTGACCACCACCGATATAGCGCATTGTCCTTCGCCCACCATTATTACGACCACCTGTTTTCTTTTTTCCAATAACAAGGGATTTTTCAGGCTCTTTTGCAGTAATGGTATTAAAGCTACTTATAATTTTATTTCTCTGCCCGGGTGTAGTAGGGACTAATTTACGAACTGCCATGTTTTATTTTTAAATGTTGCTAAAAAAATCAATTTCTTCACCTTTTTTTAAGGTTACAATAGCTTTTTTATAAGCTGACTTCTCTCCTTCGATAATTCCGCTTTTAGTATAACGACTTCTTTTTTTAGGAGCTACTATCATGGTATTTACTTTGATTACTGTTACATTATACAAAGCTTCGACTGCTTCTTTTATCTGGATTTTATTCGCATCCCTGTTTACTTTAAATCCATACCGATTAAATTTTTCGGTTTGTTTCGTTAACTTTTCTGTAACCAGAGGTTTTATAATAATATTTTCCATTTTCCTTTTATTCTAAATTAAAAGTTTTCTCAATCGCAGAAATTGAATTTTCTGTTAATACTAACATTTTAGCATTCAGTAAAATATAAGTATTTAATTCAGAAACCGTTACTACTTTTACTGCGGGAATATTTCGAGCCGACAAATATACGTTTTTCTTTGCATTTTCTAAAACAATTAAAGGTTTTTTATCAGCTACTTGTAAATTTTTAATGATTTCTATTAATTTTTTTGTTTTTGGGGTATCGAAATCAAAATCTTCTACAACTGTAATTTGCTGATCTTTAGCTTTATAAGAAAGAGCTGATTTTCGTGCTAATTGTTTTAGTTTTTTATTTAACTTAAAACTGTAACTGCGAGGTACAGGTCCAAAAATTGTACCTCCTCCAATACGAAGTGGTGATTTAATATCACCCGGTCTTGCTCCTCCTCCGCCTTTTTGTCTGCCTAATTTACGTGTACTTCCCGTAACTTCATTTCTAGTTTTTGTTTTATGGGTTCCCTGGCGACGATTAGCCAAATGTTGTTTTGCATCCAAATAAATAGCATGGTCATTTGGCTCAATACCGAAAATTTTTTCATTCAATGACACTTTTCGGCCTGTGTCTTCTCCCTTAATATTTAATACACTTAATTCCATGGTTATTTATTGATGATTACGATTGAATTTTTAGCTCCAGGTATTGAACCTTTTACTACTAATAAATTATGTTCAGGTATCACTTTTAATACAAGTAAATTTTGAACAGTTGTTCTATTGCCTCCCATTCGTCCTCCCATTTTCATTCCTTTAAATACACGTGAAGGGAAAGAGGAAGCTCCTAATGAACCGGGGGCTCTTTGTCGATTGTGCTGTCCGTGCGTAGTTTCACCAACTCCAGAAAAATTATGTCGTTTTACTACGCCTTGATATCCTTTACCTTTTGAAGTACCAATTATATCGACATAACTATTTTCTTCAAAAATTTCTACCGTAAGAACATCGCCCGGTTTCAATTCTTTTTCAAAATCTTTAAATTCTACCAAATGTCTTTGTGGTAAAACTCCCGCAACCTTGAAATGTCCCATTTCTGATTTAATGGTGTGCTTTTCACTTTTTGTTTGAAAACCTAACTGAACAGCTTTATATCCATCCTTTTCTTTTGTTTTTACTTGTGTAACAAAACAAGGACCTGCTTCAATTACTGTACAAGGAACATTTTTCCCATTCTCACTGAAAACGGAAGTCATCCCAATTTTTTTACCTATTAATCCTGGCATTTTAAATTTAATTTAAGACCCTTAACCACTTGCGTGGGATCGGTCATTGATTATACATTTTATATTATGTATTGAATTAAAAAATTCTATCAAACTTTTATTTCCACTTCTACTCCACTTGGCAATTCAAGTTTCATCAATGCATCAACTGTTTTACTTGTTGAACTGTAAATATCAATCAATCTTTTGTAAGAAGAAAGCTCAAACTGCTCTCTTGATTTTTTATTGACAAAAGTAGAGCGATTCACTGTAAATATACGTTTATGCGTTGGCAGTGGTATTGGACCGCTTACTACAGCTCCGGTTGCTTTCACCGTTTTTACAATCTTTTCAGCCGATTTATCAACCAGATTGTAATCATAAGATTTTAATTTAATTCTAATTTTTTGACTCATAGTTTTCTTTATAAATTTCAGAATAATTTTTGTTAAGAGTCATTTGCTAACAAAAAAATTCTGAATCATAATTAATTATATTAATAATTTAATAATTCTACTTTTCCTTTTGCTTCTCCAACTACTTGTTTTGCGATAGAATTGCTCACTTCTTCATAATGATCAAATTCCATAGAAGAAGTTGCTCTACCCGAAGTAATAGTACGCAAAACCGTAACATATCCAAACATTTCTGCCAAAGGTACTTTGGCTTTTATAATACGGGCTCCCGTATGACTGGATTCTGTATTCTCTATTTGTCCTCTTCGCTTATTCAAATCAGCTATCACATCTCCCATATTTTCTTCTGGGGTTACCACTTCTAACTTCATAATAGGTTCCAGCAAGACAGGATTTGCCTTAATACAAGCATTTTTAAAAGCTATTTGAGCACAAATTTCAAAAGATAACTGATCAGAGTCAACAGGATGATAAGAACCATCTAAAACTGTTACTTTTAATTTGTCAACAGGGAAACCTGCCAAAACGCCATTTTTCATGGCCGATAAAAACCCTTTTTGAATAGCAGGTATGTATTCTTTTGGAATATTTCCACCTTTCACTAAATCAATAAACTGTAAACTTCCTTCAAAATCAACATCTGCAGGTTCAACCCTTACTATTATATCAGCAAATTTACCACGTCCGCCTGTTTGTTTCTTATAAACTTCTCTGATTTCAACAGGTTTAGTAATGGCTTCTTTATAAGCAACTTGTGGTCGTCCTTGATTACATTCTACTTTAAATTCTCGTCTTAAACGATCCAGAATAATTTCCAGATGTAACTCGCCCATGCCACTGATAATAGTCTGTCCCGACTGTTCATCTGTTTTTACTTGAAAAGTTGGATCTTCTTCAGCTAATTTAGAAAGTCCTACACTTAATCTATCTAAATCTTTCTGAGTTTTAGGTTCAATACTAATTCCAATTACTGGCTCAGGGAAATCAATCGATTCTAAAATAATAGGATGTTTTTCGTCACATAGTGTATCACCCGTTTTAATATCTTTAAAACCTACACCTGCACCAATATCACCGGCAAAAATCACATCAATATGATTTTGTTTATTTGAGTGCATTTGATAAATCCGGGAAATACGTTCATTTTTATTAGTTCTGGGATTATACACATATGAACCTGATTCAATTTTTCCTGAATAAACTCGAAAATAACACAAACGCCCTACATAAGGATCCGTTGCAATTTTAAATGCCAATGCACATAAAGGTTCATTTGGATCAGGGTGACGAATCACTGTTTTATCTAAAAAACGTGGATCTTTCCCTACAATTTCTGGATTATCCAACGGACTTGGCAAATACGCACATACCGCATCCAGCATGGTTTGAATACCTTTGTTTTTAAAAGCAGATCCGCAAATCACTGGATAAATTTCTCTTGAAAGTGTACCTTTACGAATAACAGCCTTTATTTCTTTTTCGGTAATTGTAAGGGGATCATCAAAATATTTCTGCATTAAAGCATCATCAAATTCAACTACTTTTTCCAGCAGCTTTTCTCTCCACTCTTTGGCTTCATTGATTAAATCAGCAGGAATCTCTTCTTCCTCGTATTCTGCTCCTAACGTTTCATCATGCCAGAAAATAGCTTTCATTTTGATCAAATCGACCACTCCTTTAAACTTTTCTTCAACACCGATAGGAATTTGAATAGGACAAGGATTAGCTCCCAGTATTTCTTTAATTTGTCGAATCACGCCAAAAAAATCAGCTCCTGACCGATCCATTTTATTTACAAAACAAATACGAGGAACTTTATATTTATCTGCTTGACGCCACACAGTTTCTGATTGAGGTTCTACACCCCCTACTGCACAAAAAGTAGCTATAGCACCATCAAGTACTCGCAAAGACCGTTCAACTTCAACCGTAAAATCAACATGCCCCGGGGTGTCAATCAAATTGATTTTATATTTTTGACCTCCATAATTCCAATAAGTTGTAGTAGCAGCAGAAGTAATAGTAATACCACGTTCCTGCTCCTGTTCCATCCAATCCATTGTTGCTGTACCATCATGCACTTCACCCATTTTGTGAGTCAAGCCTGTATAATACAAAATACGTTCAGAAGTAGTAGTTTTTCCGGCATCGATGTGTGCCATGATACCAATATTTCTTGTATAGCTTAAATCCGCATTAGCCATTAATAACTCGTCTTCTTTTTAAATACTTTTAAAACTTAAAGTGTGCAAATGCTCTATTAGCTTCAGCCATACGGTGAATGTCTTCCTTACGTTTGAAAGCGCCACCTTGATTATTGTAAGCATCTACAATTTCTGCAGCCAACTTATCTGACATTGAATGACCTCCCCTTTTACGAGCATATAGAATTAAATTTTTCATTGAAATTGATTCCTTCCGATCTGGTCGGATTTCTGTAGGAACTTGAAAAGTTGCGCCACCTATACGTCTTGATTTAACTTCTACCAGAGGCGTTACATTTTCCAAAGCTTTTTTCCAAATTTCCAATGACGACTTTTCTTCGTGGGGTAATTTATTTTTTACAATTTCAAGTGTATTATAAAAAATATCGAAAGCAATTGACTTTTTGCCATCGTACATTAAATGATTTACAAATTTTGTTACCATTGGATCGTTATAAACTGGATCAGGTAAAACAATCCTTTTTTTGGGTTTTGACTTTCTCATTTTTAAATTTACTTATTAGTTGTTTTTTAAAATCTTCAACGATCAAATGATCATTTACTCAACTTTTAAAAATAAAAACTCTTCAACAATTTTTTTATCTAAATGTTTATAAATATTTTATTTATTTTTTCTTTGCCGTAGCAGCTTGACTCTTTTTAGGACGTTTTGTACCATATTTTGAACGTCTCTGTAAACGTCCATTTACGCCAGCAGTATCTAAAGTACCTCTTATGACATGATAACGAACACCTGGAAGATCTTTAACACGTCCACCTCGCACCAATACTATTGAATGTTCCTGCAAATTATGTCCTTCGCCAGGAATATATGCATTTACTTCTTTTTGATTTGTTAAACGTACACGTGCTACTTTACGTAAAGCTGAATTAGGTTTTTTAGGTGTAGTTGTATAAACACGCACACATACACCTCTACGTTGTGGACACGCATCCAAAGCAGGTGATTTACTTTTCTTAAAAATTTCACTTCTTCCTTTTCTAACTAACTGTTGAATGGTAGGCATCTTTTATTTTACTTTAAATTTTTTATCAAGTTGATTTCTATTTACTTTAATCTGACCGAAACGGCTTGCAAAGTTAGTAATATTTTTTTTTATTGACAACGAGTTAAAAGTATTTTTTTCAATAAAGTTCCTTTTATGAATTTATTATAGCTTTTATTAATAAAAAAGTAAATTAAAAAAATACACGTAAAGTGATAATAATTTGATTTTTATTTATTCATACAGAATAATACTTTGAATAATTTCAATTCTAAATTTCTCATAATTTTTATTAAAGAATATTTATTTATACTTAGAATTAAAATTATAAGAATCTTTTTTAAATTATTTGAACTTTAAATAGGATAAAAAAACCTCGTCAATGTACGAGGCTTTTTTACTGCTAAATAAATTAAAAAATCATTTATTTTCTCATTGTGTTATTTTTTCTTAGAGGTTTTTCGTCTCTTGAAGGACGCGGCAATAGTGCCTTATGAGATAACTTGAATTTTCCAGTTTTTTCATCGATATCTAAAAGTTTAACTTCAATCATGTCTCCTTCTTTAATGCCCAATTGTTCAATGTTATCAATATGTTTCCAATCAATTTCTGAAATATGCAACAGACCCTCTTTGCCAGGTAAAAATTCAACAAAAATACCATACGGCATAATTGACTTGACTTTTGCTATGTAAGTTTCTCCCACTTCAGGTATAGCTACAATACCTTTAATTTTGGCAACTGCTGCCTCAATAGCTTCTTTGTTGGTTGCTGCAATTTCAACACGTCCTTGATCTCCAATTTCTTCAATAGTTATGGTAGCGCCTGTCTCGAGTTGAATATTTTGAATAATTTTCCCAGCAGGTCCAATAATAGCTCCAATCATTTCTTTGGGAACGAACATGATTACAATACGAGGAACATGAGGTTTGAAATCTGGTCGTGGTTCGGGAATAGTTTCCAGCATTTTATTCAAGATAAATAACCTTCCTTCTTTTGCTTGTTGAAGAGCTTTTTCAAGAATTT
The DNA here is from genome assembly GCA_035369865.1 of Paludibacteraceae bacterium. Taxonomy (GTDB): domain Bacteria; phylum Bacteroidota; class Bacteroidia; order Bacteroidales; family Paludibacteraceae; genus MVYY01. The sequence goes on along the minus strand of DAOOVG010000002.1, from coordinate 34,030 downwards.
CATAAGAAAGTCCTTCTACTTTGATATCCATTTGTGTGGCAGTAATGCCATCTTTTGTTCCTGCAACTTTGAAATCCATATCACCAAGATGATCTTCATCGCCTAATATATCAGATAAAATTGCATATTTTTCTCCCTTGTTTTCAGAAATCAAACCCATAGCAATTCCAGAAACAGGTTTTTTAATTTGGACACCAGCATCCATTAATGCCAGAGTTCCGCCACAAACAGTAGCCATAGAAGAAGAACCATTGGATTCCAAAATATCAGAAACAACCCGAATAACATAGGGATAATCTTCTGGAAGTATGTTTTTCAAAGCACGAAGAGCTAAATTACCGTGACCAATTTCTCTGCGTCCTACTCCGCGTGAAGGACGTGCCTCACCTGTAGCAAAGGGTGGAAAATTATAATGCAACATAAAACGTTCTTTTCCTTGAATCAATGGTTCATCAATTAATTTTTCATCCATTTTGGTTCCAAGTGTAACTGTGACTAATGCCTGCGTTTCACCGCGTGTGAATATCGCAGAACCGTGAGTGCCAGGCAAATAATCAACTTCGCACCAAATAGGACGAATTTCAGTTGTATGGCGTCCGTCCAAACGTTTCCCTTCATCAAGAATTGCACGACGCATCGCTTCTTTTTGAACATCGTGATAATACTTGTCAATCAAAAGTTTTTTAGCCTCAGCAACTTCAGGGTCGAGCGTTACAATATAATCATTAATAATTGCTTCAAAATTTTCAGTGCGAGAATGTTTGTCATTATTTCCCGAAACAGCTATTTGATAAGCTTTGTCATACGTTTTAGCCCAAATATCTTTTTTAAGCTCTTCATCGTTTTCTTCGTGATTATATATTCGCTTTTCAGTTTTACCAACTTCTTTCATTAATTCTAACTGAGCCTGACATTGTATTTTTATCGCCTGATGAGCAGTTTTCATAGCATTCAACAAATCTTCCTCACTCACTTCTTTCATTTCACCTTCTACCATGACAATATTTTCCATTGTGGCTGCTACAATAATATCCATATCAGCTATTTCAAGTTGACTAAAAGTAGGATTAATAACAAATTCACCATTAATGCGTGCCACACGAACTTCTGAAATAGGTCCTTTAAAAGGAATACCCGAAACTGCAAGTGCAGCGGAAGCAGCCAGACCAGCCAGTGCATCAGGCATATCTTCACCATCAGCGGAACAAAGAATAATATTTACAAATGTTTCTGCATGAAAATCATCGGGAAACAAAGGTCGAAGGGCTCGATCCACCAATCGTGCAATTAAAACTTCATAGTCAGAAGGGCGACCTTCACGACGTAAAAAGCCACCTGGAAATCGACCAAAAGCTGCAAATTTTTCTTTGTAATCTACGGAAAGAGGCATAAAATCAGTGCCTTCAATCGCATCTTCAGCAGCACAAACTGTTGCCAATAACATCGTATTTCCCATACGAACCATCACTGCTCCATCTGCTTGCTTTGCCAGCTTACCTGTTTCAATCGTAATTTCTCTTCCATCATTCATTGTGATGGTTTTCGTAATTGTGTTCATAAAATTACATTTTTCTTTTTTAAATTATTTTTTTCGGCACAAATTTACAAAATTTTTTACAATATTTTTATCATATCCGTCAATTTCATAACAATATAACTAAGATAAAAAAACCTTCCTTTTTTGAAAGTATTGCTAATTAAATTCTGACATTCTGTCACCAAATCCTCTATGGCACTTTTTTTGCAAAAATTTTAAGGCAAAAAATAATTATCTCATTTTGTAAAATTTATTTTAAAATTAAAAGACATGGCAAAAGGAAAGATTGGGGTAACGAGTGAAAATATTTTCCCCGTAATTAAGAAATTCTTATACAGTGAACATGAAATTTTTCTTCGTGAACTGGTTGCAAATGCTGTTGATGCGACACAAAAGTTGAAAACTCTTGCTTCTATCGGTGAATTCAAAGGCGAATTAGGTGATCTCACCATTAGAATTTCTATTGATAAAAAGAAAAAAACACTTACTATTAGCGATAGAGGTGTAGGGATGACTGCCGAAGAAATTGACAATTATATTAATCAAATTGCTTTATCGAGCGCTCAAGAATTTCTTGAAAAATATAAAAATGATGCTCAATCACTAATTGGACATTTTGGATTAGGTTTCTATTCGGCATTTATGGTTGCAAAAAAAGTTGAGATTTTCACTTTATCCTATAAAGAAGGTGCTACGGCTCAACACTGGTCGTGCAATGGCGATCCTGAATATATTCTTGAAGAAACAATTAAGGCAGATAGAGGAACTGATGTGGTTTTGCATATTGATGAAGACAATAAAGAATTTTTGGAGGAAAATAGAATTCAAGAACTTTTAAACAAATACTGTAAATTTTTGCCCATTCCTATTGCATTTGGGAAACAGAAAGAATGGAAAGACGGTAAATATGTAGAAACCGATAAAGACAATATTATTAATAATACAGAACCTGCCTGGATTAAGAAACCAGAAGAGTTAAAAGAAGAAGATTATCTTAACTTTTACCATGAATTGTTTCCGATGAATGAGGATCCACTTTTTTACATTCATCTCAATGTGGATTATCCGTTCCATTTGACAGGAATTTTGTATTTTCCAAGAATCAAGAATAACATTGATATTCAACGAAATAAAATTCATCTTTACTGCAACCAGGTTTATGTGACCGATCATGTAGAAAATATTGTTCCGGAATATCTGACATTGCTTCACGGCGTAATTGATTCACCGGATATTCCATTGAATGTTTCCAGAAGTTATTTACAAAGTGATGCAAATGTTCGTAAAATTTCTAACCACATTACCAAAAAAGTAGCCGACCGACTTCAAGAAATCTTCAAAAATGATCGTGCTCAGTTTGAACAAAAGTGGGAAGATTTGAAACTCTTTATAGAGTATGGCATGTTGACCGATGAAAAATTTTACGAAAGAGCTGAAAAATTTGCTTTGTTCAAAAATGTGGATGGAAAATATTTTACCTTTGATGAATATAAATCACTTATTTCTGATAATCAAAAAGATAAAAATGGGAATTTGATTTATTTATATGCCACAAATGCGAATGAACAATACAGTTACATTCAGCAAGCCAAAGATAAAGGTTACGATGTTTTATTAATGGATGGTCAACTGGATATGCACTTGATTAGTCAGTTGGAAAACAAATGGGAAAAGAGCCGATTTGTTAGAGTTGACAGCGATGTAATTGATAAATTGATTCAAAAAGAAGAAATTGAAAAAGTACCTTTGACAGAGGATCAACAAGAAACACTTTCCATTGCTTTTAATTCACAACTGCCAGCGATGGATAAAACTAATTTCATTATTACGTTTGAACATTTAAAGACAAATGATTCACCTGTTTTCATTACGCAAAATGAATTTTTACGAAGGATGAAACAAATGTCGGCTATCGAAGGAGGTATGATGCAATTTTATGGCGAAATGCCCGAAAGTTTCAATCTTGTTATCAACACAGCTCATCCTTTGATTGATAAAATCTTAAATGAAATAAATTCCTTTTGCCAGGAAGAATTGGAACCTATCGAGGCAGAATTGAAAGAAAAAAGTGAAAAATACCATCAGTTAAAAGAAAGTCACAAAGATAAAAAAGAAGAAGAAATTCCTGCTGAAGAAAAAGCTGAATTGGAAGACTTGCAAAAAGAGCTCGACGAATTGAAAGAAAAGAAAAAAACAATTGTGACTAATTTTGCTAATCAATATAAGCCTATTCGTCAGTTGATCGATTTGGCTTTATTGGCAAACAATTTACTCAAAGGCGAACCACTTGCAAATTTTGTTAAACGGAGTTTTGAATTATTATAAAAGCAGAAAACTTTACTAAAAGCTCACTTTACGACAAAAAGCAGAGTGAGCTTTATTTTTATCCCAAATTTGTCATTAAAAAAATTCTAAGATGAATCCTTATTGTCCGCTAAAGTAAGAAATTCTTACTTAATTAAAGAATGTGTGAAATTTTATATGCAATATAATTCTCGTTTAGGTCATAATGTTTATTTCTAATGAAAATTCTGATGTTAATTTTATTCCCGAATTAACCTTAGTATCAAACTCTTGACCTTTGAAAAACTTTCCATTAGTTTCAACGCCTTGAAGCCTCACAAAATGTTTACACTTTCTTATCTGTTTCCATTGAAATCCATTTCAATTTCAGAAATTTTTTTCTAACTTTAGTAAATAGTCTATTTTTTGTTTTTTTAATTATAAAACTAATCTGCTCATTTTTAGTGAAATATTAAAAATAATATGTTGCTTTTTTGCTTTTTTACATGTTTTTACCCTTGCTTTTTGAAGGGCGAAATATCAATCATTTATGTTTTAAATCAAGATTTTAAAACATTCCACAGCAAAGGAGAGATAATTTTATATTTATAAAATTATGAATATTAAAAATAAATATCGTATTTTTGTCCTAATTATTAAAACAATAAACTGTTAATATTTTATATTTGAAGTAGATTGCGACATTTCTAAAATTTTATTGTAAATGAACCTGCTCGACAATGTGAATTATCCGGAAAACCTTATGGATAAAAAAGAAATCGATACTATTGAATCCTCTCTAATAGAAATAAATGATACAGATCAAACTGAAGAAAGAAAAGCGGTTCCGGCAAAATCTTCCATTTTAAATGAATCAATTTCTAATAACAATTCAACAATTAATAATAATGCAGAGATTGACTATTCTTCTTATACCTTAGAAGAATTAGTAGATGCTTTGAAACAACGTCTTAACCAAAATATAGAAGAAATTAAGGAAGAAGTTGAACACATTAAGCAACACTTTTATAAAAAATTAAAATCAGAAACTGAAGAACAAAAAAATTCTGAGAATAAAGAAGTTGAGGAAGAAAATTTAATAAATGAGAAAAATAAAATAGAAGAAAATTTCAAATCGCTTCTTGCCGAATTTCGTGAAAAGAAAGCTCATTATCAAGCTAACATAGAAAAAAATCTCAATGAAAACCTGGCAAAAAAACAAGAAATTCTTGAAAAAATGAAAGCTTTAAGTGAAAGCAAAGATGATGTTTCTACGCATATCAATGAATTTAAAGCTTTACAACAAGAATGGAGGACTATAGGTTTAGTACCTCCTGCAAATTTAAATACTCTACAAAAAAAATACAATGCTATTCAGGAAGCATTTTGGGATTTAATTAAAATCAACAACGAACTAAAAGAGTACGATTTCAGAAAAAATTTAGAAGCCAAAGTTCAAATTTGTGAAGCAGCAGAAAAACTTGAAAAGGAAGAAACTGATGTCATTATTGCTTTTCAGAAATTACAAAAACTTCATGAAGAATGGCACGAAATAGGCCCTGTTTCACGTGAGTTACGTGAACAAATTTGGCAACGATTTAAAAATGCTTCCACTATTATCAATAAAAAACATCAATCCTATTTCGAGTCTATCAAGAAAAAAGAAGAAGAAAATTTAATTACAAAAATGGTCATTTGCGAAAAAATTGAGATGATCGACTTCACTAATTTAAAAAGTTTCAATGATTGGAATGAAGCTACTAAAAACATATTAACTCTTCAGAAAGAATGGCGTACCATAGGTTTTGCTCCTAAGAAAATGAATCAAAAAATTTTTGAACGATATAGAAAAGCGTGTGATACTTTTTTTACAGCAAAAGCTGAATTTTACAAACAAATACGAAATACTTATGCTGAGAATTATAAAAAGAAACTGGTCTTATGCGAACAGGCAGAAGCTTTAAAAGATAGTACCAATTGGCAAGATACTGCTGAAAAAATGATTCAACTCCAAAAAGAGTGGAAAAATATTGGCCCAGTTTCTAAAAAATATTCTGATGATTTATGGAAACGGTTCATTTCAGCTTGCGATTATTTTTTTGAACAAAAAAAGAAAGTTAATAATAATCAAAAAAACTCTGAGATAGAAAATTTAGAAAAAAAAAGGGATTTAATTGCAAGGATTAATGCTTTTCAAAAAACAGAGAATATTTCAGTATCATTGTTGGCTTTACGAGCTTTGATAGACGAATGGTATACGATTGGGCATGTTCCTTTTAAAGAAAAAGATAAAATTTATAAAGAATTTCGTTTAGCTATCGAAAAGAAATATGATGAACTGAACATTGACTTTGTAAGTCGAAAATTGGAAATTTTTAAAAATAACTTACAAAATATGCGTTCAAAAAGTCCTAACAAATTATATCAGGAAAGAGAGAAATTGATGAAATCCAATGAGCATCTAAAATCTGAAATTACCACATATGAAAATAATTTAGGATTTTTTTCTTCTTCTTCCCAAAAAGGGGACAAAGTAATATCTGAGTTAGAAAAAAAGATTGAGGCACTCAAAGAAGAAAAACATTTAATAGAGGAAAAAATCAAATTAATCGAAGAATATTTATAAAAAATCCTTATTAGATTTTATGTAAGTTTATTAAAATATAAATCACTAAAAATCCATAGCAAGCAAAAGTATGAAAAAAATCTATCAAAGAATAATAATATTGATAAGCATTTTAATTTTATTCACCAGTTGTGTTTCACAGAAAAAAATTGCTTATTTTTATGAACTTGATGAACAGTCTGCTGAAACCATTAATCAATCTTTTAAAACAATTCATGAAGCACGAATTTGCCCAGGTGATATGTTGTCAATTACAGTTTCAGGTATTGATCCCGAAGCAGTAGCGCCATTTAATTTACCCATAGTCTCTTATGCATCTCCTGGAAGTGCTCAAATTTATGCAGCACCAGTGTTACAATCTTATTTGGTAGATGTAAATGGCTATATTAATTTTCCCATTATTGGACAGATTAAATTAGCAGGTTTAACTAAATCACAAGCTATCCAACATATCAATGAACTTTTATCTTCATATTTAAAAAATGCTATTGTTACCATTCAATTTTTAAATTATAAGGTTACTATTTTGGGCGAAGTTTTGCGACCAGGACAATATCCTATTGATAATGAAAGGGTTACTGTGTTGGATGCTTTAGGTTTAGCTGGCGATATGACCATTTATGGAAAAAGAGAAAATGTATTACTCATAAGAGAAAACCTTGGAAAATTAGAGTTTGTCCGTTTAAATCTTAATTCTACCGATTTGTTTACTTCTCCATATTATTATTTGCAGCAAAACGATATTCTTTATGTGGAACCAAATGTAGTAAGAAATATTTCAGCTCAAAATATTCCTTTATATTTATCAACTCTTTCTACCATTGCCACTTTAGTAACAGTGATTTATAGCATTAGCAAATAAATAATTTTTCACAAAATAGAAAAATCAAAAATATGGAAAACAATAATATTGTCCCTCCAGTCTCTGAAAATAATAATGATACTATTAATTTAAGAGAACTTATTAAAAAACACCTAAATAAATGGCCATGGTTCCTTGTTTCTATTATATTTTGTTTTATAATAGCTATATTTTATTTAAAAATTGCTCATCCAAAATATCAAGTCCAGGCTACTATCTTACTCAGAAATCAAAATACCACCCCGGAGTTGTCGAACATGACATTATTTAATAATGTTGGTTTAATGGGAATTTCTAAAGAAGTTGAAGATGAAATTCAAGTTCTTTCTTCTAAAACACTCATTAAGCAAGTAATTGATTCATTGGAAATACAAACAGAATATTACATAAAAAATGGGCTACGATATGATGAAATTTATCCTGAAACTCCCATTAAATTAGTTGTTACTGAAAATTTTATAGATTCATTAAAATATCCATTAACACTTCAATTAAAACGAACCCAAAAAGGATATAGTATCAACTTGAAATATGGTAAAAAAATTAAAAAAAAGTATGAACTGTCTCAACTTTCTGGTTCATTCTCAACTCCTTTAGGAGAACTTAAACTTTTAGAAATAAAACCATTAGAAAATGGAGAATTAATAAAAATTATTACTTATCCTCAACGCATGTTGCTTGCAAAATATTCTTCTACTATTACCGCTGCTACGGTAAATAAAAATTCAAATGTAATTAGTATTACTACAGTATCAGCTTCTCCAAAAAAAGCAGAAGTAATTCTTAATAAATTAATTGAACTTTATAACCTTGATGCCACATTTGATAAAAATATGGTACTCTCGAATTCTGCCGACTTTATCGAAAATCGTTTAAAACTCATTAGTGGGGAATTGCTTGATGTAGAATTAAATGTTGAAAATTATAAAAAGAAAAATAATTTAACTGATATTTCTTCTGAAGCTCAATTGTATCTGGAAACAGCAAGTGATTACCAAAAAAAATTAGTTGAAATTGAAACACAAATCAACTTGATAAGTTATGTGGAAAGTTATTTAACTGACGCTAGTAATCAATTTGAATTATTACCAATAAATATAGGTATTCAAGATGTAGCTCTTGTAAAATTAATCGATGATTATAATTTAGCATTACTTGAACGAACTAAAATTTTAAGAAGTTCCAATAAAAACAATCCGGTGATCGCTCAAATGGAACAACAAATTAATGGCTTAAAACAAACCATTATTAGCAGCATTAAAAATATTAATAATAGTTTGAAAATTTCTAAAAACAACCTTCTAAAGCAAGAATCGGAATTTATTTCTAAAATTAAAAGCATACCCACGCAAGAACGCCAATATCTTGAAATAAAACGTCAACAACAAATTAAAGAAGAGCTTTATTTATTTTTATTACAGAAACGGGAAGAAAATGCTTTGAATCTTGCAAGCACCATACCTTCTGCTCGGATTATTGACGCAGCTTATACAGGAAATTTAGTTGCACCACGTAGATTAATTATTTTCCTCATTGCTCTTATATTAGGTATTGCTTTCCCTGTGGGTATTATTTATCTCAAAGAAATACTTAATAATACTATCACTGACAGAAAAGAATTCCAGAAATTAGTACAAGTTCCTTATTTGGGAAGCATTGGCTTAACAAAAGAATTAGACAAAATTGTAGTACAAGAAGGAAAAACTGCACCTATTGCAGAAATGTTCCGCCTTATTCGTACCAATTTACAATTTATGTTGCCTGATAAAAAATCACCAGTTATTCTTATTACCTCTACAATCAGTGGCGAAGGAAAAACTTTTGTAGCTGTTAATTTAGCGATGTCATTTGCTTTGATGAAAAAAAAGGTCATCTTAATTGGACTGGATATTCGTAATCCTATGCTTGATGAATACCTGCAATTACCTAAAGATAAGGGTATTACTATATTTTTATCTGATTCAAATTGTCAAATAAAAGATATTATTCATCCTTCGGGAATTCATCCTTATCTGGATGTTATCATGGCAGGTCCTATTCCACCTAATCCTGCTGAATTACTCATGAATTCAAGATTAGATGAACTCATTGATGAGTTACGAAAACAATATGATTATATTATTTTAGATACTTCTCCAATAGGAATCGTATCTGATACTTTCCTATTGGATAGAATCAGTGATATAAATATATGCATAGCTCGTCAAAATTATTCTCCAAGAGAAGTATGTCATTTGATCAATACCACTTACGAAAGTAAAAAATTCAAAAATATGGCTGTAATTTTGAATGGTACAGATAATATTTCAAGTTATGGATATGGCCTGTATAAATATCATTATGGGAAAAAATATAAGTATCGCGAAAAAACCCCAAAAAACTTTACTTCTTTTCTTAAAAAAGGATAAAATAATAAACTAACTTTATAGATTTAGTAGTTAAAATCTAACCCACTTAAGTTTCATATTTCAACTTAATGGTTTGAAAGATAGGAAATAATGAAGTGCGATTTAGTTGTTTTTATCTTGATTATCAGTATGTTAACTGTCATATTCCTGTCAAACTTCTTCAAGATTCAGGAGATTCGAAAAATTGAGGCAAAGTTACATTAAAATATAAGAGGTTTGTCCTCAATATCAAATTGCAAGAAAAAATGTTTATTTTTTAAATAAATAAATTTGGCAGGCTGAAAACAATAAGGAACGAATAATCGGTAATGTCCCCAAATTGTAAAGTTCTAAAAAATTACTCCCTTTATAGAATTGAATTACCTAACTTATTACGAAATTTGCTTTCTCAAAATGCACTGATAGCTGAATCCTTTTATGAAAAAAAACAATATTCCCATTAAGAAAATTATTGTTCCTACTATTCCGTTAGGTGGTTTTTTGATTTTGCTTTGTTTGGCATTGTGGATAATTTCTTTTTTTATTAAAACAGAACCAATTCCTCTGTCTTCGCTTTCGCCGTTGATGGCAACCTTAGAGGAAAATCTTCCAGTTAATATTATAATTGCCAATGTTTTAAGTTTTGTGTTGACCATTCTTAATGGGATGTTGGCTGAACATTTAAACAATCGTTTCACCATTATTCACACAAGAACCTTTTTACCATTTTTTATTTTCTTGATGTTGATTTCAACATGGTATGGTATTCATTCGATGTGGCTACTGCAAATAGTGCTAACTTTTTTCATTGGTTCTTTCTTTTTTTTATTTGATATGTATCATCAAAACCAACCAGTTGAGCAAGCCTATGTTGGTAGTTTATTAATAGGACTTTGTAGTCTATTTTTGCCTTCTTTAATATTTGTTATTCCTCTATTCTGGATAGGTTTTTTTCAGTTTCATAATTTTACCTTGAAAACTTTTCTGGCATCTTTATTGGGTTGGTTAACCCCTTTTGTTCTTTATTTTGGCTTTTATTTTGTTTTTCAACCTCAAGTCGATTTGTATCCATTGCTTGTTCAATATTTTCATTTTGAAAATAATTTTTCTTTTAAGCCTATTATAAGTGTAGAAGTTATTTATGGAGTTTTATTTGTTTTGTTACTTTTGGTAATAATAGGCAGCATTTATAGCAATTTTCAAAAAAATGCTATTCCTACTCGAAAAAGATTGAATTTTCTTGTGTTCTCTTTATTATTTTTTATCGTTCTTTCTTTGTTGAATTTTTATCAAAGAATATTTTACCTTCCTTTTTTTGCGTATATTTCTTCTTTGTTATTTTCACATGCTTTTACCTTGAAGGAAAACAAATTTTTTAGTGTGCTATTTATTGTTTTTTGTTTATTAAATATAGCATTTGTTTTTTCGAAATTGTTGATTGATTTCGGATAGAAAAGGAATTTTGTTAAAGCAGGTTAGTTTTGGCTTTATTTGTGGCTCGGATGGCTGCTTTTTTAGTGCTTATAAATATGATTTTACAGGTTTGGATAATGGATTTGTTTTCTGGTAAATCATTTTATAAATTGAGCAGAGTGGCGATACATGATTTTTGTTGTAGTTTTAAAAATATTTATTTGTCATTTTCTGAAAAAATCAATGAGCATTTGCCAACAAGAACTTTTTAAATTCTTCAAAATCTTTACTTAACGGAATACTTTTCTTTTCTCCTTTCATGAATTCCTGAAGTTTTGCAGGGATTTTAATTTTTTCACCAATGATTTTTTCTACCGTATCAAGAAACTTTGCAGGATGAGCTGTTTCCAAAAATATACCATTTTCTTCGGGTAACAATTTGTCTTTCAAGGCTTGATAGCCACAAGCTCCATGAGGATCGAGTAAATAACCATTTTTAGAGAAACAGTTTTTAATCGTTGCAGCAATTTGCTCATCGGTATAACTGATTCCGCTTATATCTTTGGTAATAGCTTTGTGAGAATAACCATACAAATCAAGAATTCGATCAAAATTACTTGGATTGCCCACATCCATTGCATTAGCGATGGTAGCCACAGAAGTACGTGGATGATATTCACCTGTTTGAAGATACTCTAAAAAAACATCATTGCGATTATTAGCTGCAATAAATCGCTTAACGGGAAGCCCCATTCGTTTGGCAATAAGTCCTGCCGTAAGATTGCCAAAATTTCCACTTGGAACACATATAACCATTTCCAGTTCTTCAGCAGTATATTTTGGATGAATGGTTCTTAATTGGGCAAAAGCATAGAAATAATAAAAAGATTGTGGCAATAATCGAGCAATATTAATAGAATTGGCTGAAGTCAACTTAAAGCAAGCATTTAGTTCCGGATCAACAAAGGCTGATTTTACCAGCCGCTGACAATCATCAAATGTTCCTTCAATTTCGAGTGCGGTAATGTTTTCTCCTAATGTGGTAAACTGACATTCTTGGATAGAGCTTACTAAACCTTTTGGATAAAGGACATACACATGGATTCCCTCGATACCCAAAAAACCGTTTGCCACTGCACTTCCAGTGTCGCCTGAAGTAGCTACCAGCACATTTACATTTCTTTCACCTTCTTTTTGAATAAAATAGTTCAGCAACCGTGACATAAATCGTGCTCCTACATCTTTGAAAGCCAGGGTAGGTCCATGAAACAATTCCAAACTATAAATATAGTCTTCAACAGGTATAAGTGGAATATCAAAATTCAATGTGTCGTCTACAATTTTTTTTAATGCCCGAGAATCAACATCATCACCAAAAAAGGCGTCAGCAACGATGAAAGAAATTTCCTGTAAAGACATGTTCATCATGGTATCAAAAAAAGAAGAAGGCAGTTTTTTTATTTCTTCAGGCATAAAAAGCCCCTTGTCATCTGCCAAACCTTTTACCACGGCTTCTTGTAAGGTAATGTTCTTTATTTTTTTGTTGGTGCTGTAATATTTCATCTGGATATTATTTCTTTTTTCCTTTTGGTCGTATAAGAATTTGTAAGTACTTACTATATAAAAGTTATGTTATAAAATTATTTTATGGAATAAATCTGATTTTAACTAATTTTTCCTCCGAAACAAATATAAGAAAGTTTTTTTCATCCTTCTGAAGGTTTGTTAGTTTTTTAATATTTTTGTTATTTAAAATTCATAATAATTTTCAAATTCCTTGATTTTTTCTATAAGTTGGAATTCACTATTAAGTTTTTCATAAATTCATTTCCTTTTAATAAACCGTAGCTCCCTTTTCGAGCAGCAAATTCATCGTAAGTTGTCACTTCATCAGGTGTTTCTCCGGGATGATAAATGACAAAAGGAACAGGATCACAGGTATGCGTTCTGAGAGAACAAGGAGTTGGGTGATCGGGCAAAATGGCTATAGTAACAGGCTCGTTCCATTTGGATACTTCTTCAAAAATAGGTTTCACAATCCGCCTATCCAGATATTCAATTGTTTTGATTTTTAGTGGAACATCACCGTCATGACCAGCTTCATCGCTTGCTTCAACGTGAACATAAACAAAATCATCGGTTCGTAATGCTTCAATAGCTGCTTGGGCTTTTCCTTCATAATTGGTGTTATATAAACCTGTAGCACCTTCAACATGAATAACATTTAAACCAGCATATACTCCAATTCCTTTAATAAGATCAACAGCAGAAATGACAGAACCCTTTTTAAAATGATAAAGTTCTGATAAAGTTTTCATTTCTGGTTTATAGCCTGGCGACCAGAGCCAAATGCTGTTGGCTTTGTCTTTTCCTTCAGCAGCTCGTTTTATATTGACGGGGTGATTTTCAAGCAATTGCTGAGAACGAAGTGTAAGTTCATTGAGATAATCTGCTGTAGCTTGTGCATCGGGCGACAAAGCTTTTATCATTACTTCTCGAAAGAGAGTACCTGGCACATCATGCGGTGGCGTACATTTGAGGTTCTTGTTTCCTCCTTTCATTTTTAACAGATGGCGATACGAAACTCCATGATAAAAACTAATGTTTTCATTTCCAAGCTTATTATTGAGAAATTCAATTAATTCTGCAGCTTCTTCATTGCTGATATGTCCGGCGGAATGGTTTTTGATTTTTTCATTTTCGATACAAATCAAATTGCATCTCATTGCCATTTCTCCTTTTTCGAAAGAGACGCCCATACTTGCAGCTTCTAATGAACCACGTCCTTCAAAAACGTCAGCCACATCATAACCTAATACGCTTAAGTTTGCAATTTCGCTTCCCGGAGAAAATCCTTCGGGGATAGTATTTAGCATTCCACTTCTTCCTAAGGCAGCAATTTTATCTATTGTGGGTTTATTAGCAACTTGTAAAGGCGTTTTATTTCCTAACGAATCAATGGGCTCATCAGCCATCCCATCTCCTAAAATAACAACATATTTCATACAAATATTATCTATTTTTATAATAAGGCTTGATAATCAATAATCATTACAGAGGTTTTTATATAGTTTGTTTTTGTTTCTATAAAGTTATTCTATGAAAAACAGTATTAAAACCTTTCTTGTTCATAAAAGCAAAAAATATCAATCAAAAAACATCAAATAATCAGGCAAAGCGTTCAATAATTGTTTTTCAGTTTCTTCTAAAGAGGTATAACTTTCGGCTCCCGCTGCATTCAAATGACCACCACCTCCGAACAAATCAGCAGCTACCTTATTGGCAGGAAAATTTCCTTGTGAACGCAGTGAAATTTTAATTTTATCTTTTTCTTCACGCAAAAAGACGGAAAAATCAATTCCTTCAATGGAAAGCGGGATGTTTACAAATCCTTCAGCATCTCCATTTGTGTAGTTAAATGCAATTAATTCTTGTTGGGAAAGAGAAATAATAGCAGTTCGATACGTGGAAATAATTTTCATCTTTTTGTAAAGACAGTAACCCAACAATTTCAAACGATTTTCAGAATATGTATTAAATACTTTACGATAAATTTCGTCTTTATCAATTCCTATTTTGATTAATTCTGAAATGATAATGTAAATTTCTGGATCATTTGAATTGTAAGTAAAATTGCCGGTATCGGTCATCATTCCAGTATAAATACATTCTGCACAAGCTAAATTGATTTTTGAAAAATCGCCCATTCGGCAAATCAATCGAAAAATAAGCTCACTGGTTGAAGAAATCTCTGGATAAGAAATGGTTATTTTTGCAAATTTTTCTGGTTGTAAATGATGGTCGATTAAAATAGTTGGGACTAAAATTTTTGACACTAATTCCGACATTTTTTCTAAGCGGCGGCGATCGTTAAAATCAACTGCAAAAATTAATTCTGCAGAAGCTAAAGCTTTTTCCACAGAAGTTTTATCATTTTCATAAATCAATATTTGTTCGCTACCTGGCATCCAGTTTAAAAAATTTGGGAAAGAGGTAGGAGAAATAACTACCGGTTCTTTTTCAATGGTCATCAAATAATGCCACAACCCTAAAGCAGCTCCAATAGCATCGCCATCAGGATCAACGTGAACCAATATAGCAATTTTATCCACTTCATTAATAGCTTCGTAAACTTTTTCAATCAGTTCTTCAGCAATAATTTTTGAAATCATTTATTTAGGTTTTAAAAATAGATGCAAAAGTATATGAAAATCGAGCTATTTCCAAATGGATGAAAATAAAAATCAAAAGCAACATAACTTTAGTGGTTTACCGTATGGTACTCTAAGTACAAATATTAACTTTATAAGTTGATTTTTTGACAATCAAGAAAATTAACTAATTGTTTAACAATTTAATCCGGAAAAATTTATAAAAAAGGTATATGTATTTGACATCCATAAAAATAAGGTATTTGTTTGCATTTTGAATGAACAAGGTAAAAAATTTAGAAAAACGTTATAGGATGTTCATTCCTAATTTGATGCTTTGCGAGATGCATTGGTAGAAATAAGAATCAGACTATCGAAGCGAAGGGAATCACATTTTGAAATTCCATTCCTGCAGAGCATATTTACCACTGCAAAGCATATCGATCTGCTCTTTATCTTCAATCCGACAATCTTCGCACAATGGAGATATCATTAGCCCTGCAGAAATCCATATCTACCTTATTTTCAATAGTTTGATTTAAACCAATAATTATACTTGGTTTATCCACATAAAGAAAGAAATATTCTTCGGCTGCCAAGTTAAATTCAGGCATCAGATATGGAAAAAAATAATCTGCATAATGACCAATGATCAAAAAACTATCTTATCTTACTTTATTCAGCTTTCGCAAGATCCATCTGCCTGCAATAGGCTCTCAAATTTTAAGTATTTTGTATTATTATCATTTTCAGAGAATAATTTTTCTCTTAACGATTAAGGTTTATATTGAAAAATTCGTACAAATCGGAATTGAATAAAACTAAAAATGTATTCTATCACTTTTTCAGTTGAAGTAAAAAAGCTATTTATTTCTGAAAGTACCATTGTATCTTTGTACTGCAGTATACTTTTTGCTTTAAAGATAGACATTTTTTGCAATTTACAACATAAGTTATTTACAATCAACCAATTAACCAATTAATTAAATTATCAACAACTATTCATTTTTCAATTTTTTATGAGTCGACTATAGATAAATTTCTCAGATTGCTTTAATTTCTTTTATCCATACCCCACATTAATTTATTTTTTAAAGTATTAAAATAAGTATGATGAATTTGCTTAATAACTTTTATGGTAAAAGGAGCTTTTGAAATAATGAGTTTGGTAGTTTGATTCAACACTTTCGATCGGCCATCTAATGACGCCAAAAAACTATGGGTACGACTATGAACTTCTAATTCTATAATCCAGCTATCAGGAATAATGATAGGGCGTACATTTAAACTGTGTGAAGCAACTGGTGACAAAATAAAATCTTGTGCCTGAGGTACGACAATTGGTCCCCCTACACTCATTGAATAAGCGGTAGAACCTGTTGGAGTGGCAACAATTAAGCCATCTGCTTGATAAGTGTTGATAAATTCGCCATTTACCGTAGCATTGATACTGATCATTGAAGAAGAATCTTGTTTTGACACCGAAACTTCATTCAAAGCATAAGGGTATTCAAATGTTGTTTCATCGGAAGTTGTTACCAAAAGAGTTGTCCGATTTTCAATGCGATATTGTGAATTTAAAATTGCTTCAAAAGCAGGAATAATTTCTTCACTTGAAATGTCGGCCAAAAAACCTAATCTACCTGTGTTGATACCTAATATTGGAATTCCTTTATTTCCAATCCGTGCAGCAGTATTTAAAAAAGTCCCATCCCCTCCAATACTCACTGCCAAATCTGCTTCAAAAAAATCATTATCAATCACCTTAACTCCTTGTAGGTCAAATTCTTTTGTCTCTTTTATAAATTTATAGAGTTGACTTTCACACAACATGGTAATTTTTTGTTGAGTAAAATAATCGAATACAATTTTAGCACAGGGCAAGATCATAGGTCGATAAATATTCCCAAAAATTGCTACTTTCATAAATTATTGTTTATGATTGATTTACTTGTACAATAGAAAAATAAAATGTACACAAACATACATAAAAAAATGATTTTTTATATACCGCACAATAAAAATCAAGGCTATGATTGTTTTATAAGCAATTAACGTACTCAAAAGGTACAATTGTTTAATTTAAAATTACTTTCATACAAGAAGAACAGTCAGTGATCTTGACGTTTACAAAAATAGCATATTTATGTGTATCTTGGATGAACAAGGTAAAAAAACAGAAGAAAAATTTGATGTGACCACCCGTGAAATAAAACGGATGGGTCTGGTCATGAAATCACACTTTGTAAGTGAAGTGTGTATGGGAAGCACAGGTATTTACTGAATATCTATATGGCGTTTGCTTGAAAACGATTTTCAATTGCGTTTGGTCAATGCTCAGTTTCTCAAACAACTGCTAGGACGTAAAAGCGATGTAAAGGATGCCGAATGGATAGCAAAGGTTTTTACTGAAAGAGTTGGTTCACGACAGCTTTGTCCCTGATGGCAACATTCAAAGTCTTCGTCAATACGGAAGGCGCATCAACGAGATAAACGAGGATTTAGTTCATTGTCAGCAACGCATCGATATGATTTTGCAGCGTTGCAACATTCGCTTGAGCAATTATGTATCCGACGTAGCCAGCAAAAGTTACCGCAAAGTGGTAGATGCACTTATCAAAGGTGAAACCTCATCCTATGAGTTGGTCAAGCTCATTCATAGGCGTACCATTAACAGTCATGGTCAATCAACGATTCGAGAAGCTCTCGAGGGTGATGTCAAACAAAGCGACAGGGATTTGCTCAGACAATACACCCAAATGTTGGATTTGTATCAACTTCAAAAGCAACAATGCGTTGATTCAATGATTCGGAAATGTCGCAAACTTTATCCCAAAACCTTCTCGATATTATTTGGAATACGTGGCATCAAAGAACTTTCAGCAGCCATCATCATTTCAGAAATAGGCGATAACATGAAACTGTTTGCCACAGCAGCAGCCCTTGTATCATGGGCAGGACTCCGTCCACGCAACGACGAAAGCGCAGGTAAAATCAAGAGTCGCAAAATTACCCATGAAAACAAATATCTTCGCAAAACTTTAATGGAATGTGCATAGGGTGCCTCCAGAAATATAGGTTCTGTCTTTTATTGTTGTTTTTGGCACATGCAAGAAATGAAAAAGCATCATAATATAATTATTACGGCTACAGCACAAGAACAGCTTGTAATCATCTGGACATTGCTCTCGAAAGAAGAGAAATTTGATAATGAATATCATCTAAAGAAAAAAACTCCTATTGTAGCCTGAATATAGATTCACTAAAAGTAGTCTCGGATTGTTTGTAAAGCCGTTAAATTTGTGGTGGAATTTTCATACTCCGGTTTTGCAAACTGACTATAGCAGACAATTCGAATTGAACGCCGAGAAGAACCATTGGTTCGAAAAGGAAATTAATATTTGTAAAGCGAAAGTTGAAATCAGCTCCAGCCTGATAGAACTTTTGCTCTAAATATTCATAATTGTCCGTTATAAGCCTCTTCACAAAAAAGAAATATGAGATTTATAGAGGAAATTTAATATCTTATTTTGACAATAAAGAATTTTTTCTTAAAAAAATTACTATATTCATCTTCATTTGTGGTGAGAATTAGGAAAAGCTAAAAGCATTATAAAAAATTATATCTCAGAGAAATGTAGGTAAAAACAAGAAACCGAAACAAGTATTACCTTAGTGATATAAAAGACAGTACTGAAAACTTTTCTTTTATTCGAAAAATTACGTTTTCTTTGTCGAAGAAAGTCATGCCAAAAGATTTAATGGCTACAAAATGATTAAAAGTTAGTTGGGTCAATCAATTCCTTTTACAATTATTGGAAAATTAAATGCGTCGGACCTGAACAAAATAATAATTTCTACGTATTTATTCAAACTATTAAGTACATTTGTATTTTTAATCAGAGTTAATCTAACAAGATATTATTCTGAAAAAATAGGGAATCGGATGATAATACGCTAACGTATAAAAGAACAAAATGATCTCTTTTAAACAAGAATAAAAAGCTGAATGAATAAAAATCATCAATCATTGGTTTTTTATTGGTAGTAAAATAGAAGCATTAAACTTTAAAATATTTTTGTAAACTTTTAAAAAACAGAAAAATTATGAATAAGCAACAAGATAAATTTATGACTGAATTAACAAGGCTTCTTGAATCTCAGAATTTTCAGAGTGAAGAAGAAATGGAAAAATTTCTGAATGATCTTATGGGGAAGGATATTTCATCTTTCAAGAACAAACCATCAACTAATAAAGAAAAAGCTCAAGACCTTGTTTATGAAGCTTACGATTTAACGCCTGCTATAGCAAAAAAGAAAATAGAAAAAGCACTTCAACTTGACCCTGATTGTATTGAAGCTTATGAATATTTAGGTGATACAGAAGAATCGATTCAAAAAGCAGATGCTTTTTATGAAAAAGGTATTGAAATAGGCAGACGTTTATTTTGCGGAGAAAAATATAATGAGTATAAAGGTTATTTTTGGGGTATTGTTGAAACTCGACCTTTTATGCGTTGTTTACGAGATCATGCTGAAATTCTTTACCTTCTCGGTAAGAAGAAAGAATGTGTCGAAATTTTTGAAGAAATGATAGAATTCAATCCGAACGATAATCAAGGAGTAAGAGATCAATTAATGCTTTATCTGATTGAGCTGAATGAGGATAGCAAATATGAGAAATATTTCAAAATGTTTAAAAACGAGGACAAAGCTTTTTCTCTTTTTAATTATGCTTTATATACTTTCAAAAAAGAGGGTGATACTTTAAAATCCAAAAAACAATTACAAAAAGCCTTAAAACAAAATAAATATGTAGCAAAAAAAATTTTATCAGCTTTACCCATCGTTGAACTTGCAGAATATTACGGAATTGGAGATGAAAATGAAGCCGATTATTACGTATCTTACGCCCAGCCCATTTGGTGGGAAACCAAAGGTGCAATAGACTGGTTAAAAAAGTATAGTACAATGTCTTAATTGTTAAAAATTTTATTTTTTTATTATTCACCGATGAAATTTGTATTTTCTCATTATTTCTATCATTTTCTGTACAGAGATAATAAATCTGGCCATAGGAAAGAATTTAATCTTTAAGAAAATACTTTCATACCTTTTTTATCCTAACATTAAATGTTTTTTTAAGACATGAAAACCACAGAGAAACAAATAGAAAAAATTGCTGAAAGTCTGGATAGTGGGATGAGGAGTTTTTTTCATCTGAATTTTATCAAATTATAACCGATTTTGCTGAAAGTGTAAAAGATATAAGATTACAGGAAAGATTGATACAAGCATTAAGCAGCTCCAAACCTTTTCGCAACTTCAAATGGCAAATAGAATATTCCGGTAACTATCGAGAAAAATAGTTTGATTTTAAAATGAGGAGATATATTGAGTGGGTGAAAGAACAGATTGAAGAAAACAAGGAAAAATTCGGTGAATAATCATTTTACTTAAATTTGTAAATAGGTACATTGAGCTATATTCTCAACGGTTCGACATACAAAAAATATGAAAGTAAAAGTTTAGAAATATTGAGATATTGTAGTTTAATGAATAGATAAAAAGATATTCAAAATCACAAAGATAATCTGTTTTTTTGTGATTTTTTAATAAAGTTTTTAGAGTGAAGTTTATACGCAAATACTTTCTATTGCTTTTTTTGTTTTTTCTTGTTCATTTCATTTCTCTGGCTCAAACAGCGGGTTGGGAAATGGGTTTTAATTATTTTTTTGACAATACCGAATTTTCAGGATCTTCTTATGTGAATGATCAGACTATGAAAGGATTGCACGTCGCTCCTCAGTTAACCTTTCAATGGGAAAATATTCATTCTTTTTTTGTGGGGACAGATTTGCTAAATATATCGGGTTCAAAAAAAGCAATAGAAAAAGTTAAATTAATAGCTTATTATCAATTATTTACACCAAAAATTTTATTGCGTGTAGGTTCTTTTCCCCGTTCTGATATCCTTACAAATTATTCCGATTTCTTTTTTCAAGATTCTGTAGAATACTTTAAACCGAATATAGAAGGATTGTTTTGGCAAATAAACCATTCCTCCGATTTTTTTAATTTGTGGCTCGATTGGACAGGACATCAAACTGCAACCCAGCGTGAATCATTCTTTGTTGGTGCTTCAGGAGTAAAACACTTTGAAAACTTTTTCGCAGATTTTCAATCATATATGTTTCATTATGCCAATACTGCTCCTCGAAATACTGATTTTCACGTATGTGACAATGTTTTAATGCATCTTTCTTTAGGAATAAATTTGCTGGAAAATCGTTCAAAATTGGATACTTTGTTTTTTGCTGTGGGTCTTTTACAAGGATTTGAACGTGAACGAGGTTTGGATAATATGACTTTTAAACCAAGCGGTATTGTTTTGAGAGGAAATATACAATATAACAGGTTTGGCTCAGAAAATTCTTTTTATATAGGAGATAAACGAATGAGGTTGTATAACAAACATGGAAATAATTTATATTGGAATAATCCTTTTTTACGTGGCAATTCTTATCTGGAAAGTGAATGGTACTGGAAGCCTATTCAAACTTCAACAGTGGAAGGGAAATTGGCTTTGCGACTTCATTTATCCGAAGGGAAATTATTTACTGAACAATTGTTTACATTAAAAGTATTACTTGACCATTCTTTTAAAAAAAATAGCAAAACAATTGCCTGTCAGAATTAAAAAATGGCTTAAATTTAATTTTAATTTTAAATCGTTATCAATGTTAGTTAAAACGTTTGGAGCTGCAGTTCAAGGGATTAATGCTACAATTATCACTATTGAAGTAAATGTAAATCAAGGTATCCATTTCTTTTTGGTAGGTTTACCTGATAATGCAGTGAAAGAAAGTCATGAACGCATAGCTTCTGCTTTGGATTATATTGGCTATAAAATGCCCAGAAAGCAGATAGTGGTGAATATGGCACCAGCAGACATTCGCAAAGAAGGTTCAGCTTACGATCTTCCATTGGCTATTGGTATGCTGGCTGCTGATGAAAAAATTCAAGCCAATCAATTAGAACAATACCTTATTATGGGTGAATTGTCGCTGGATGGAAGTTTGAATCCTATTAAAGGAGCTTTGTCTATTGCCATCAAAGCACGAGAAGAAAAATTCAAAGGATTTATTCTGCCAAAGCAAAATGCCCGTGAAGCTGCCGTAGTAAACGACCTGGAAGTTTATGGTGTAGAAAATATCAAGCAGGTTGTTGACTTTCTAAATGGTAATTTGGATATTGAACCTACTATTGTCAATACGCGGCAAGAATTTTATGAAAATTTGAATCATTTTGAAATTGATTTTGCTGATGTAAAAGGTCAGGAAAATGTAAAAAGAGCCTTAGAAGTTGCAGCAGCAGGTGGACATAACATTATTATGGTAGGTCCTCCTGGATCTGGTAAATCTATGCTGGCAAAGCGAATCCCAACCATTTTGCCACCATTAACATTACACGAAGCCCTTGAAACAACAAAAATTCATTCTGTAGCTGGAAAAATTGGCAATAATACTTCTTTGATGTATGAACGTCCTTTCAGAAGTCCACATCATACTATTTCAGATGTCGCCTTAGTAGGAGGAGGGACTTTCCCGCAGCCAGGTGAAATTTCTCTGGCTCACAATGGGGTACTTTTTCTTGACGAACTTCCTGAATTTAAGCGTTCTGTTCTTGAAGTGTTGAGACAGCCTCTTGAAGACCGCAGAATTACGATTTCACGTGCAAAATTTACCATTGAATATCCTGCCAGTTTTATGCTGATAGCAGCTATGAATCCCTGCCCTTGCGGTTATTATAATCATCCAGAACGAGAATGTGTTTGTGCTCCGGGTGTCGTGCAAAAATATCTGAATCGTATTTCTGGTCCTTTATTAGACAGGATTGATATTCATATTGAAATTGTACCTGTTCCTTTTGAAAAACTTTCAGATATAAAAGAAGGCGAAAGTAGTATTAAAATCCGTGAAAGGGTTATTAAAGCTCGTCAAATTCAGGAAAGAAGATTTAAAGATATTGAGGGAGTTTATTGTAATGCTCAGATGACTACCAAGTTGCAGCGAAAATTTGCCACGCCCGATAAATCAGGTCTTGAATTATTAAAAACAGCTATGCAACGATTGAGTTTGTCAGCAAGAGCCTATGATCGGATTTTGAAAGTGGCTCGCACCATTGCTGATCTGGATGATTCAGAAATGATTCTTGCTTATCATATTGCCGAAGCAATTAATTATCGAAATCTGGATCGAGAAGGTTGGGGAAGCTAAAATTGACCAAAATAAAAAAGTTGCCCCTGAAAGCAACTTTGCTCTTCCTCTTGGACTTGAACCAAGGACCCTCTGATTAACAGTCAGATGCTCTAACCGACTGAGCTAAGGAAGAATTTTTAATAGCGAGGACAAAAGTAACTAATTTTTCCAATACTTCAAAATGTTTTTGTGAAAAATGGTGTTTTTTTGAGGTAAGAATCAAATCAATTTAAAAAAGTTTTATCTCCTTTATTTTGAAAATAATAAATAGAGGGAACAGTTATAAAATATGGCGAAAGTTAAAACTTTTCATTTATATATTGCTATTACTTTAGCAATGATATTTTGGGCAATGTCTTTTATCTGGACAAAAATTGCTTTACAGTCTTTTCGTCCTATTACTTTGATAACTTTACGATTAATTATTGCCTCTGTTTTGTTGCTTTTGATAATTTTACTGACTGGAAAAACTCAACGAATTTTAAAAAAAGATATTAAGTGGTTTGTTTTACTTGCTTTTTTTGAACCTTATCTTTACTATCTTGGTGAAACCTTTGGTTTGACAAAAGTTTCACCTACCATAGCTTCTGTTATCATTTCTACTATTCCATTATTTTCGCCCATTTTTGCTTTTTTCTTTTTAAAAGAAAAAGTAGGAATATGGAATATTCTGGGAATTATTGTTTCGCTGATAGGAGTTTGTTTTGTAATTTATGAACCTCGAAGTGGTTTTTATAGTCAACCATTTGGAATTGTTCTACTGTTTTTTGCTGTTTTTTCGGGAGTGTTTTATTCGATTATTTTGAAAAAAATTTCTATTCACTATTCTACTTTGAATGTAATTTTTTATCAAAGTTTATTGGGATTATTATTTTTCCTTCCTACTTTTCTGATCGTTGATTTGCCGAGCATAAAAACTATTCAAATTACTCGTGAATCTATGATAGCATTAATATTATTAGCTATTTTTGCTTCTGTAGTTGCTTATGTATTGTTTGCGTCTGTATTAAGGCGTATAGGCGTCGTTCGAAGTAATGTTTTTTCCAATTTAATTCCGGCTTTTACTGCTATTTTCACATGGTTGGTTTTAAGAGAGCCTCTTTCTATATTAAAACTTTTTGGAATCGTCATAGTGATTTCAGGTTTATTTGTGAGTCAATTGAATAAATTGAATTTAAAGAAACCTAAATTTGAAAACATTAATTTCTAATTCTTTTTTAAACATGAATGATGTAAAAAATTTTCTATTTTTTCTTTATCAATGGTTAATAGCCTTCCCAATAATTATTGTTATTTCCATCATTACAGCTTTAATAACTATCCTACTATCTCCCATTTTTCCTAATAAAAAAATTTCTTATTTTCCGGCTCGTTGGTGGTCACGAATTTGTTGTGCTCTTTGCTTTGTGAAAGTGAAAATACGTGGTACGGAAAATATTGATCCAAAACAATCTTACGTTTTTATCTCCAATCATCAAAGCTTGTTCGACATTTTTGCCATTTATGGTTGGCTACCTTCCATTTTTAAATGGTTGATGAAAATAGAATTAAGAAAAATACCCTTAGTAGGTACTGCCTGTGAATTGGCAGGTCATATTTTTATTGATCGTTCAAATCCGATAGCAGCACAAGAAAGTATAAAGAAAGCTGAAAAGAAACTGAAAAATGGTGTTTCCGTGGTGATTTTTCCAGAAGGAACTCGTACACGTGATGGTAAATTGGGAAAATTTAAACATGGAGCTTTCCGCATTGCTACTGATTTGTCGTTGCCTATTGTTCCCATTACGATTCGAGGGAGCTTTGAACGCATTTCACGTTCGACGTTGAAAATTACTCCAGGCACCATTGAAATGATTATTCATCAACCTATTGATGTAAATGCTTATTTACCCAATAAATTATCAGAGCTGGTGAAACTTAGCTGGGAAACTATATATTCCGAATTAGAAAAATAAAGAAAAAGAAGGCAATTTATGTTCAATTTCATTTGGGAAACTAATGATTTATTTATTTATAATAAGAACAAGTAACAGTTAAAAACCAACTGAAAGACAACTTAATCTAATGATTTTAAATAGGTTATGCTACATATTTGGTTGTCTCTTTTTCTTTTCCTTTAAAAAATTATATAAAAATAGGTTGTAAAACATATTTTTTGACTTGTAAATTTCAATTTTTAATACGTATTTTGCAACTGTTAACTAAACAACACAATCTTTTTAATACCTTAAAAAACTAATACCTAATTGCACACGCGAGACTTGCTCAAGCCTCGCGTTTTTTATCCCCTTCATTGTTGAAAATAAAATAAAATTGCTTGTTTCTTCAATAAAAACTGCTAATTTTGCAAACTTAATTTAAACAACTCTTTGCTAACTGACTTTTTATCAAAACAAAGTGATTTATTAGGTGTAAAGAGAAACAACAGGAATTAATTTAACGAAATAATATTATCGATATGAGTTTTAATATTGTAGTTTTGGCAAAACAAGTACCTGATACAAGGAATGTAGGAAAAGACGCTATGAAAGCAGATGGAACTGTGAATCGAGCAGCTTTACCTGCCATTTTTAATCCAGAAGATTTGAATGCATTGGAACAGGCATTACGCTTAAAAAGTAAATTCGAAGGATCAACTGTGAAAGTTTTAACTATGGGTCCTGTTCGTGCAGCAGAAATTCTTCGGGAAAGTCTTTATCGTGGGGCAGATGAAGGATATTTATTAAGTGGACGCGAATTTGCTGGTTCTGATACCCTGGCTACTTCGTATGCCTTAACTTGTGCCATTCGCAAATTCGATAAAGTTGACATTATTTTATGCGGTCGTCAAGCAATTGATGGTGACACAGCACAGGTGGGTCCGCAAGTAGCTGAAAAAATGGGTTTCCCCCAAATAACTTATGCAGAAGATATTTTAGAAGTAACAGAAAATAGTATTACAGTAAAACGTCGGTTGGAAAGAGGAGTAGAAATAGTAAAAGGTCCACTTCCTATATTAATCACTGTTAATGGTACTGCTGCCCCGTGTCGTCCACGCAATGCAAAACTTACCATGAAATATAAACACGCTGCTACACCGTCTGAAAAACAAGAAATGGGTGCTGATTATACCGATTTATATGATACCCATCCTTATCTAAATCTTACTGAATGGGGAGCAAATGATATTGAACATGATCCTCGCTGGTTAGGTTTGAACGGTTCACCAACTAAAGTAAAAAAAATTGAGAATATTGTTTTTACTGTAAAAGAAAGTAAACGTTTAACAGCTAATGATGCTGATATTGACAGTTTAATGAAGGAATTAATTAACAATCATACATTGGGATAATCTTTTATTGATTAAACTATCAAATGAAAACAATAAACTTATAATTCTTTAATAGAAAAATTGAATATGAACAATATAATTGTGTATTTGGAAATTGAAGATGGGGTAGTGAGGGATATTAGTTTGGAATTACTTACCAAAGGACGTGCTCTCGCACAACAATTAGGTTGCAAACTTGAAGCCGTAGCAATAGGATATCAATTAGATAATATTGCTAAGCAAGTTTTTCCTTATGGTGTAGACAAGTTATATGTATGTGATGACAAAAGATTTATACCTTATACTACTTTGCCTCATGCTTCAGTTTTAATTAATCTTTTCAAGCAAGAAAAGCCACAAATTGCATTATTGGGAGCCACGACAATAGGTCGCGATTTAGCGCCACGTGTTTCTTCTGCTTTATTCAGTGGCTTAACCGCTGATTGCACAGCTCTCGAAATTGGAGATTATGAAGATAAAAAAGCAGGCAAAGTATATAAAAATTTACTTTATCAGATTCGACCTGCTTTTGGTGGAAACATAGTTGCTACTATTGTTAATCCTGAATGTCGCCCACAAATGGCAACTGTGCGTGAAGGTGTTATGAAAAAAGAAATATATGATTCAAAACATACGGGCGAAATTCATAAGCTTCAAGTTGCAAAATATGTTTCTGATAAAGATTTTGTTATAGAAGTATTGGAACGTAATATTGAAAAATCAAAAATAAACTTAAAATCAGCCCCAGTTATTGTATCAGGAGGCTATGGAGTAGGAAGTGCTGAAAATTTTAAACTTCTATATGAATTAGCTGAAGCGTTGGGAGGCGAAGTGGGAGCATCACGAGCAGCAGTTGATGCTGGTTTTGCAGAACACGAACGTCAGATTGGTCAGACAGGTACCACAGTGAGACCAAAATTGTATATCGCTTGTGGAATTTCTGGACAAATTCAACATATTGCGGGAATGCAGGAAAGTGCAATGGTTATTTCAATTAACAGTGATCCAAATGCACCTATTAATAAAATTGCAGATTATGTAATTACAGGAACCATTGAAGAAGTGGTACCTAAGATGATTAAATATTATAAGAAAAATACCAAGTAAATAAGAATAGTAAAAATTTCTGAAAAAAATTCTCTAGTTAGTAAGAAATCAGACATCATATTAAATAATTATATTACTAACTAAATTTAGAGATACTTATTTTAGATTTTTTTATCGTTTAAATTAATCAAAGAGAAAAAACAATTATTATGAATTTTTTTAATGATAATCCAGCTTTAAAATTTCAACTTTCGCATCCGTTGATGCAAAAAATTGTAACATTGAAAGAACGAAATTTTATAGATAAAGATAAATATGATTATGCATCTCGCGATTTCGAGGATGCTATTGATAATTATGAGAAAATCTTGGAAATTATTGGTGAAATTGCTGGTGAAATTATTGCTTCAAATGCCGAAGAAATAGATCAAACAGGTCCAACTGTGGTTAATAACCGCGTAATTTATGCGCCAGGAACACAACAAAATCACGAAACCCTTATTCAAGCAGGTGTGTATGGAATGGCCTTACCAAGAGAATACGGAGGATTAAATTTTGCGGTAATTCCTTATGTTATGGCTGCAGAAATTGTTTCGCGTGCTGATGCTGGTTTTGCTAATATTTGGGGTTTACAAGATTGTGCTGAAACCATTAATGAATTTGCCGATGAAGATATAAAACGTGAATTTTTGCCACGTGTATGTGCTGGGCAAACTTGCTCAATGGATTTAACTGAGCCCGATGCCGGTTCCGATCTACAAGCAGTTCAACTGAAAGCTACTTATAACGAAAAAGATGGAATGTGGTATTTGAATGGAGTAAAACGCTTCATTACCAATGGCGATGCTCATATTAAGCTGGTTTTGGCTCGCTCTGAAGAAGGTACAACTGATGGCCGTGGATTATCTTTATTTGTTGTTGATAATAAGCACGATAACACAGTAAAAGTACGACGTATTGAAAATAAATTGGGAATCAAAGGCTCACCGACATGTGAATTGGTTTTCAGCAACACACCAGCTAAATTAATTGGCTCTCGTCGTTTGGGGTTAATTAAATATGTGATGTCACTAATGAATGAAGCGCGTTTGGGTATTGGGGCACAATCAGTTGGACTATCAACATCAGCTTATAATGAAGCTTTATCTTATGCAAAAGAAAGGCGACAATTTGGTAAAGCTATCATCGAATTTCCTGCAATATATGAAATGATTTCTTTGATGAAAGCTAAATTGGATGCATCACGAGCTTTGCTTTATGAAACAACAAGATTTGTAGATATTTATAAAGCTTATGAAACCATTGAAAAAGAACGCAAACTTGAACCAGAGGAAAAAAATGAATACAAAGAGTATCAAAAATTGGCAGATGCCTTCACCCCGGTAATTAAATTATTTGCCAGCGAATATGCCAATCAGAATGCTTACGATTGTGTACAAATACATGGCGGATCTGGATTTATGAAAGATTATACTTGCGAGCGATTATATCGTGATGCTCGTATCCTTACTATTTATGAAGGAACTTCTCAGCTTCAAGTTGTTGCTGCTATTCGTCATGTGACAACAGGTACCTATTTAAATCAAATTCGTTTTTACGAGCAACAACCTATTAATCCAGAATTTCATTCGTTTCGTAAAAGATTGATAACAATGACGAATTTGTTGGAAAATTCAATCAACAGGGTAACTGAAACAAAGAATCAAGAGTATATTGATTTTCATGCTCGCCGATTGGTCGAAATGGCAGGTCACATTATCATGGGGTATTTATTGATTATTGATGCTTCAAGAAATGATATGTTTCGTAAATCGGCTGAAGTTTATATTAATTATGCTGAAGTGGAAACTCGCAAACATGCAACGTTTATCAAGACTTTCGATATGGAAAACATTGATAAATATAAGGTAATTTAAATTTTTGTGAGGGGGTTATTTCAGAATTTTAAAAAAGCTTTTTATAATTTATTTCTAATCACAATGAAAGCATTGTAAGTGATTTACTTAGAATGCTTTCTTTCATATAAGAAAGAAGATATTTTTTAGTGAAGATGTAATTTTAGTTTCTATAATTTTTAGAACAATACAATTTCAAAGGCTTTTGACCACAATACATTTCTACCGGAATGGCTTTTAAAGTACCTACTTTGGTTTCAATTTCAATTTGAATCGGTATTTTTTCTTTTTGAGAAAGGTAAAACTTCAAACCATCAGAACTTTTTAACACTTTCCCTTTTTTTATTTTCGGTGTAAGTAAATAACAAATTTCTGTACCAAGTTCATTTTTTAAAACTTGATTTTTTACAAAGGTGATTTTTAAATCATCAATTTTATGACCGTTAATAGTTGGAATGGTAATGGCGTTTCCTTCTTCCATTTTATCCATATCATAAGTATTAACAAAGTAAAAGAAAACAGACAAAATATCCGTCAAATCTTTTGGAACTTTGCAGCCTCCGGTGCGTTCACTATAAATAGAATCATTTTCACGATAAAAATATACTTTATTGTAATATTGGTAAGAACGTTCTTTCGCTTTACGAAGAGCCACATAAGGCAAATGCGTAGAAGCATCTACAATACTTTCATATTTTTCATGTACGGAAAATATTTTATCGGTTAATCCATCTGTATTTCCTTCAAGTAGATAATAAATACATTTTTTATTATTATAGAGAGTATCTTTCTTTATCATAGTAGCGGTGCCGCCATTTATCAACCCTAATTTCAAATTATAAATAATTTTAATGTCGTTTTGCGAATAACCTTTTGTTAATAAAAGAGGGAAAATCATTACAAATAAAAATTTTTTTCTGAAGAAGTAGAGATTTGAATATTTCATAATTATTTTATCTTAAATTTACAAAATTTTTTATTAGGCTCTTTCTCGTTTAATTAATTTCTTCATTTACATAATACAGCATTATTAACAAATATCATACCTAAAAGTCTTTAAAAAAATTCATTTTTTTGATAGTTAATGATTTTTTATTCCGAAATTTGTCAAATAAAAAACAATATCATTATTTTGTAAGTTTGTTTATTACAATTATATAACATACAAGTTTATGTCATCATTAAGATTTAAAGCAGTAGAAGAGGCTTTTAAGAAAAAAGCTATTAATGTAGAGCCACCCTCAGCATTGGTTTCCGATTATTTTGGGAAATATGTATTTACTCGTTCAAAAATGGCAGAATATCTCTCAGATGAGACTTTGAAAGCTATTGATGAAGCTATTGATAAAGGAGTAATGCTTGATAGAAGTATTGCTGATGATGTGGCAGCCGGAATGAAAAAATGGGCTATCGAATTAGGAGCTACCCATTATACTCATTGGTTTCAGCCATTAACGGAGAAAACCGCAGAGAAACATGATTCCTTTATTGATTATGTTGAGGATAAACCATGTGAAAAAGTGATTGAAAAATTTTCAGGGAAATTATTGGCACAACAGGAACCTGATGCTTCTTCTTTTCCGAGTGGCGGTATTCGAAGTACTTTTGAAGCACGAGGTTATACTGCGTGGGATCCTTCTTCGCCTGCTTTTGTTATGGACGACACACTATGTATTCCAACCATTTTTATTTCTTATACAGGAGAATCACTTGATTACAAAGCGCCACTGTTAAAGGCATTAAATGCTGTTGACAAAGCTGCAACTGCTGTATGTCAATTGTTTAACTCAAAAGTCAAGAAAGTTAATTCATATTTGGGCTGGGAACAAGAGTATTTCTTAGTAGATGAAAACTTGTATGCTGCTCGTCCCGATTTAATGTTAACAGGACGAACCTTATTGGGGCATGAGTCGGCTAAAAATCAACAACTGGAAGACCATTATTTTGGAGCAATTCCTACACGTGTAATGGCGTATATGAAGGACCTGGAATTTGAAGCTTATAAATATGGTATTCCTTTAAAAACAAGGCATAATGAAGTTGCCCCTAATCAATTTGAACTAGCCCCCATTTATAATGAATGCAACTTGTCAGTTGATCAAAATTTACTATTGATGTCAATAATGAAAAAAGTGGCACGGCGGCATAGTTTTAGATTATTGTTGCACGAAAAACCTTTTGCTGGAATAAATGGTTCGGGCAAACATTGCAACTGGTCATTGAGTACCGATACTGGAATAGGATTGTTCACACCTGGCAAAACTCCTGAAGAGAATCTTTTGTTTATTACTTTCGTTGTCAATGTTTTAATGGCGGTTTACAAGAATAATTCGTTGATTAAAGCTTCGATCATGACTGCCCAAAATGCTCACCGACTGGGGGCAAATGAAGCACCTCCAGCCATTATATCGGTATTTTTAGGTGAACAACTTTCAAAAGTTCTGGATAAATTGGAAATAAGTGACAGCGAGGACATCATTATTGTTGACCATAAGAAAAAATTAAATTTAAAAATTCCTCATATCCCTGAGGTTTTACTGGACAATACAGATAGAAATAGGACTTCGCCTTTTGCCTTTACAGGGAATCGTTTCGAATTTAGGGCTATGGGCTCATCAGCCAATTGTTCCACAGGTATGATTGTTCTCAGCACAGCTTTAGCAGCTCAACTGCTTGATTTTAAATCAGAAGTGGATAAAAAAATGGAAGCAGGATTAGCTAAACAACAAGCAATTTTTGAAATAGTAAAAGAGTATATACAAATTTCCAAATCTATTCGTTTTGAGGGAAATAACTATTCAGAGGAGTGGAAAATTGAAGCAAAAAAAAGAGGTTTGGATTGCGAGACGAGTGTTCCTAAAATATTAAAAGCTTACCTTAAACCGCAAAGTGTACATATTTTCTCTTCTTTGGGCATTTTATCGGAAAAAGAACTTTATGCTCGTAATGAGGTAAAACAGGAAACATATACGAAAAAAATTCAGATTGAATCCAGAGTTTTAGGTGATCTTGCTGTAAATCATATTATTCCCGTTGCTATTCGGTATCAAACTTTATTGGCAGAAAATGTTTCTAAAATCAAAAATTTAACTTTTGATAACAATGGAAAAGATATTTGCAAAATGCAACTGGAATTAATTCGTGAAATCGCTCAACGAGTTAATATTATTAAAGAAAATGTAAATGAAATGATAGAAGCAAGAAAAAAGGCAAATATTATTGAAAATGAAGAAGAAAAGGCAAATGCTTATCACGACACGGTATTGCCCTATTTTGATGCAATACGTTACCATATTGACAAATTGGAAATGATTATCGATGATGAAATGTGGCCCTTGCCAAAATACAGAGAGATACTGTTTATTAGATAGAGGAAGAATGGCATAAAAAATGATGAAAAGTAAAAGGATTCTCTGATAAATGATAATAAAAAATGAGTAAGTTTACTTTTATTTTCCCTGAAAAAGTTGCATTAATTACTTGAATTTACGAATAAAAAATTGTAAAAATGTTTCACTTAATATTATAAAAAATATGGAAAACAATGATTGGAAAGAAAAAATGCAGCAATTTCAGAAAGAAATTGAAAAAGAAATTGCTGAATTGGAAGCCACAATCAAAGAATTGATGGATAGTTTGAATGAAAAGTATGGATATCAAGTGGAGAATTTAAAACAGCAGGCAAAAGCAACTCAAGCAGAAATTGACGAAAAAATTGCACAGATTCAAGCTAAAATGACTGATTCCACTGATGAAATGAAAAGAAAATATGCAGATCAAATTACAGAATTAAAACAAAAAGGAGAACTAATTCAAAAAGAAGTGGATAAAAAAATTGCAGAGCTTGGAAAGAAAATGAACGAAAATACCGATGAATTGAAAACAAAATATGAAGAGCAAATTAAAGAATTGAAAAAAATGAAAGATGATTTACTTCATAAAATGAATAATTGGAGCGAAGTAACAGAAAAAAAATTTCGAACCTTAACAGAAGTAAATGAAAAAACTTTTAAAGAAATATCGCAAACTTTAAAACAAAGTTTTTCAGAAATAAAAAATCTTTTTTCTTCTTCGCAACAAAAGGACTCTTCAGTTTAAATTTTCCAGTTTTTACTGTAAAGCCTTATCTGAAATAAAAAATTTAGATAAGGCTTTTTATATGAAAAAAATTTGATCCCAAACCCTCCAAAATTAGGTAATGTATTTTCAAAAAAAGCGAAATAATCGGGTAAATAGTTTGTTTATTTGATCTTTTTTG
>DAOOVG010000001.1:0-66729 GCA_035369865.1 Paludibacteraceae bacterium | reverse complement strand
CAGGGTTTGCCCTGGCACGAATTGATAAATGTTGATTTGGAACTGTAAGTTAATAAAGGTTTCGCAGTTAAAAAGTGCTGGGAACAAAGTAAAAAAAGTAGCATGTTTTATCTAATATCTCATTAAAAATGAGTATTATAGTTGTATAATTATAAAAAACAGAAAAATATGCTATCAGAAAAAATTAGGGAAAAAATTTTTGAAATTGGAACAGATTTCAATCAAATGAATTAGAAAATATAATATTTTGAAAGGTTTCAAGACTTTCATTTTTCCTGTCTTTAAACCCATTAAAAAACGAAGTGTGAAACTTTGGTTATCTTAGTTTATTTAATTAGTTGTTAAAAAAATCAACTTACAAAAGTAACACTTGTGCACGGAAGCACGGTACAGTAAGCCTTTAAAGTTTTGTGCCCTTGATTTTAATTTTCATACGTTTGGAAATACCTCGATTTTCATGTATTTTTGCACTTGAAAAAACATTGACTCCGTAGCTCAGTTGGCAGAGCAATTGACTCTTAATCAATGGGTCGAGGGTTCGAGCCCCTCCGGGGTCACAAAAAATAAAATAAATTTTTGATTTTAGGTGATTGTAAAAGCATTATCACCTAATTTTATTTTGTAAGATTTTTTTACAAGAATATTGACAGGGAAAAACTGTAAATGAAATAAAATACTTACGAATAATTTCCAAAAAAATTCTAAAAATCTCTCAAATTAAAAAATATTATTTCAAAATCAATTAATTTTTTATCAATTCTAAAGTAAGTTGGTTGAACTAATTTTTTTTAAAATTGTTAAAACATTAAATAGATAAGTTATAAATCAAAAAACTATGGTTCAACATACGACTAAAACAATTTGGAGAAAAAATAATATTTTCGATACAGAAGTTGATGGGCATCTTATTACCATTGATCTGGCAAAGGAAGCAGGTGGCGATGATGCAGGTCCTCGACCAAAAAAGCTGATGTTAGTTGCAGCCGCAGGTTGTAGCGGAATAGATGTAGTCTCTCTTTTGAAAAAAATGAGAGTTGGCCTGAAAGGTTTTGATATTCAAATAGAAGCAGAAGTAAGTGAAGAAGATCCCAAACAATATACTTCTATGAAAATCATTTACGAATTTGAAGGAGAAGAGCTTCCCATGGAAAAACTTGAAAAGGCGGTTAAACTTTCATACGAAAAATATTGTGGGGTAATAGCTTTGTACAAAAAAGCAATTCCGGTCGCTTATGAAATAAGAATAAAAAATTAAGGATTCATAAAGGTTTTTCAAAGGTTGAAATACAAACCATAATTTTACTATTTTTGCAAATGGTTCTTTGCTGATTTTTTACAAAATCATAAACATTATTTTTAAATATTTGAAGATTATGCAAACAATAGATTCTTTTAATTTTGCCGGCAAAAAGGCATTTGTACGCGTGGACTTTAATGTACCACTCGATGAAAATTTTAACATTACGGACGATACTCGTATTCGCGCAGCAATTCCCACTTTGAAAAAAATTTTAAATGATGGGGGAAGCGTTATCATTGCTTCACACATGGGCAGGCCTAAAAAAAATCCTGATCCCAAGTATTCTTTAAAACACATTTTACCTCGCGTTTCTGAATTACTGGGAATAACCGTAAAATTTGCACCTGATTGTATAGGTGAAGAGACAGCAAAAATGGTAGCTGAACTTAAACCAGGTGAAGCTTTAATGTTAGAAAATTTACGTTTTTACGAAGAAGAAGAAGGAAAACCTCGCTTACCTGAAACCGCTACTGAAGAAGAAATTGCAATTGCAAAAAAAGAACTAAAAGAACGCCAGAAAAAATTTACCCAAACATTGGCTTCATACGCTGATGTATACGTAAATGATGCTTTTGGGACAGC
Source organism: Paludibacteraceae bacterium (assembly GCA_035369865.1). Lineage (GTDB taxonomy): Bacteria > Bacteroidota > Bacteroidia > Bacteroidales > Paludibacteraceae > MVYY01. Next base: position 64,847 of record DAOOVG010000001.1, on the reverse strand, counting down.
TCACCGTGCACATGCTTCTACTGCATTGATAGCCGATTATTTTGACGAAAATCATAAAATGTTTGGTTATCTTATGGAAAAGGAAGTAGCAGCCATCGAAAAAATAATGAATAATGCTGAACATCCTTTTACTGCTATTATGGGTGGTTCAAAAGTATCTTCAAAAATTGACATTATAGAAAATTTACTAAATAAGGTAGATAATCTTATCATCGGCGGTGGAATGACTTATACTTTTATTAAAGCATTGGGTGGGAAAATTGGTGATTCTATTTGCGAAGATGATAAGCTTGAATTAGCTTTAAAATTGCTTGAAAAAGCCAAAAACAAAGGTGTCAATATGGTTTTGGCTGTAGATGCTAAAATTGCCGATTCATTCAGTAATGATGCTCACACAAAAGTTGTTCCTGTAAATGAAATTCCTGATGGTTGGCAAGGTTTAGATATTGGTCCTGAAACAGAAAAAATTTTCAGTGATATTATTAAATCTTCCAAAACTATTTTATGGAACGGTCCAGTAGGGGTTTTTGAATTTGATAATTTCGCACACGGTTCATTGGCAGTTGCCCAAGCTATAGTAGAAGCTACTAAAAATGGAGCTTTTTCGCTGGTAGGTGGTGGTGATTCAGTGGCTTGTATCAATAAATATGGCTTGGCAGATAAGGTTTCTTATGTATCGACTGGTGGTGGAGCTTTGCTTGAAGCTATCGAAGGTCGTGTACTGCCCGGTATTAAAGCCATCAGAGGTTACTAAATGAATTAAAAATTCTATTTTATAAAAAAACGTCAATGTCAAATTTTAAGATGTTGACGTTTTTTATTAAATATGGTAATTTTCACCTTATAGTAATTTATAAGAAAGATATTGTCCGCAAATGCTTAACTCTGCGGATAAATGAAGAACATTTTTTAGACCTTTTGGTAGATGAAGAAGCATTGAAAAAGGAATGCCTGTTGGATGGTTGTTATTTGATAAAAACAGATTTACAAACTACCGATGCCAGTAAATAGACAGTTTATAAGCGATTAAAGATTTATCTTTAGCAGAGAATGCTTTTTGTACTTTATTAAAAATAGGTTTGGAAGAGATAAGGCTTATTTATTTAAGAAAAGAAAAAAGAACCAGAGGACATGTTTTGTTTGTATGCTCGCCTACAAAATTCTATTGTATATTTGGCAATACTTTAAGAAAGACTTATTACTAATTCCTAAGCTCAGAAGCACTTTCACACAACAATATATTCTAACAGATTTCCCTTTCAAAAGTGGTATATTTTATATATAATAAATTACAACTTTTCAGAAAGGGAAATTTAGTAAATTTGTTACAAAGCTGAAGAAAATTAAAGAAATTTTTCTTTAATTTTTTTGTTTCTTTACGTTCAAAGTAGTACTTTTGTGGCAACTTTAAAAGAAAGTTCTAAAAAATATAATTGTTTGATTTTCTAAAAATTAATTGTAAATCAAGTAAAAATAAAATTTATGTGGCTAATTGATTCTCCCATCGGAAGAAAATTTATCATGAGCATTTCAGGAATTTTTCTGGTGCTTTTTTTATTATTCCATAGTTGTATGAACATTGTGGTTATTATTTCTCCTGAAAGTTATAATCAAATATGTGCTTTTTTGGGAGCAAATTGGTATGCTGTAATTGGCTCACTTGTTTTGGCATTGGGATTTGTAGTGCATATTTTGTATGCTTTATATTTATCTTTTTTGAATCTTCGTGCTCGTGGAGAAGTTCGTTATGCTGTAAAAGCCACACCAACTGATGTGGAGTGGTCATCAAAACACATGCTGATATTAGGGGTAATAATAGTGGGGTTCATTGTTTTACATTTATATAATTTCTGGTTTAAGATGCAGTTTGCTGAATTATCAGGAATACATACGGGAGCTTTTGATCCACAGAATGGTGCTGCTTATGTAAGTTCACTTTTTAGCCATTGGATTTATTGTGTTCTTTATATCATTTGGTTGGTGGCTTTGTGGTTGCATTTAACACATGGTGTTTGGAGTGCTTTACATTCTTTAGGATTAAATAATAAAAAATGGTTACCCCGCATAAGAGTAATTGGCAATGTGGTTTCTACTATTATTGTATTAATGTTTATGTCTGTTCCTATTTATTATTTGATAGTAAATATATTACAATAAATTTTTAAAAATCAGAGAAAAGCTTATCAATATAAATCCAAATATGAAAAATAACGAAAAAACTCAGGAAGGTGAAAATTTTATTCTTGATGCCCATATTCCAGAAGGATCTTTGGCTGAAAAATGGACCAACTACAAAGCTCATCAAAAACTGGTAAATCCTACCAACAAACGTAAATTAGATGTAATTGTGGTAGGCACGGGTTTGGCAGGAGCATCTGCTGCTGCTTCGTTGGGTGAATTGGGATTTAATGTACTGAATTTTTGTATTCAGGATTCTCCACGTCGTGCACATTCTATAGCAGCTCAAGGTGGAATTAATGCTGCCAAAAATTATCAAAATGATGGTGATTCTGTCTTTCGGCTTTTTTATGATACGATAAAAGGTGGCGATTTTCGTTCGCGTGAAGCGAATGTATATCGTTTAGCTGAGGTTTCCAATAATATTATTGATCAATGTGTGGCACAAGGCGTACCTTTTGCTCGTGAATATGGAGGATTACTTGAAAATCGATCGTTTGGTGGAGCTCAGGTTTCCCGTACTTTTTATGCAAAAGGACAAACAGGACAACAATTATTGTTAGGTGCTTATTCGGCTTTGAGTCGTCAGGTTGCCAGTGGTACGGTCAAAATGTATCCTCGTTATGAAATGTTAGATGTGGTCATTATTGAGGGGCGTGCTCGCGGAATCATTGCTCGTAATTTAATTACAGGAAGAATTGAACGTTATTTTGCTCATGCAGTAGTAATTGCTTCCGGAGGTTATGGAAATACCTATTTCCTTTCTACCAATGCGATGGCTTCAAATGGTTCCGCTGTGATGCAGATATATAGAAAAGGTGCTTATTTTGCTAATCCTGCTTTTGTGCAAATTCATCCTACATGTATTCCTTTGCATGGTGATTATCAGTCAAAACTTACTTTAATGTCTGAATCGTTACGAAACGATGGACGTATTTGGGTTCCTAAAAGAAAAGAAGATGCAGCAGCTATTCGGGCTGGGAAACTAAAACCAACCGATTTGAAAGAAGAAGATCGTGACTATTATTTAGAGCGTCGTTATCCTGCTTTTGGGAATCTTGTCCCACGTGATATTGCTTCGCGTGCTGCTAAAGAACGTTGCGATGCGGGTTATGGAGTTGGGAATACGGGTCTGGCAGTTTATCTTGATTTTTCAGATGCTATTCAACGTTTAGGTGAAGAAGAGATTCGCGAACGTTATGGTAATCTATTCCAGATGTATGAAAAAATTGTTGATGAAAATCCTTATAAAACACCTATGATGATTTATCCTGCTATTCATTACACAATGGGTGGTATTTGGGTTGATTATGAACTTCAAACTTCGATAAAAGGGTTATTTTGTATTGGTGAAGCGAATTTTTCAGATCACGGGGCTAATCGTTTGGGAGCTTCGGCTTTAATGCAAGGACTTGCCGATGGCTATTTCATCTTGCCTTATACTATACAGAACTATTTAGCTGATCAGATTCAAGTTCCACGTATGGGCACCGATTTGCCTGAATTTGATGAAGCAGAAAAAAATGTTTCCGAAAGAATTAAAAAAATAATGAATATAAAAGGACAACGTACCGTTGATTCTATTCATCGTGAATTAGGATTAATAATGTGGGATTTAGTAGGAATGTCGAGGAATAGGGAAGGACTTCAAATTGCATTGGAAAAAATTAAAGATATTCAAAAGGAGTTTTTGACTAACGTTTATGTTCCAGGAGATGAGTATGATTTTAATAATGAGTTGGCAAAAGCTTTGCGTTTGGCTGATTTTATTGATATAGGCGAATTAATTGCTCGTGATGCATTGTTACGCGAAGAGTCTTGTGGAGGGCATTTTCGTGAAGAATATCAAACTCCTGAGGGAGAAGCGCTGCGTAATGATGAGAAATTTTCGTTTGTTTCTTGTTGGAAATATACCGGAGAAGATACAGAACCCATTTTGTTGAAAGAACCACTCAAATTTGAATTTATTCAACTTCAGCAAAGAAATTATAAAGAATAAGAAACAGAAAGTCTTTTTAAAAAAATATCAGTTTTTATGGAGAAAACAATAAATATTACCTTAAAAATATGGCGGCAAGTCAGTGCCAAAGCTAAGGGAAAGTTTGAAACTTATAATTTAGAAAATGTTCCAACCGATAGTTCTTTTTTGGAAATGCTGGATATATTGAATGAAAAATTAATTAAAGAACATATCGAGCCTGTAGCCTTTGACCATGATTGTCGTGAAGGAATTTGTGGCATGTGTGGTTTGTATATCAATGGACATCCTCACGGTCCTGATACAGAGGTTACTACTTGTCAGCTTCACATGCGAAAATTTAAAGATGGCGATACCATTGTTGTTGAACCATGGCGGTCGGCTGCTTTTCCTGTTGTGAAAGATTTGATTGTCGACCGAAGTGCTTTTGATAAAATCATTCAAGCGGGAGGTTTTATTTCAGTAAACACAGGAGGAGCTCCTGATGCCAATAATATTCTTATTCCAAAGGATCGTGCAGATGAAGCTATGGATGCTGCTACTTGTATTGGCTGTGGTGCGTGTGTAGCTGCTTGTAAAAATGCTTCTGCCATGTTGTTTGTTGCTGCAAAGGTAAGTCATCTGGCACTTTTACCTCAGGGGAAAGTAGAAGCAGCTAAGCGAGCTAAAGCAATGGTGGCTAAAATGGAAGAACTTGGATTTGGGAATTGTACTAACACACGAGCTTGTGAAGCAGAATGTCCGAAAAATGTTTCAATTTCCAACATAGCTCGTTTGAATAGAGAATATTTATCTGCTAAATTTAAAGATTAAAAAAATCCTAACCCACATTGCAGGGTATGCGTTCCCTGATTGTTAATAATAATCAAAATTTAGATACTTTTCTGCAGAAATTGATTGTTTTTTCGCTAAAAATTGACCCTGTCAAGTTAATTCGCTTTAAATTTTTGAGTAGAGAAAGAAAAAGTACCATTGTGTGGCACCCAAAGGCCCCTCCTCAAAAAAACATCCACTTTTTTACAGGTACTTAACTCGATAATACCTGCAATGTGGGCTAACACTCTTTGGGGGTTTTGCACCCCCAGCCGCTTGGCAATCCCCTGCAATGTTTTTTATAGTTTTGTTTTAAAAAAACCTATGTAAAAATTATCAGGAAATTTGCACTTCTAAGTTGAACATAGAATTCAAATACTTATAAGAGTGTTGCAAAAAAGTGTGGAAAACAGGAAAAACAATATGCGATTTTCTGTTTTGTTTGGAATTCATCTTTTCCCCATTAAATGGATAAAACCTGAATGATTTGGAGCAAATCTTCATCTATGGGTTTATTATATTTGATAGCTTTTGTAAACGGCACATTTACAATTTCATTATTAACAACACCAATCATAACACTGCGTTGTTCGTCCAGTAAAGCTTCAACTGCAGCCACTCCCATTCGGCTTGCCAAAATTCTGTCAGAAACGGAAGGAGAACCTCCGCGTTGAATATGCCCCAAAATAGTTACTCGTACATCATATTCAGGATGTTCTTTTCGCATACGTGCAGCCAAACCGTTAGCTCCACCAGTCACTTTGCTCTCAGTTACAATAACAATACTGCTATTTTTGGATTTTCTGAAACCATTTTTAATTACTTCTTCCAATTGATCTACTTTTGTTTCTCGTTCCGGAATAATGGCAGCTTCTGCTCCTGAAGCCAACGCACTATTTAAAGCCAGAAAACCAGCATCGCGTCCCATCACTTCAATGAAAAACAAACGTTCATGCGACGAAGCAGTGTCACGAATCTTATCAACCGCTTCTATGATGGTATTTAAAGCGGTATCAAAACCAATTGTTACATCCGTTCCATACAAATCATTATCAATGGTTCCCGGAATTCCAATAATCGGGACATTAAATTCTTGAGCAAAAATACGAGCACCTGTAAAAGTTCCATCACCACCAATAACAATTAAAGCATCAATCTCTTCTTTTTGCATGTTTTTGTAAGCTAATTTACGACCTTCAGGTGCCATAAATTCATCACAACGGGCAGTTTTTAAAATAGTTCCCCCTTGTTGAATAATATTACTTACATTTTCTGTTTTAAACTCTGTAATTTCACCCGTAATAAGTCCTCTATATCCTCTGTAAATGGCTTTTACACGAATTCCATTAAAAATAGCTGTCCGTGTTACTGCTCGGATTGCAGCATTCATTCCCGGAGCATCACCTCCAGAAGTAAGTAAACCGATACATTTAATACTATATTCCATTATGATAAGTTTTTCAATTAATTTCTTTAAAATTGTTAATTAACTTTTTGTCTTAATTTTTCTGCTACACATTCCATCAACCATTTGGGTGTGGAAGTTGCCCCACAAATACCTATTTTTTTTGTAAGGTCAATCGTCATATTATCAATTTGATTACAATTGTAAATGTAAAAAGTATTGGGATTTATTTTCTTACAATGTTCAAACAGCACTTTCCCATTAGAACTTTTTTTGCCACTTATAAATAAAATAATATCATGTTGCCGTGCAAAATTAGTAATATTTGGGATTCTATTCGCCACCTGACGACAAATTGTATCGCTTATTTTTAAATTTTCTTTTTTCTTTATTTTTTCTGAAATAGTTGTTGCCAAATGGTTAAAACTTTCCAAATCTTTGGTAGTTTGCGAAAATAAATGAATTTTTTTAGTAAAATCAATTTTTTTCAAATCTTCTTCATTTTCTACAACAATAGCATTATCATTGGTTTGTCCTACCAATCCTCTTACTTCTGCATGACCTTCCTGCCCGTAAATTACAATTTGTTCCTCCGAAGAAATGGCTTCATATGTTTTTTTGATGCTGGATTGTAATTTTAAAACGACAGGACACGTGGCATCAATTAAGGTAATGTTATTTTCTCGAGCAATTTGATAAGTAAGCGGAGGCTCGCCATGAGCACGAATCAGAACCCTTACATCATGCAATTGTTTAAATTGTTCATAATCAATAGTGATTAACCCCATTTTTTCTAATCGTTTAACTTCTTCTTCATTGTGAACAATATCGCCTAAACAATAAAGAGGTTCCCCTTTTGCCAATTCTTCTTCGGCTTTGGCAATTGCTTTTACAACTCCAAAACAAAAACCCGATTTTTTATCTATTTCTATTTTCAAGAGAAAAAGTTTATAAAATTTTTTAGTAAATGACAAGAAAAAAGTACGATAAGAAATTTCGTTATTGTTATGATAACACCTTTTCTAAAAATAAAGTTTTTACCAATTCTCGTTGTTGCTCTTTTGTAAGATTAGAATTGTCAATTACAATAGCATCTTTTGCTTTTTTTAAAGGACTTTCCGAGCGATGCGAATCTCTTTCATCACGTTCTTTGATGTTTTTCAAAACCTCTTCAAAAGTTACCTTTTCACCTCTTTCCAGCATTTCCAACATGCGTCTTTGAGCACGGATTTCAGGTGTGGCAGTCAAAAAAATTTTTAATTCTGCTTCGGGAAAAACAATTGTTCCTATATCACGACCATCCATCACAATTCCTTTCTCTTTCCCCATTTCTTGCTGCTGACAAACCATTTCCTTCCGAACAAAATCTAACGTACTGATTTGACTTGCTGCATTTGCTACTTCTAACGAACGAATTTCTTTTTCAATATTCCTGCCATTCAAATAAGTTTCTGTTTCTCCCTTTTCATTGGTTTTAAATTCGATTTTGAGAGATTTTATATTTTTCTTTAAAGCTTCTTCATCAAGGGAAGAATCCTTTAACCAGCCATTTTGTAAACAATATAAAGCTACTGCTCGATACATTGCTCCTGTATCGACATAAACATATCCCACATCACGAGCCAATTCTTTGGCAATGGTACTTTTTCCGCACGACGAAGGTCCATCAATAGCAACAATTATTTTTTTCATGATTGATTTCTTTCATTATTTTGTTAAAAAGAGAAAAAAGGAGAAGATTACCAGGAAATTATGTGTATTATTCCCATTTTTAAAGATCAAAACCTATATCTTTTCGATAATATTTATTTTCAAACTGAATCTTTTCAGCATTTCGATAAGATAATTCCAATGCTTCTTCTTTTGTTTTGCCATAGGAACTAATTGCCAACACTCGTCCACCATTAGTTACAATTTTACCATCTTTAAAAGCAGTACCAGAATGAAAGACAATGCTATCTTTTACTTTTTCTAAACCAGTGATTACCTTTCCTTTCTCATACTTTTCAGGATAACCGCCTGAAGCCAATATAACTGTTGCTACAAAGCGAGAATCAATTTCCAGCTTTTTTTCATTCAAATTACAATAGGTAATTCCTTCCAACAAATCTACCAGATCAGAAGAAATGCGAGGCATAATAGCTTCCGTTTCAGGATCACCCAACCGAACATTGTATTCAATGACATAAGGTTCACTGTCCACTTTCATTAATCCAAAAAATATAAAACCTTTATAAACAATTCCTTCCTCATACAACCCTTGAATAGTTGGCTGAATAATCTTTTTTTCTACTTTCTGCATAAACGCTTCGTCAGCAAACGAAACTGGGGAAATTGCTCCCATACCACCTGTATTTAAACCAGTATCGCCTTCTCCAATTCGCTTGTAATCTTTGGCTACTGGTAAAATTTTATAATTTTCTCCATCAGTGATTACAAAAACAGAACATTCTATTCCAGAAAGAAATTCTTCAATTACTACTTTTTGACTTGCTGTTCCAAATTTTCCTTCGAGCATTATTCTCAGTTCTTCCTGAGCTTTTTCAAGTTCAGAAATTATTTCTACACCTTTCCCTGCTGCCAACCCATCAGCTTTTAAAACATAAGGCGGACGCATTTTTTTTAAGAAATCTATTCCTTCTTCCAGATTTGTGGCAGTAACACTTAAATATTTTGCAGTTGGAATACCATGACGAAACATAAAGTTTTTTGCAAAATCTTTGCTTCCTTCCAACTGAGCAGCCCTTTTATTAGGACCAATCATAGAAACTTTTTTCAAATCTTCATCTTGTTGAAAAAAATCAACAATTCCTTTAACAAGGGGCTCTTCAGGTCCCACAATCACATAGTTAATTTGAAAATTCTTTACAGCTTCTTTTATTGACTCAAAATCATTTACTTCGATAGGCAAATTGGTTCCTATAGAGGAAGTTCCAGCATTTCCTGGAGCAATATACAGACAAGTAACCTTTGGACTTTGTGAAATTTTCCAGGCAATGGCATGTTCACGTCCACCTGAACCAAGGATGAGAATATTCATAACAAATTATTTTTCGTACAAAAATAATTTAATTTTTAGAGCTGAACAAAATAATAGGAAGGTTGAAAAAGTTGATGAGTGGAAAAGGAAGTAAAAAAACAGCAAAAAGTTCTACAAAAAAGAAAAGGTAGTCACGCTTGACTACCAATCTTTTCTGTTAACCTTAAAATCTAATACTATGAAAAAAATTACAGTGCAAAAATATGGCTTTTTAAAATAACAACCAAACTTCTTCAAAAAAATTAAATAAAAAATATTTTATATAACACATTTTAAATAGTATCCCATGATTATGAGTATTATTGAGTGAAATAATTTTTTTCTTGTTTGATTTTCAAAGTTATAAAAAAATCTTCATTTAATCATAAAATATATTTTAAATATTTTTAAAAGAAAATAATCAGAAAAAATTTTTATATTATTAAACAGAACATTCTATTTGGGAAAAGCATGGTTGATCAACAAACTTCTTAATCTATAAATAAATTGCAGATTATCAATTTAATTTAGAATAATTGATAAAAAAGAAATACAACTTATCTTGCTTTAAAATACGATTTTAATTTTTTAAAAAAATTAACATTTATAAATAAAATAATTTACTAAACTTGCAATCGTATTACATAAACATACTTAAAGAATGGGAGGAATTTTTATGAAATTATGGAAAAAATCTTTTAATCAACACTTGATTCTTTTATGTTTTTTTATTTTCTTTTCATTTTTAACTTCCTTTGCTTCTAAAAACGTGTTAGTGTATACTCCTTATACACAGGTATTTGTTTCGCCAGGAGAATCAGTTGATTATACAATTGATATTATTAACAATGGTGAATCCATTTTTAATCAAGAAATAAATATCAATGGTATTCCAAGGAATTGGAACTACATATTGAGGCTGGACGGGTATAAAGTAGGAAGAATTGCTGTTCTTCCGAAAGAAAAAAAGAGTCTTTCCTTAAAAGTGGAAGTTCCTTTTCAGGTAAATAAAGGGACTTATGCTTTTAGAGTTGCAGCAGGTGATTCTGCCTCTTTAACCTTAAGGATTACGGTCACTGAAAAAGGTTCAAGCGAGACAGAATTTACCACAGATCAAGCAAATATGCAGGGAAATGCAACATCAAATTTTTCATTTAGAACAACGCTCAAAAACAGGACAGCCGAGAAACAACATTATGCCTTGATAGCCGACGCCCCAAGAGGTTGGACTGTTACTTTTAATGCTGATTATAAGCAAGTTACTTCTGTTGAAATGGAACCCAATACTACCAAAGATATTACCATCGATATAAAACCTAATGCAAAAGTAAAATCAGGAACTTACAAAATACCAGTGCGTGCAGTGACAGGTTCTACTTCGGCTGACTTAGAACTGGAAGTAGTAATTACAGGAAATTATGCCATAGAACTCACTACTCCAACAGGTTTGGTAAGCACAAACATTACAGCTGGAAAAGAAAAGAAAGTAACACTTGTTGTTAAAAATACAGGGTCCGCTGATTTATCTGGAATTGAAATGAAAGCAACAACTCCATCTAAATGGGAAGTCACTTTTGAACCATCAAAAATAGACAAATTACTTCCTGGAGAACAAGCTACTGTCAATGCCACTCTACATGCCGATAAAAAAGCTATTCCGGGTGATTATATTGTTAATATTAATGCCAGCACTCCTGAAGCTACTGCTGATATATCATTTAGAGTAATGGTTAAAACTTCTATGGTGTGGGGCTGGATAGGAATCATCATTATATTAGCAGCTTTAGGTGGCGTATTTTATTTATTCAGAAAATTCGGAAGGAGGTAACTATGTCCGAAATAATGGTTGAATTGGTTAATTTGACAAAAAAATATAAATCTTTTACGGCTGTTGATCAGATAAATTTATCGGTAAAAAAAGGGGAAATATTTGGTTTTTTAGGTCCTAATGGGGCAGGAAAATCTACCACCATCTTGATGATGTTAGGATTAACCGAACCAACTGAAGGAAAAGTTGAAGTTTGTGGTATCAACCCGACACGTTATCCTATCGAAGTAAAACGAAAAGTAGGATATTTACCTGAAGATGTGGGATTTTATGATAACAGAACAGGACTGTATAACCTCGTTTACACCGCCATGCTGAACCGCATTCCCGAAGAAGAAGCCCGAAAAAAAGCATTGGAACTTTTTCAGTTAGTTGGTCTGGAAGGTGTTGAAAATAAAAAAGCTGGACAGTACTCTCGTGGAATGCGTCAGCGACTTGGTTTGGCAGATGTACTAATAAAAAATCCTGAAATGATTATTCTGGACGAGCCAACTTCCGGAATTGACCCTCAAGGAGTAAAATCATTTCTGGACTTAATTTTGCGATTACGTAAAGAGCAAGGATTAACTATTCTTTTTTCTTCTCATAATCTTCATCAGGTGGAACAAGTTTGTGATGCAGTTGGAATTTTTTCAAAAGGAAAATTAATTGCTGCAGGTGATATTCCAACATTATCTAAACAAGTATTTAATGATGAAACTCACAGCTTGGAAGATGTGTACAATCAATTTTTTGAAGGAGGAAATCAAGATGAATAATACTTTTTCTTCTGCAGAAAAATTCTCTGGTTATTTTCAACCTACTTTTGAAACAAACTTGTCGGTTATGAAAAAAACGAAAGTAAAACATCCTTTCTGGGTAATGGTTTCAAAGGAAATATCAGATCAAGTAACGAGCTGGCGATTTATTGTAATGATTTTATTAATTGTGCTAACCTGCATGGGGTCACTTTATACAGCTTTGGGGCAGTTTGCAAAATCTTCTGCCAGCGTTGGGAGCGACAGTTTCTTTTTTCTAAAATTATTTACTTTATCTGATGGCACTTTGCCACCTTTTATCATTTTTATCAGTTTTCTGGCACCTTTGCTTGGGATAAGTTTAGGATTTGATGCTATTAATTCAGAATACAACAGAGGAACTTTAAGTAGAATCTTAAGCCAGCCTATTTACAGAGATTACATTATCAATGCAAAATTTATGGCTGCATTGATGGTGGTAAGTTTTCTTTTCTTTACATTGGGACTGCTGGTAATTGGTTGCGGATTGATTGCTTTAGGAATTCCTCCTTCCTCCGATGAATTGTTTCGAATATTATTTTACTTGATAATTAGTATAGTTTATGTCGCCTTCTGGCTTAATTTATCTATTCTTTTTTCAGTAACTTTTAGGCAACCAGCTACTTCTGCTTTATCAGGTATTGCAGTGTGGCTTTTTTTCAGCGTTTTTTATAATATGATTATTGAGTTGCTTGCCAAAGGCTTGGCTCCAAGAGGAATGGTTACAGAACAACAAATCGTAAACTTTCAAAATGGAATTTTAAATTTAATGAGATTAAATCCCAGCCAGCTTTTTAGTGATGCCAATATTACTCTTCTCATGCCATCGGTAAGAAGTCTGGGAGCATTAACAATGTCACAAGTGGAGGGTGCTCTTCCTACACCCCTGCCTCTTGGTCAAAGTTTGCTCATGGTTTGGCCGCAAGTAACCGGACTTATTGCAGGAACTATTCTTTTGTTTGCAATAAGTTATTATCTATTTATGCGTCAAGAAATCAGATCAAGATAATTAAATACAAACAAATAAAACCCATTTTAATGAGAGGCTGTTTTGAAAAAAGCATCCTTTTTATTTCCAAGTGAAAAAATATTTATGAGAATATTGTTCAAATGAAATTAATTTTTAAATTTGTTTGTTAGAATTTTAAAAAAGAATATTTCAAAAAAATAAAAATAAAAACTCGAATTTTTTCAATGAACGTAACGACATTTTTTAAAATTTCTTATGGTTTGTATATTGTAAGTTCAGGAAATAAAGAAAAAGGTAATGGTTTTATTTCCAACACAGTATTTCAGGTAACTTCTGAACCTCCACGATTTACAGTTTGCTGCAATAAAGATAATTATACCTGTGAATTTATTAATCAATATAAAGTTTTCTCTGTTTCAGTTCTCGCGCAGGAGGCTTCCAGTGAAATTATCGGCAAATTTGGTTACAAAAGTGGTAGAGAAACTGATAAAATGAGTGGAAATAATATTATTTATGGACAAACAGGTGTTCCCATCGTATTAAATGATAGCATTGCTTTTTTAGAATGTAAAGTGATACAAACTTTTGATGTGGGTACTCATTTGCTGTTTATTGGTGATGTAGTTGATGCACAAATAATAGATGAAACTCAGCCGCCATTAACTTATGCTTATTACCGAGAAATAAAAAAAGGAGTATCACCTAAAAATGCTCCTACTTATATCAATCCAACTAATTTATCAACTTCTAAAATAAATTCAATGAACAAAAAATTTAAATGTCTCGTTTGTGGTTATATTTATGATGAAGCCCAAGAAAAAGTTAAATTTGAAGATTTACCTGACGATTGGGTATGCCCACTTTGTGGCACATCAAAATCTGAATTTATTGAAATAAAATGAAACAACTCAAAAATATTATCAAATAAATCATGTTCAATCAATTTCTATTGTAAATACAATTTAATTATAAAAAATATGGAAAAATCATTGAAAGGTACAAAAACTGAGCAGAACCTACTGAAAGCCTTTGCAGGAGAATCACAAGCTCGCAATCGTTATGAATTCTTTGCCAGCGTGGCCAAAAAAGAAGGTTACGAACAAATTGCAGCTATCTTTATGGAAACTGCTAGTCAAGAAAAAGAACACGCCAAACGTTTCTTTAAATTTTTAAAAGGCGGTATGGTTGAAATCACCGCTTCTTATCCTGCTGGTGTAATTGGTGATACCAAGCAAAACTTGAAAGCTGCTGCTGAAGGAGAATATGATGAATGGTCAAACTTATATCCAACTTTTGCTCAAGTTGCTGAAGAAGAAGGATTTTCTGAAATTGCAGTTGCTTTTAAAATGGTAGCAAAAGTAGAAGTAGAACATGAACGCCGTTATCTTAAACTTTTGCAAAACATTTCCGAAGACAAAGTCTTTAAAAAAGATGGAAAAGTTTGGTGGAAATGTAGAAATTGTGGCTACATCTATGAATCAGCAGAAGCTCTGGAAACTTGTCCTGTTTGTCTGCATCCAAAAGCATTCATGGAGTTATGGCAGGAAAATTATTGATTATCATAACATTATTTCTCAAAAATTTATTAAACCTCTCTGAAAAATTTTTCAAAGAGGTTTATTTTTATCTACCCTTTTCATCTAAAATGTGCGTTTTCTTTTTCAGAAATTTTAAAACCAGATAAAGTAAAACGGTCAAAAGTGTTACCCAAAAAATCCAATTCAAATCTATTGAAAAATGATGATTCTTGAAAGAATACCGAATATTATAAAAAACAAAAAGTAAAATAAAAATAGCAACTAAGCCGTTTTTTTCTTTCTTCATAGCTTTTTTCCAGCTAAAAGGATAACGTGATGGAACAAATCTATGAAAAGCAGGAATAAAAGTAGGTGTTTTTTCTGCCCAGCGAAGAAATGTTTCACCAAATTTGCGTTGTAAAAATTGTTCCTCTGCATACATAATTCTTTCATAATAAAGCCAATAAACCAATACAAATATTACAACAAACCATCCATTTGCTGTTAATAAAGTTGCACCCAGCCACATAAAAAAATTTCCTAAATAAAGTGGATGTCGAACTATTGAATAAATTCCGGTGGTATTTAATTCATCTGCAATTTGTTCAGCTGTATTTCTTCCAGAAGTATTTGCCGGAGTATATCCCACTGTATAAACTCGAATAGCAAAACCAATAAATGAAATAGCTAAACTTACAAATACTAAAATTGTATAAGATGTAAAAGAAGGATTTGGATTTTTCAATAAGGGAAAAATATAAACCAATAAACCTGCAACTATAATTATCAAAGGCAAATAGCTGCGATATTTGAACAAAAAATTCCCTTGTTTTTCAAATTGCTCTTGTAAAGTCATTGAATAAATATATTAAAAGTTAAACACTTTAAAGTCAAATGCTTATTAAAAAACGTACAACCGAACATTTTATTTTTTGAAAAGCATAAGAATTTTTTACCAATCGATTTCTTTTTCTCCATGAGCTTTGAGATACTGATTGGCAAGCATAAAATGTTGATTACCAAAGAAACCTCTATTGGCAGAAAGAGGTGAAGGATGGCTCGATTTTAAAACCAGATGACGATTTGGATCAATAAATGCACCTTTTTGCTGAGCATAATTTCCCCATAACATAAAAACGAGATGTTCCTTTTCAGTAGCTAATTTCCGAACAACCGCATCAGTAAAGATTTCCCAGCCTTTTCCTTGATGAGAAGTTGGCAAATGTGCTTGAACAGTTAAAATGGCATTGAGTAATAAAACGCCTTGCTCAGCCCAACGAGTTAAATTCCCATTTTTTGGAATCGGTTTACCAAATTCTGCTTGAATTTCTTTAAAAATATTCATCAAAGAAGGTGGAAATTCTACATTTTCATTTACTGAAAAACATAAACCATGAGCCTGCCCTTCGTTGGGGTAAGGATCTTGACCGAGAATAACTACTTTTACCTTATCATAAGGACAAAGATTAAAAGCATTGAATATCAAAGAACCAGGTGGGAAAATCCGTCTCGTTTTATATTCATTTTTTACAAAATCAGTTAACCGAACAAAATAATCTTTGTCAAATTCTGGCTGTAAAATTGTTTGCCACTGAGGTTCTATTTTTACATTCATATCTTTAAAAATTAAAATGATTCAAACGCACTTTTTAATTGTTTCATTGCTTGCTGCAACACATTTCGTGGACAAGCAACATTCAACCTGAAATGTTGCTCGCCACCCGGTCCAAAAATTTTTCCCTTATTAAGTCCTAAACCAGCTTTTTGGATAAAAAATTGAAATAATTCCTCATCGGTCATTCCCATTTTTTCACAATTCAGCCAGATCAGGAAAGAAGCTTCTGGTTTCATAGGCTCAATTAGTGGAAGCTCTTCCTTTAAAAAATGAATAACATATTCCACATTTTTATTGACATATTGCAACATTTGCCGTCGCCATTCTGTTCCTTGTGTGTAAGCAGCAATGGTCGCAATGTAAGCAAAAATGTTTCCATCGGTTATTCTTAACTGATTCAGAAAATCTTTGAATAAATTTCTAATTTCTTCATTTGGAATAATATAATAAGCCGCTTGCAATGAAGGTATGTTAAAAATTTTGCTTGGCGACATAAGCGTAATGCTGATTTGTGCAGCTTTATTGGATACGCTGGCAAAAGGAACATGTTGATTCCCTGCCAAAGCCATATCGCCATGAATTTCATCAGAAACAATCAAAATATGATGACGCTCGCAAATTTCAGCCAATGTATGCAAGGTTGTTCGATCCCAAATTCTACCACCAGGATTTTGAGGATTACATAACAAAAGCAACTTGGTTCGAGAAGAAATTTTGCTTTCTAAATCTTCAAAATCCATTTCAAATTTTCCGTTTCTTTCCTGCAAAGGATTATAAACTAATTTACGATGATTACTTTTCACTACTTCCATAAATGGGTAGTAAACAGGCGGTTGAACAATCACTTCATCTCCTTCGCTGGAAAATTGTTTCACTGCTAAGGCTAAACCTGTTACTACTCCTGGTAAAAAACCCAACCATTCTTCTTTTACCTCAAATTGATGAATTTGATTTAACCAATAAATAATACTTGGGAAATATTCTTTTGGCATTATCGTATACCCCAAAATGGGATGTTCACAACGACGACGAATGGTTTCTAAAATAAAATCTGGTGTGCGAAAATCCATGTCTGCTACCCACAAAGGAAGAACATCGTTTGTTCCAAAAAGAGAAGGACAAGCTTCTATTTTCACCGCATTGGTATTTCTACGATCAATAATTTCATCAAAATTATATTTCATAAATTTTTTACTTATCTTTTCTCTTTTCAGAATAAATCTTTTATTTTATTTCTCGAATTATTTCTTCTATTGGTGTTCCAACGCAAGCATTAGGTTCAGGAATATTTAAAATTTTGCTTAATGTAGGGGCAATAGAGGTAACAGGATAAAAAGTGTTAATTTTCTGAGGCTTAATATTCCATCCATAAAAATAAACAGGTGTATAAGAAATGACAGCATTCGATTCGCCCACAGGCTGATTATTTTCATTTAATTCTATCCAGCCAGGCAATAAAGTGAGAATGACATCACCACTGGAATTTTTGTGAAATGAATTTCTGATAGGAATTATTTGATCATTGATTTGCGAATTCGCATTTAAAACCTGAGTAGCTGTAAAAGCAGCTTGAACACCTTCAAATTCCAACATAAAATCAGCCACTGTTTGTTGAATATCATAAAGATTTAATTTTTTTTCTTCAATTTTTCGACGATTTAAAAATATATTTTTCCCGTAATAACCTTCCACCCATTTTTCTTGACCATAAATTGCCATTAAATAAGTGTTCAACAAAGCCATTGAACGATCTCCATTAAAATATCCCGCTGGAATTTTATTGTTGCCTAATTCAATGGGGGTATGAAAATTGGTCTGATTTCCAAACATAAAAACCAACACCTGCGACATTCCGATTTTACTATCAATTTTTTGCAACAAATACTGAATATCTTTATCTAATTGTAAATAAATATCTTCTTTTTCAGCAGAATTGATGACCGAAGTTTTTTCATAAGGTGTTTTGACAGTAAATTGAAGTAGAAGAAAATCAGGATAATCGTCTGTTCCTAATTTTTCCTGATTAATAATTCTATAGGCAAGGTCAGCCACAACGGCATTTGCAGTTGGCGTATTTTTCAATAGTAAAAGAGAAGAATTTTTCCGTTTACTGTCAGGTTTATATTCAAAAGAAGTTTTTTTGTTTTCTCCTTGTGGTGGATAAAGATAAGTATTAGGTGAATACATCGGTTCCCAAATCATAGAAGCGTATTTTCTAATCTGGTCATTCACATTCATTTCATCAGCACTTGCTGCCAAACCATCTGAATAATAAGTTGTAGTAATCCATTTCATTGTTTCGTCACTTATCCACACAGCACTATTTGCCGTATGTCCTGCCAGCATAAGAGCTTCTTCAGGATTAATAGCCACTGCGTACGTTTTTGATTGATGAGAAAAATTTAGCATCAATTCGTCTGTTACTGTGCTGGACAATAAATGATGTGCCGAAACAGTTAATTTTGTTCCAATGCCAAGTTCATTTTCATCGTAAATAATAGATTGTACTTCCTTATTTTTTCTTGAAAAATAATGATTCCCTGTCACGCCATGATAATAAGGAGTAGTGCCTGTCATAACTGTTGCAATGTCTGACGCATTTCCTGCTGAAAGAAGGTTGTAATAAATATTGTTACATATTGCACCTTTTTCCACAATTTGCTTGAAACCATAACTATCAAATCGATTCCACAACTGGTCAATATGACGTTGTTGCAAACCATCAATCATTATCCCAACAACCAATCGCGGTGGTTTTGAAGTAAAATTTTGAGCAGCTACATAAGTTGCCAAAACATTGAAAATTAGCAACAACCAAAAATTCAGAACGAAAAACTTCATATTTTAAAAAATTAACTTTTTGATTTTTAACAAATGAAAAACATGCGTTTTTTAGACAGTTATAAAGCATCTTTTGTTGAGGGTAAATCAAAATGATAAATATCCCGCTTGACTGCCATTTTAATAGCTTTTGCCAATGCTTTGAAAATAGACTCTAATTTATGATGTTCATTTTCACCTTCAGCTTTTATGTAAAGATTCATTTTTGCTGCATCGCTAAACGATTTGAAAAAATGTAAAATCATCTCTGTTGGGAAGTCACCAATATATTCTCGCTGAAAATGGGCATCAAAAACCAACCATGGTCTTCCTCCAAAATCAATAGCAACCATACTTAATGAATCGTCCATTGGTAAGCAAAAACCATAACGTTCAATGCCTCGCTTATCAGACAATGTTTTTGCAAAAGCTTCACCAAGTGCAAGAGCTGTATCTTCAATAGTATGATGTTCGTCCACTTCCAAATCACCTTTTACTTGAATTGTTAAATCACAACCTGAATGTTTGCTGATTTGTTCCAGCAGGTGGTCAAAAAAATGAAGACCTGTAGAAATAGAACTTTTACCTTCGCCATCCAAATTTAAGTAAACATATACATCTGTTTCCTTGGTGGTTCGTTGTACGACAGCCGTTCGTTCGCCTGCAAATAAAAATTCAGCAATTTTGTCCCAACTGCTGGTCTGCAAAACACAATATTCTGTCAGTTTTTTTTTCTCTAAAATTTTTTCATCATTATTTAAAAAAATAGCTTTACAACCCAGATTTTTAGCAAGTTCCACATCAGTATAACGATCACCTATAACAAAAGAATTTTGCAAATCATAATCTTCTGAAAAATATTCGGTCAGCATTCCAATACCCGGTTTGCGAGTAGGAAGAGATTCTTCAGGTAAAGACTTATCAATAAATATTTTATCAAAAGTAATATCTTCATTTTTCAGAATTTGTAAAAATTTCTGTTGAACAACATCAAAATTTTTCTGAGGATAAGCTGAGGTTCCCAAACCATCTTGATTAGAAACCAGTGCCCATTCAAAATCAAGTTTCTGACGAATAAAATATAAATTACGAATCACGCCAGGCAAAAATTCAAGTTGTTCCAACGTATCTACCTGATAAGTTTCAGATGGCTCTACTAAAATGGTTCCATCTCTGTCAATGAAAAGCACTCTCTTTTTCATAAAAAATCAAACAATTATTAAACAAGCAGAATTATTTCTTTTTTTATAATTATTCTCATTACAAAAATAATCTATTTTTATCATGTAGCTAATATATATTTCAATTTTTAAAGAGTTTAAAAATTGTGTAATTTTGTAACACATGGAAATGTTTCTTTTTTAAAACTTTAAAGGAGTATGTATGATAGACTGGATCAAATCGATTTTGGTAGATAATGGTGTAGCAGAAATTATCCTGGTATATTCTCTTGTCATTACCGCAGGAATTTTACTTGGAAAAATTAAATTTTTCGGTGTTTCTCTTGGTGTAACTTTTGTTTTATTTGTTGGATTATTTGCTGGTCATTTGGGCTTCAAAGGAAATCCAGAAGTAATAGAATTCATAAAAGAATTTGGACTGATTTTGTTCGTGTATTCTATTGGATTACAAGTTGGTCCTAGTTTCTTTTCTTCTTTTAAAAAAGGAGGCATTCAGTTAAATTTATTAGCTACCAGTATTGTTTTGTTGGGCGTTGCTGTAGTGATTGGTTTATATTATTTGTTAAATGAAAAAATTTCCATGCCTATGCTGGTAGGTATAATGTCGGGAGCTATTACCAACACTCCCGGACTTGGTGCAGCCCAAGAAGCTCTTCAACATGCTCACCACATAGGCCAATTGACTGAAATACCACCTATTACTTTGGGGTATGCAGTTGCTTACCCGATTGGTGTTATTGGCATCATTTTTTCCATTATCATACTTAGAATTATTTTTAGGATTGATTTTGAAAAAGAAAATAAACAATTGCGTAAAATAAATGAATCCTACCAAGAAAATTTGGAAAGAATTACTTTAAAAGTAACCAACAAATCAGCCATCGGCAAGCAAGTACGAGAAATAAAAAAAGTAATTAGATATCCTTTTATCATTTCCAGATTAATGCGTAATGAAGAATTTTTCATCCCTCAAGGTAATACTGTTTTACAGGAAAACGATATAATTCTGCTGGTAGCAAATGCAAAGCATATCCCTCGTATTGCTTCGTGTATTGGTGAGAAAGTTGAAATGGACTGGAAAATTTCAGAAGAGAAGTTGGTTTCTCGCCGAATTGTAGTAACCAATAGTAAAATGAATGGCAAAACAATTGGTTCGTTGAAATTAAGAACCCTCTATGGAGTCAATATAACACGAGTAAATCGTTCAGGAATTGACTTATTGGGGACGCCTGGATTGGCTTTACAGGTAGGCGATTACGTAATGGTAGTAGGCGAAATAGAAGCTATTCAGCAAGTAGAAAAACTATTAGGAAATGTTTTGCAAAAATTGAATGAGCCACCTTTAATTACCATTTTTGCAGGAATCTTATTGGGCATTTTGTTTGGGAGCATTCCTTTTTACATTCCTGGAATCCCTATGCCAGTAAAATTAGGTTTGGCAGGTGGTCCATTGATTATTGCTATTTTAATCGGACGCTTCGGCTATAAGTTAAAATTGACTACTTACACTACGATGAGTGCAAATTACATGTTACGTGAAATTGGCATTTCACTCTTTCTTGCTAGTGTTGGAATTGCGGCAGGAGATAAATTTGTTGAAAATGTAATTTCTGCGGATGGCTTGCTTTGGATGGGATGTGCTGCTTTAATTTCTTTTATTCCTTTACTATTAATAGGAATAATTTCCAGAAAGTTTTTGAAAATGAATTATTTCACTTTAATAGGATTGCTTGCGGGAAGCACAACAGATCCGCCTGCTTTAGCCTATGCTAATTCTATAGCTGGCTCAGATGCTCCTGCAGTAGCTTATTCAACAGTATATCCATTAACAATGTTTTTAAGAGTAATTATAGCCCAAATTTTAATTTTAGTTTATATTTAGTTGTGAGATTATCATAAAGTTGTGAAAATCAAGTAAAATGATATAAAAAAGTAATCTCCCCACGATCGATGCGTTTAATTTTCCAATAATTGTAAATAATGGGATAACGATCTCTTAATGGCCTTTCTAACCATTCTTTAATTTCCTTCCTTGCTCCTTTAAACATCCGATTTACCTAAGTCGTCGAATACTTTTTCCATACAAAATCTCAAATGTTTCTCCTTCCTGCTCTGTAGTCAATCTTTTTCGATATAGAATACGCTAAATTGCCATTCCTTTTTATCAATACTTTATGAATAAAATTATTGTGGATTTTTATTCTTAACTCCAAATTTTTACGGTGTCATTTTTCATAGAAAAAATTAAAAAAAGCAAAGTGATTGCCTTTATTTCAGAAAATATATTAATTTTACATTTGAAAATGATTAGAAAGTTTTGAAAAAAATAATTAATATACTGTAAATTAAGAATCTGAAATATTTGATACTATGGAAGATAAATTTGTAACCCTTGCTATTCGCACTTTAAAACGGGCTGAAAAAATAAAGAACGTTTTAGAAGAAAACGGAATTGAAACAGTCATTCAAAATGTAAATCTGGAACATCCTGAATTATCGGTAGGCGTTAGAATACGTATTAAAGAAAGTGATTTACCAAAAGCTTTAAAAATTGTAGAAGAAGTTGAAAAAGCCTGGGATGAAGAAAAAGGAGAAGAAGAAAAAGGCTTGCAAATTCTTGTTCCACTTGATTTTTCCGATTTGATTCCTCAAACTATTGATTTTGCTTTTTATTTTGCACAGAAGTTAAAAGCAAAAATTGTTTTTTTGAATGTTTATTACAGTCCTCCTTTTACCATTTCTTCCGTTACTGATGACATGAATACCTATACATTTGGTGATGCTGAATTATTGCGTCGGATTATCAGTTCAGCCCATGAAGAAATGGCAAAGATGAATAACCAAATCAATGAACGTATCTCAAAAGGAGAATTACCCAATGTCGATTTTCGTTTTGAATTGAAAGAAGGCATCCCTGAAGATCAGATTCTGGATTACTGTAAGAAAAATCGTCCTGTTTTAGTCATTATGGGAACACGAGGCAAAAAAATTTCCAGCGAATTGATTGGTAGCGTCACAGCAGAAGTCATTGAAGCGTGTGTTTCACCAGTTCTGGCTATTCCTGCCTGTGTATCTTTGAATTCTCCGGCAGAAATCAAAAGAATTGCTTTTTTGACAAATTTTGATGAAAAGGATTTAATTGCTATCGATACCACTATTTCCCTGTTTGGCTCTGAAAATTTAGAAATATATTTTATTCATGTTTCTCAGAAAAAAGAAGTGTGGGATGAAGTAATGATTGGAGGCATAAAGGAATATTTCTCGAAACATTATCCCGAACTCAAAACACATTATGATTTAATAAGCTCAGGTGATTCGTTAAAATTAATTGACGACTATCTGGCAAAAAATGAAATTCATCTTCTTGCTTTTAATTCACCGCGTCGAAATCTCATTAGAAGGTTATTTAATCCAGGTTTGGCTTATAAAATGGTGCTTCATACTGATACGCCGCTGTTTGTTACTCACGTGTAATTTTCTGTTTTTTAAAAATTTGTAGAAAGAAAAAGTAATGAAATTTTTTATTGATTGATGAGGGCAATAGTGTGACAGGCAATGATACCTGCTGTTTCGGTACGCAAACGACTTTCACCCAGTGAAATCGGAATGTATCCTGCAGTAATCGCTTTTTTAATTTCCTCGTTGCTAAAATCACCTTCTGGACCAATCAAAATAATGGTTCCCAAAGATCTTTGAGCAACATCTTTTAGTTTCTTTTTTTCAAGTTTTTGAATTTTTTCTCCGTCATAGACAGAAGAATAACAATGTGCAATAAACTGTTGCGAAGCATGATATTTCTTCAAAAAATCATCAAAACGACACGAGGGATTTAATTTCGGGAAATAGGCTCTAATGGATTGTTTAGCAGCAGCAATCATGATTTTTTCCAAGCGTTCCATTTTAATAACTTTACGTTCTGAAAATTGACAAATGATGGGCGTTATTTCGCTAATGCCAATTTCAGTCGCTTTCTCGACAAACCACTCAAAACGTTCCATGTTTTTGGTTGGAGCAATCGCAATATGCAAGTAATAATTTAATTTGCCAAAGTCAGATATTGTTTCTAAAATTTCAAATTCACAGTGTTTAGCATCTGGAAATGTAATTTTTGCTTTGTAATAGCCTCCTTTCCCGTCAATCAGAACGATTTCTTCGCCTTCCTTTAAACGTAACACTTTGATGGCATGTTGAGATTCTTCTTCGGGAAGAGTATTTCTTAATGTAGGTTCAGGAACATAAAAAACATTCATACTTAGACACTTACATTCTTTTACTATTTCGAGGAAAATGCCAAGAATCAATGATAAATTTCTCTTTTAGCAGCTAACAGCGTATTTTTCATTAGCGAAACTCTTGTCATCAACCCTACTCCGCCAGGAACAGGCGTAATGTAGGAAGCTTTAGGAGCAACTTCGTTAAAAGCCACATCTCCCTTGAGTTTATATCCTGATTTAGTTTCAGTTGAAGGAACTCTCGTTGTTCCCACATCAATTACCACAACACCCTCTTTCACCATGTCACCTTTTAAAAATTCTGGCTGACCCAAAGCAGCCACAATAATATCAGCTTGGCGACAGATTTCTGACAAATTCTTAGTACGGCTATGACAAACTGTTACAGTAGCATCGCCCGGATAATTTTTTTGCATCATTAACATTGCAGTTGGTTTACCAACAATGTTGCTTCGTCCAATAACAACGCAATTTTTACCACTCGTTTCAATTTGATAGCGTTTTAGTAGTTCCATAATTCCCATTGGTGTAGCAGAAACATAACAAGGCAAACCGATACATAAACGACCCACATTAATAGGATGAAAACCATCTACATCTTTTTTATAATCAATAGCTTCGATAATTTTTTGTTCCGAAATATGTTTGGGTAAAGGTAATTGAACAATAAAGCCATCCACATCAGCATCTTCATTTAAATGCTGCACTTCTTCCAGCAAACTTTTTTCAGTAACATCGTCCTCAAATCGAATTAAAGTTGACTTAAATCCGCAAATTTCGCAATCTTTTATTTTCCCAGCTACATACGATTCACTACCGCCATCGTGTCCAACAATAATAACTGCCAGATGAGGTCTCTTCTTACCTGCTACTATCATTTGTTGTACTTCTTCAGCAATTTCCTTTTTTATTTGTTCCGAAATAAGTTTCCCATCTAAAAGTGTGTACATAAATTGACTTATTTTTTAAAAATTTATCTACAAGATGAATTCATAAACAATACAAATATACAGTATTTTGTGGAATTGCAGAAGTAAAAATCTCATTCGCTTTTCGATTTAAAAGCTAACGCATACAATTTCATTTGCTTGAGCATGGCAAGTAATCCATTGGAACGCGTTGGTGATAAATGTTCACGCAGCCCAATTTGATCGATAAAATAAAGATCTGCATTGAGAATTTCATCAGGAGTATGTCCTGAAAGCACTTTTATTAACAAAGCTATTATTCCTTTCACCAATACCGCATCACTATCACCGCGAAAATATACTTTCCCATCTTTCATCTCTGCTTGCAACCAAACTTTACTCTGGCAACCTTCAATCAAATTTTCTGGTGTTTTATATTTACTGTCAAGTGGTTCAAGGGAATTTCCCATATCTATTAGTAAAGAATACTTTTCTAACCAATCGTCAAACTGATTAAATTCTTCTATAATTTCCTCTTGAATTTCATTGATTGTCATAATTTTTTCTATTGCTTAAAACTTTTTTTTTGTAAAACTATTTTTTTGAAACAAGCATAGGCACAATTCGTTTCAATGCAGCAATGAACTCATCAATTTCTTCTTTCGTGTTGTAAAAAGCAAATGAAATACGAATTGTACCAGGAATTCCGAAAGCATCGATCACTGGCTGGGCACAATGATGACCAGTACGAACAGCTATACCCAATTTATCGAGCATCATGCCTATATCATAAGGATGAATATCGTTTATCAGAAAAGAAATAACAGAACATTTCCTCTCGGCTGTACCAATAAAACGAATGCCTTCGATCTCTTTCAGTCTTTTAATTGCATAATTCAGTAGTTCGTTTTCATAATTGGCAATGACATCTAAGCCAATTTTTTGAACATACAGTAATGCTTCCGCCAATGCCATCGAACCGATATAATCGGGTGTTCCTGCTTCAAATTTAAACGGAATTTCACTATAAGTAGTTTTTTCGAAAGTAACCGTAGAAATCATTTCTCCGCCTCCCTGATAAGGCGGAAGTGTATTTAACCATTTTTCTTTCCCGTAAAGAACGCCAATGCCCGTCGGTCCATAAATTTTATGTCCTGAAAATGCATAAAAATCAGCATCCATATCTGTTACATCAACCGCAAAATGAGGAACTGCCTGAGCTCCGTCCACTAACACTGGAATATTTTTTTGGTGAGCTATTTTAATGATTTCTTTGACAGGATTTATCGTCCCTAATACATTTGAAACATGCGTCACTGCTACTATTTTTGTATGTTCGTTAAGCAAATGAGGAAAAACATCTAATTGTAATTCGCCTTTTTCGTTCATGGGAATTATGCGGAGTTTCATTCCTTTTCGTTCGCAAAGCATCTGCCAGGGAACCAAATTGGAATGATGTTCCATTGCTGAAACCACAATTTCATCACCCGGTTTACAAAAAGCTTCACCAAACGAAAAAGCGACCAGATTGATAGATTCAGTAGCACCACGCGTAAAAATAATCTCTTCCCGTTTATCAGCATTCAAAAATTGAGCAACAGTGCTGCGAGCTTCTTCATAAGCTTCTGTAGCTTTTTGACTTAAATAATGAACGCCACGATGAATATTTGCATTCAAATGATAATAAGCATATTCCATTTTCTCCACTACACAACGAGGCTTTTGCGTAGTGGCTGCATTATCCAGATAAATTAAATTTCTATTGTATATTTTTTCGCTTAAAATAGGAAAATCTTCCCGTATTTTGCGTATTTGATTTTCATTCATGAGATAAAAATAAATTTTTAATGATTTTAATTGCAAAAGTACAAAAAAATGAAGAAAAGCTTATAAATTTGTCATGTGGCTTTTGGCTTTCCTTATTTCTTCATTGCTAAAGCAAGTCATATTAATTGTAATAATTTTTCAGAAATATAAAAATAATCGTTATGAAAGTTTTATTTATAGGTGGAACAGGTAATTTAAGCTCAGCCTGCACAGAGATAGCTATTAATAAAGGAATAGAAATTTATCACTTAAACAGAGGATTAACACAAAAAACACAGTCAACGAAAGAAGTAAAAACTATTGTTGCCGACATTCACGACACGAAAAAAGTGGCAGAATCACTCAGAGAAATGACTTTTGACAGTGTGGTTGATTTTATTGCTTATGAACCAACAGATATTCTAAATGATATTCAACTTTTTAAGAATAAAACGCATCAGTATGTATTTATAAGCACTGCCTCAGCTTATCAAAAACCGCCTGAAAAACTTCCCATTACAGAAGAGACACCACTATACAATCCTTATTGGGAATATTCGAGAAAGAAAATTGCCTGTGAAAAATTATTAGAAGAAGAATATCAAAAATCAGGTTTTCCTTACACCATCATACGTCCTTCACATACTTATGGAAAAACAACCGTTCCTTTAATCGGTGGTTATACGATTCTGCATAGAATGTTGAAAGGCGAACCGGTGATTGTTCATGGTGATGGAACTTCTATCTGGACACTAACTTATAATAAAGATTTTGCAGTAGGAGTAATAGGTTTACTTGGGAATACGGATGCTATTCACGAGGCTTTTCATATTACTTCGGATGAATGGCTTAGTTGGAATACTATTTATGAAATTATGGCAAATGAACTGGGTGTAAGACCCCAGTTGGTGCATGTCCCCTCAGAAATTATTGCAAAATATAATCAAGAAATGGGTGATGGGTTACTTGGTGACAAATCGCACAGTATGATATTTGACAATTCGAAAATCAAAAAGTTTGTTCCTGAATTTCATCCACAAGTTTCTTTCTGTGAAGGAGCCAAAGAAATTATAAGTTGGTACAAAGAAAATACCATTCAACAATCCGTCAATCTTGAAATCAACGAAACAATGAACAATATCATTCATGATTTAAAGCGATGTCAGTGGTTCCCTCTTTCCAAAGAATAAAAGAATCAACAAATATTCTCTAATATTTCATTCCTAATGGGAGATAATTACAATTCACTTTCACTACCATAGGATACTTCAACAAATGGTCAATCAATTAAATTATCAGATACTAAAAAATAAAATATTTGAGTGATTTTCAATATTTTATAGACTTTTTATTAGCTTCATTAATACTTTTTTATTTTGACAATGCTCAGTTTAGGAAAAAGTTACAAAAAAATAATTCAATTGCCGAGTTGTATACTGATAATCATTAATTTTTCATCAAGTATTTTTCTGTTTAAAAAGAATGGTATATTTTTTGTTTCTTTCCAGGAATAAACATTTTTAACATTAACTTTTAAAAAACAAAGCAAATGAAAAAGGTGAAATTTTTGTTGGCATCTTTAGCGATTATCGCTGCTTCAAGTTTAAATGCACAAGGTTTTGGTGTGCAAGCAGGTTACAGTAATTCTACTACTTTTATTGGTGAAGGCGACACCTTGTCAAACCTGAATGGTTTTCATGTGGGTCCAATAGCAGAACTAACAATTCAAGGTCCTTTCAGCTTACAGTATGGTTTGTTTTATAATTATCAAACCAAACAGGAAACTTATGAAGGCGTGGTCACTGCAAAAACATCCACAACTTTTCATTCGGTTGATATTCCTGTACGGCTGGCATTTACTATCCCTACGGGTTCTCCTGTTGGTGTTTTTGTTTTTGGGGGTCCTAGTTTCAATGTTGGTATCAGCAAAAAAACTACATCTAAAGTGACTTCTTCATTAGGGACATTTGAACCACCAACTATTGATTATTACAAAACTGATGATAATGGAGACAGTCGTCAATCTCGCTTTGATATTCAAATGGGTGTTGGTGCCGGCATAAAATTACAAAACTTGCAATTCCGCTTAAGTTATGATTGGGGGTTGCTGGATACGAACAACAGCGACAACTATAGTCTTACTCGCGATGAGCTGAAAGCTTCCATTGCCTTTGTCTTGTAGGAAAGTATTTATTTAAAAAATTAACAAGTAATTTTTTAACATTCCCGTCGGCTGTTTTTTCGTCGACGGTTTTTTTAGGAAAAATTTTTGGATAAAATGAATCCAGTTTAAAAGAAATCGAAAGAGAATAAAAATATTTTGCAAAAATATATGAACTAACTCAGCATAAAGTATTTTTTAACCTTTCATAATCGAATGAAAATTGAAAATTATCTTGTAAATTTGCATTTTATAGAGGATATTTTCAAATCTTTATTATGTTGTTTTCTCAAATTATTGGTCAAAATAAAATAAAAGAAAGACTTCTCCAGAGCGTTAATGAACAGCGTATTCCTCATGCTCAAATGCTATGTGGACCTGAAGGTATTGGTAAATTTGCATTGGCTTTGGCTTATGCTCAATATATTTGCTGCGAAAACAAAACCGAAACAGATGCTTGCGGCGTGTGTCCTTCCTGCATTAAATATCAAAAACTCATTCATCCCGATTTACATCTGGTATTCCCTATCATCAAACAAGAGAAAAAAAAATTAGTGGTCTGTGATGATTACGTAACACAATTTCGGGAAATGGTATTGGACAATCCTTACTTCAGTGAAAATAAGTGGTATGCTAAAATAGGTAGTGAAAACAAGCAAGGAATGATTTATACCGCCGAAAGTGAAGAAATCATCAGAAAATTAAATTTAAAAACTTATGAGGCTGAATATAAAATCATGATTATTTGGTTGCCGGAAAGAATGAATCTTGAAACTGCCAATAAATTATTGAAAATTCTTGAAGAGCCCCCTGAAAAAACTGTTTTTCTTTTGGTCTCAAATTCGCCCGATAAAATAATTCCTACTATTTTATCGCGGACCCAGCAAATTCAAGTACCACGTTTAAGTAAAGAAGAAATTATTGAAGCATTAATAAAAAACGAACATATTGCTGAAGGAGAGGCTTTTAATATGGCTCAGATTTCAGAAGGAAGTTACTTGAAAGCATTATCCTATTTGAATGAAGACGATATTAATAAGCAGAATTTTGAACATTTTGTGAAGATTATGCGTTTAGCTTGGAAATTGGGGAATAAAAAAGATTACGGAGCCTTGAAAAGCTTGAAAAATTGGGCGGAAGAAATGGCTACTACGTCGAATGGCGGTAGGGAACGACAGAAAAATTTTCTAACTTATGCTCAAAGAATGATTCGTGAAAATTTTATTTTTAACCTGAATGAACCTGCATTGAATTATATGACTTCCTTTGAAAAAGATTTTTCATTGGGTTTTTCGCCTTTCATCAACGAACAAAATGTTGAGGAGTTGATGAACGAATTTGCTTTAGCAGAAAATCATATTGAACGCAATGTAAATCCCAAAATGGTATTTTTTGATTTGCTAATGAACGTAGTTAGACTGTTGAAAAAATAAATTTTAATTTCACATTGGCATTTCAAAAAGATATTTTTTAATAAATTCTTGTTTTTAGTTTATTTTAGATATGAAATACAGATTAGATATTGGTGGTTATAATATTAACAAAAAAGGATGTTACCGTACCAGTGCCCTAAAATTGAGTGCTATTGACTGGATGTGCGATCTTCCTGAGTCGGTAAAAGAAACTGATCTTGTTGAAGTTCAATTTAAAAACACACGAAAAGGTTATTATCTGAACAGTAATAAGATTCCATTGGAAAAAGGAGATATGGTGGCAGTAGAAGCTTCTCCCGGACACGATATAGGAGAAGTTACACTGGTTGGGAAGTTGGTTTTACTGCAAATGAAAAAAAACAAAATTAATCCTGAGAAAATAGAAATCAAGCGTATTTATCGAAAAGCGAAAGAAACAGACCTTGAAAAATACAAGGAAGCTAAAAATAAGGAACACAGCACCATGATTAAAGCCCGCCAGATTGCTGAAAAAATGAATCTGAAAATGAAAATTGGCGACGTAGAATATCAAGGCGACGGCAGTAAAGCTATTTTTTATTACATTGCTGATGAACGGGTAGATTTCAGAGAATTAATAAAAGTTTTTGCTGAAACTTTTCACGTGCGTATTGAAATGAAACAAATCGGAGCTCGTCAGGAAGCTGGACATATTGGCGGAATTGGTCCCTGCGGACGAGAATTGTGTTGTACGAGCTGGATGACTAATTTTAATTCAGTAGTCACAAGCTCTGCCCGTTGTCAAGATCTTTCGTTGAATCCACAAAAATTGGCAGGTCAGTGTTGTAAGCTGAAATGTTGTATGAATTACGAACTCGACTCTTATCAGGATGCCATAAAAGATTTCCCTTCAAAAGAAATTCAATTGGAAACCTTAGACAATACTTATTTTCATTTTAAAACCGATGTGTTTAAAGGATTAATTTCTTATTCCACCGCCCAAAATATGGGGACTAACCTCATTACTATTTCAGTTCAACGAGCAAAAGAAATCATAGCTCTCAATAAGCAAGGCATTAAACCTGACAAATTGGAAGACCAAATATCCGAAGAAATAGCTCAACAAGAGCAAAATACAGAAAATTATGTATGCCAAGATAATATTACTCGCTTTGATGAAAAAAGAAATTATCATCAGCATAAAAATAAAGGAAAAAATAAGAAAAAGCAGGCAAATTCGACCAATCAACCACTAAAGTTGAGAAAAAACGGAGAAAACAATAGAACAAATGAAAATAAAGAAGATAAGTAAACTCATAATTTTCTCTTTGGTAGGAATAATAGAAACAGCTTGCGTTCATCATGAAACTTTTCTGGAATACAAAACTTTACCTCCACAAGGCTGGAATAAAGATAGTGTTCTGACTTTTCAAGTAAATATCACAGACACTTCTTCACTTTATAATGTCTATATAAACATCCGTAACAGAGGGGAATATCCTTATCAGAACTTATGGCTTTTTCTTAACATTCAGCCGCCACATAGTACTTTACCTATTAAAGATACGATAGAATGCTATTTGGCTGATATTCATGGAAAATGGCTTGGCTCCGGTGTAGGCAATGTTTTTGAAATGCCTGTCTTATACAAGCAAAATGATTGTTTTAAACAAAGTGGTACTTATCTTTTTCAGATTATTCAAGGGATGAGAAATGATGTTCTTCCTGGTATCAGCAATATTGGGCTGAAAGTTGAAAAAATTTCTTCACCCAAAAAACACAATTAAAGTGAGCAGAAATAAATTATCGAAATTTGCGGATATGAATTCATTTCCTCATGTTTTTCAATTTCCTGCTTACCCTTTTTACCGAAATAATACCGAATTCAATTTAAAAGGAAAATGGAACAAGGATTTTTTTCAAAATGATTTTCCAATTATTCTCGAATTAGGGTGCGGAAAAGGAGAATACACCATTGGACTGGCAGAACTTTATCCTGAAAAAAACATTATTGGCGTTGATATCAAAGGAGCACGAATGTGGAAAGGTGCCAAATATTCGTTTGAAAAGCAAATGAAAAATGTGGCTTTTTTACGGACCAACATCGAAGCTGTTTATTATTTTTTTGGCGAGAACGAAGTAAGTGAAATCTGGTTGCCTTTTCCTGATCCACAAATGAAAAAAGTTCGAAAAAGGTTGACTTCTACTCATTTTATGAAAATTTATCAGCAATTTGTTAAACCCGGTGGACTTATTCATTTAAAAACAGACAGCAATTTTATGTTTACTTACACTTGCGAAATGGTAAAAATCAATCATTATCCTGTTAGATGTATAACAGATAATGTTTATAATTCTGACAACAATGATCCTGCTCTTAAAATTCAAACCTTTTATGAGTCACAATGGATAGAAAGAGGATTAAAAATTAAATACTTACAATTCAATTTAGAAAAAAGAGAAACATTTTTTGAACCTGATATTGAAATTGAACGTGATACATATAGAAGCTTTGGCAGAAACAAAAATTAGTTTATGTATTTTATGTTTTTAATTTCAATCAGGTTAACATTATTCAAATTCAATTATGGAAATTTACCCAAAATTAATTCTTGACGCATTAACTCATGTAAAATATCCTGGAAAAGGGAAAGACATTGTTTCTCTTGGAATGGTACAGGATAATATTCGTATTGAAGGGAACAAAGTCAGTTTTTCGCTGATTTTTGATAAGCCGAATGATCCCTTTATAAAATCAGTTGTGAAAGCTGCAGAACAAGCTATTTTAACTTATGTATCGCCAGAAGTGGATATCAAAGGCAACATTACACCGATTACCAAAGAAGTACCCGAACCAGCTCCCGTTTTGCCAGAAGTAGAAAATATTATTGCCGTTTTTTCTGGGAAGGGTGGTGTAGGGAAATCAACAATTGCAGCGAATTTAGCGGCTGCTCTTGCTTCTTTAGGTTACAAAGTAGGTTTATTGGATGCCGATATTTACGGTCCTTCTATTCCCAAAATGTTTGGAATTGAAGATGCTCGTCCTTTCTTAGAAAATATTAATGGGAAAGATATGATTATTCCTATTGAAAAATATGGAGTAAAAATTCTTTCTATAGGCTTTTTCATTGATCCTGAAAGTCCGTTGATTTGGAGAGGTATGATGGCAAGTAATGCTCTTAATCAACTTATTACAGATGCTTATTGGGGAAAATTGGATTATTTTATCATGGATTTACCGCCTGGAACCAGTGATATTCACTTAACTTTGGTACAAACAATAGGAATTACTGGAGCGATTGTTGTTACTACACCTCAAGAAGTAGCATTGACTGATGCACGGAAAGCTATAAATATGTTTCGGGACGAAAAAATCAATGTTCCACTTCTGGGGCTGGTCGAAAATATGTCGTGGTTTACGCCTGATGAGTTGCCACAAAATAAGTATTATATTTTTGGAAAAGAAGGAGGGAAAAAGTTAGCCGAAGAATTTAACATTCCTCTTTTGGCACAAATACCCATAGTAGAAAGTATCAGGGTGTCAAGTGATGCAGGTGAGCCACTTGCCCTGAATGAAAATAGTATTCTTTTTACTGTTTTTCGTGAACTGGCAGAAAATGTGGTAAAAAACACAAACATTCGAAATGCAACAATGGCAAAAACCAAAAAAGTAGAGATTATCCAGAAAGATAAACAGAAAAAATAATTGAAAAGTTGCGAGGTTGGGAGTTTTGAATTGTTAATGTCACGTCCTGAAAAAAGTTGACCGTTTTTGCTTACTTTTTTGAGTCAAGTCCCCAAAAAAGAAGCAGTTACAATTTTAAGAGGGTAACTACTATGAACATTATAAATCGATGGGAGAACTTTTCAGGGTAATGAATGTTGAGTGTTTATAGCAAACACTTGACGAACGTTTTTGGGGATTATTTTTGGAATTGCTGCGTGAAATATGCGAAGCATTGAAGAAGGATATTGATGAACTGTTGGGATTGATTAAACTGCCCTAAAACAGCAGAGCTGGTTTCGAAAACATCTGCTCCTTCGCTACAGAAAACAGTTTGAGCAAATGAAATTGTTAATATATTGATAATCAGAGTAGAGATAATCAATCGAACTTCATTATTTTTTGTTCATCAAATCATTAAATCGAAGTACGAAACTTTAGATATTTTATTTCTTCTTTCTTTTTACTGGTGAACTTATTTCTTTTCAGAAAGAAAATTCGTTATAATAGGGAGAGACAAAGAGAATTACCTAGTTTTTTGTTGCTTATGTTATGTATTCACATATTTCGCAAAATATTTTTACTCGAAACTCGTTAGACACTTCATGAAACACCTTTATTTAAAGCATCAAACACTTGATTATCAGCTAAACTTTTAAAAATCCAAACTTAAAACTTGCATCCTATGCTTCTCACTTCGCCAACTCGAAACAACCAATTGACTTGTTAACTAAAATCTACTACTTCACCAAAAAGTGTAGCAGAAGAAAAATCAGTTATTTTTACCTGAATAGTTTCACCTATTTTTCTACTTTGACGAGGGAAAATAACTACTTTGTTTTGTGAAGTGCGTCCAAAAAATTTTTCTTTAGAACGTTTAGAAAAACCTTCTACCAGCACTTCAAAAGTTTTTCCTACCTCATTTCGATTACTTTGAAGCGAAAGTTCTTTTTGCAAGCTGATAATTTCATTCAGCCGCTTGATTTTTATTTCTTCACTAATGTTGTCACATAAATTTTTAGCAGCATACGTTCCGGGTCGTTCTGAATATTTAAAAGTAAAAGCCATATCAAATTTTACTTCCTCCATCAATGACAAAGTCTGCTGAAAATCTTCTTCTGTTTCGTTAGGAAAACCACAAAACACATCTGTCCCGATGGCTGCATCAGGTAAAATACGATGAATAGAATCAATTTTTTCCAAATAACTTTCGCGTGTATATTTGCGATTCATTAGTTTTAAAATTTTATTACTCCCCGATTGTACAGGCAAATGAATATAATGACATAAATTTGGATATTGAGCTATTACCTCCAATGTACGGTCACTCATGTCTTTTGGATGAGAAGTAGTGAAACGAAATCGCATTTCAGGGGCTCTTTCTGCTACAATCTCTAATAAATCGGGAAATTCTATCATTTTTTCTTGATATTCAAACTGATAAGAGTTTACATTTTGTCCCAACAAAGTCACTTCTTTAAAATTTCTTGCTCTTAAATCATCCAACTCATGCAGAATACTTTCTACATCTCTACTTCGTTCCCGACCGCGGGTATAAGGCACAATACAATAAGAACAAAAATTATTGCATCCTCTACTAATAGATATAAAACCAGAAACAGGATTTCCTATTCTTAAAGGAATTATTTCGCTATAAGTTTCAGTGGTGGAAAGTAATACATTCACCGCTTTTTCTCCATTTTCAACAGCACCCATTAAATTAGGTAAATCTAAATAAGCATCAGGTCCAACCACTAAATCTACTCCATAATTGTTTATCAAATCTTCTTTTATGCGCTCGGCCATACACCCCAAAACTCCTATTATCAACTTCCTATTTTGACGTTTAATCGATTGAAAATATTTTAATCGTTCTATCACTCGTCGTTCTGCATTGTCACGGATAGAGCAAGTATTTACAAAAATAGCGTCAGCTTCATTCAATTGCGCGGTCAGTTCATAACCATCCATTTTCATAATAGAAGCAACTATTTCACTATCAGCCACATTCATTTGGCAGCCATACGTTTCAATATATAATTTTTTATTTTTTGATTCTTTTGAAAGCACAAGAGACAAAATTTCGTTCATTTTTTATATTTTTTCAAATACAAAGTTACATCAATAAATTGAAAATTATGAGACAAAGGTGCTTAACTTTATTTAACTATTTTAATATAGTTATTATCTTATTGAAAATGTATAAATTACAATTATTTTTTAATAAAAATCAGAAAAAGGACTGCAAACGTTTGCAGTTTCAAGAAAATATCTTACTTTTGTAAAGTAAACAAACAAATAAATTTTTCATAGTTAAGGTTTAGGTTAAATGGGGCAATGGGCAACTGGGAAGTTGCCCATTGCTAGTAGTATATTGGTATACTTTGCTGAGTAGCAAGGTAAAATTTCTTTTTTACAAGTTTGGATTTTCCGATATTTAATTGATAATCAATAATATATTAATACAGTGCATAGAAACCCTTGATAGGCAATATTTTTATAATAATATCAAATTTTCATAGTAGATTACAGAAAAATCGAGGGATTTCCAAACGCACGAAAATAAAAATCAAAAGTAACATGACTTTAATGGTTTATCGTACGGTGCTTGAAGCACAAATATTACCGTTGTAAGTTGGTTTTTTTGACAACCAACAAAATAAATTAATTATTTAACAATTTAATCCGGTAAATTTTAGAGGGAAATGCGCCTTAGATATTCACAAAAATAGTGTATTTGCTCGCATTTTGGATGAACAAAGTAAAAAAATTAGAAAAACGTTATGAAACGCTCGTTCCTGATCTGATAACTTTGCATGTGTATTAGTAGAAAAAGGTTGTGAAAACGTAGCAATGGAGAGTACCAATATTTACTGGATGCCTATATAGCATGTTCTTGCATCAGATTTTTTGTTAAAACTGACCAATTCTTATTTTATTAAGACGGAAGATGCACAATGGATAACAGAATGTTTTCATAAAAATTTGATAAAGGGTAGTTTTATCTCCGATAATGTATTACAAGAAATGTTTCAATTCAGCAAATAGTGCTGTCAGTTGACATAAGTCGATTTCAGCTTGAACAACAGATGGACAAAGTTCAGCGATGCAATATCCGTCTGAACACCAATGTTCCCAATTAGGGCAATAAGGTATTGCTGCGGAAGATTATTAAAGCCATTTCTTCAAATGGTTTCTTCCAGCATTTTCTCAGTTCCTTATCTTTGAGGTGAAATATTGAAAAATATTATCCTGTATACACAAAAAGAACAACAGACTTTGACGGTAATGAAAACGCTTGTGATACATGAAAAACTTACAGAGGAAAGTATTTTATTTTCCCAACTTCCCGATTTTCAAGAACGAAGACGAATACTTTATTTTTGTTTTTATGTCACAGATAAAAAATTACCAATAACCTGATTGTCAAAATAATATTCCTGCTCTATTCTATTAAATTTATAGAGGGAAGATAATCATAATCGACATTCCAGAAAATTTCAGCCTACCTTTTTGCTTATAAGCCTATTTTTATGTTGTACAACATAAAAATATTTCGGTACTTTTTATCTTGTTAAGTGTATTACTATATAGAAGGACAATACAAAATTTTTTGATTGACAAACTTATTGATGAATTTATGAAAAATTTATTCCAAAAATATTTTGATAATAATTTGACTGATCAAGAATTTCAAGAATTTAAAAAATTGTTGAATTCTTCCAGTGATGAAAAAATAGAAAAGATTTTACGACAATTATGGGATGAAGAAAAAGGAGGAGCATTTTATAGCCAAAAATTACTTGAAATCAAGCAAAATATTGATAAAGCAAATAAAAAGACAAGCCATTCAATATTTAAAAAGTCAGTACAAATTGCAGCAGCAATTATTGTTCCTTTCATAATTATCACCACTCTTGTTTATAATGCTGGGAATAAAGCAAGTCCTCTCAGCGATATGATTGTTTCTGTTGAAGAGGGAGAGAAGGCAAACATTATATTGCCTGATAGCACAAAAGTCAATTTAAATGCTCAATCTCTATTAAGTTATAACGTAAACGAATTTAATCGTAAAGAACGACGCATTAATTTTTCTGGAGAAGCTTATTTTGAAATTGCTAAAAATAATAAGCCTTTTATTATTCAAACCAGTCATATGGAGGTACAAGTTGTCGGAACTTCTTTCAATCTGAGAGCACGTGACGAAAATATATCGACTGAGATTGACTTGTTAGAGGGCAAAGTCAATCTTACTTCAAATACTACCAAAGAAAGCATATTATTACTTCCTCATCAAAAAGCTATTCTTGATAAAAAATCAGGAAAAATTAAAATAGTATCAGGAACTCCAGTCGAATCAACAGCTTGGCGAAAAGGGCAACTTGTTTTTCACGGAGTCGACATAAAAGAAGTATTTAGAGAAATAGAACGGACTTACGGTGTAAAAATTCAAGTAAATTGTAACGACACTCTTCCATATGATATTTTCACAGGAACTTTCTCTACAAACAATTTAAATGAAACGATAGATGTGTTAAAATTACATTACCAGTTTGATTATGTAATTAAAGGCAATAAAATATTTATTGATAATTTCAAGTTGAATAAGAAAAAATCATAAAGCTTAAAATAAATCTATTAATTTATAAAACCATGATGAAAATCTATAAAAAAATTTTATTTTTAATTTGCCTCATTTTATCGTGCAGCTTTATAAGTTTAGCAGCACAAGAGCAACGATTTTCTATTAATGTAAAGAACATTGACTTAGAAGAGTTTTTCTTTACCCTCGAAAAACAAACGCCTTATAAGTTTTCATACCGAAACATTATTTTGAATAAAAGCAAAGACATAACTCTTAAGATGGAAAATGCTTCCATCAAAGAAATTTTGAACAGAGTTTTGCCGTCAAAAGGACTTGATTTTAATTTCGTATCTGAAAATTCTATTGCCATTATTCCTTTTTCTTCAAAATCAGAACCCATTAAAAAAGAGTCAGTAAAGAAAAAAATTACGGGAGTAGTAGTTGATGAAAAAGGTGAACCTATCATTGGAGCTAATATTCTTCTAAAAGGTACTAATATAGGTACTATAACTGATATTAATGGTAATTTTTCTCTTGAAGTTCCATCCGATGGAGTTCTCACAATTACTTATTTAGGTTATGAGCCTCAAACAATGAATATAGGTGGGATGACTACTTTTAAAATAGTATTAAAAGAAGAAACAAAATTACTTGAAGAGGTAGTAGTTGTGGGATATGGCACACAAAAAAAAGTAAATCTTACAGGCGCTGTTTCAATGCTCACTTCAGATGAATTAAATTCCAGACCTATTGCCAATGTTTCAAGTGGGTTACAAGGTTTATTGTCGGGTGTAACAGTGGTAAATACAAGTGGCCAACCAGGTGTAAACAGTACAAATATTCGAATACGTGGTTTAGGAACAATAGGAAATGCAAATCCTTTGGTTTTAATTGATGGTGTAGAAGGAGATATGAATTTACTTAACCCAGAAGATATTGAAAGTATTTCTGTGCTAAAAGATGCTGCTTCGGCTTCAATTTATGGAGCACGAGGTGCAAATGGTGTAATTTTGGTGTCTACTAAAAAATTAGTATCAAAAGATCAACCTCCCACTATTTCATTAAACGCTTATTATGGCATACAAACCCCTACTCGTTTGCCAGAAATGTGTGATGCTATTGAATTTATGACATTAGACAATGAAGCACGTGCTAATGTTGGAACAGGAATTGCTTGGAATGAATCTCATTTTGAAAAAGTAAGGAATAATTCTGATCCCAATTATTTTGGTAATACCGATTGGATTTCAGCTGTACTTAATAATAATGCTCCTCAACAAAATTATTCTGTTAATATAAACGGTAATATTGGTCAATCAGGATATTTATTTTCTTACCGATATTTAGATCAACAAGGTTTAACTGTGGGAAATACTACCGGAGAGAAACGTCATAATTTACGTTTTAAACTAAATTCGAAATTACTCAATAGAGTTGAAATAAACACTAATATTGGTTATACTCTTCAAAATATAATTGCTCCTGCTGGTTCTTCAACAACTACTGCAGGTGCTATTTCTGCTTTGTATAATGCTATGCGTATTGCTCCCAACGTACCTATTTATTACACTGATGGTTCGTGGGCTTATGGTGGTGGAAATACTAACCCAGTAGCTATTTTACACGATGGTGGTAAAACTACTTACGATGCAGATGAGCTTTCAATCATGTGTGTAGCTAAAATTGATTTAATGAAAGGTTGGGATGTTTCAGCAACATATAGTATAGTAAATAAAAACGCTTTGACAAATTCATTAAGGAAAAAAATCATTTTTACTAATCCTGATGAGCCAGAAACACCTGCTTACGTTTATAATGATCCCAATATCCTGAATTTAGAAGACTTAAGAAGAAGTCAACAAACATTAATTATACAATCAAATTTTGAATTTGATATTCAAAAACACAAAATCTCTGGGGTAGGTGGTTTTTCTCAAGAATGGGCTGAATCAGACGGTTTTGGAGCTTCAAGAATCAATTTATTGACAGAAAAAAATCCTACTTTAAATTTAGGCTCAAAAGAAGGGATGAGTAACGATGCTAGTTATTCAAGTTGGGCCATTCGTTCTGGTTTTGGAAGATTAAATTATAATTTCAGCGATAGATATCTTGCTGAATTTAATCTTCGATATGATTTGTCTTCTCGTTTTCATAAATCACAAAGGGGAGGGGTATTCCCTTCTTTTTCACTTGCATGGAGATTAACCGAAGAACCATTTATGGATTTTTCAAGAGATTTTTTTGATAATATAAAATTAAGAGGTTCGTGGGGAAAATTAGGGAATCAATATGTAGGTTCGAGTGATTATCCTTATTTATCTATTTTAACAGAAGTAACCGGTCTTTCTGCTATTGGTACTTTAGGAACAAGTGGATATACTCAGACCGTTTTAGCTAATCCTCATTTGACATGGGAAAAAATTGATATGCTCGATGTGGGAATTGATATTGCATTGTTAAAAAACCGATTAAATGTTACTTTTGATTGGTACAACAAAAACACCAAGGGCATTTTATTACAATTAAATTATCCAGCCCAGATTGGAGCACGTCCATCTGAACAAAATGCAGGGTCAGTCAACAACAAAGGTTGGGATATAGAAATTAGCTGGAGAGATAAGATTGATAAAGTAAAATATGGCGTTACATTTAATCTTTCTGATGTAAAAAATAAGATTACGGATTTAGGAGGAACAGCTCCAGATTTAAGTTCCTATCAAATACGTCAAGTTGGTTATCCTATTGGAGCATTTTATGGTTATATTGCAGAAGGATTAATGACTCCTGATGATTTTAAATTATATGATGAAACAGAAAGGAAGTATTATAATCCTAAAATTCCAGTAGTTGTAGGACCTGATTATCAACCTGGCGACATAAAATATAAAGATATCAGTGGACCGCAAGGGAAACCTGATGGACGTATTACTCCTGAATATGACAGGGTGGTAATTGGTAATCCTATACCTCGATATAATTTTAGTTTTAAAGGTGATGTTCTTTTTAAAAGTATCGACTTTTCATTTACTTTTCAAGGTGTTGGAAAAGCTGATGGTTATTTGACAGGTAGTGCACGACATGCTTTTCAGGATATGGCGGGTTATCCTCAAAAAGTGCACTTAGAAAGATATCATGTTATTGAAAACCCAAATCCAAAAACTTCTTACCCTCGATTGACTTATAATACTAATTTTAATCAATCTACTTTTTCTACTTATTGGTTAGAAGATGCATCTTATTTGAGACTAAAAAATATTCAAGTAGGATATTCATTACCTAAAAAAATTATCAATAAAGCAAAAATTGCTAATTGTAGGATTTATGCCTCAGCCGAAAATTTATTTACTATAACTGATTTTTTTTACGCTTATGATCCGGAAATACCCGTTGCCTCAAGTGGAGGGTATTACCCTCAGGTAAAAACTTTTGTTTTGGGTCTTAATTTGATTTTTCAGTAATTAAAAATTTTTAAAAACTTTTCAAAATGAAAAAGTATATTATTTATATCATCATTGGTTTATTTTTAGGAGTTTTGTTTTCCTGTAATGATGAATTCCTTGATAGGGCTCCACATGATAAGCTTACCAATGAAAATTTTTGGCAAAATGAAGAACATTTGATAAGTGCTGCTAATGCGCTTTATACTGCTTTGAAAGGGAAGGATATTTTAAACATGTTTGAAGCAATGGGTGAAAGTGCGCCTTGGGCAGTAACTACTGCCTATCGTA
Organism: Paludibacteraceae bacterium; assembly: GCA_035369865.1. Taxonomy (GTDB): domain Bacteria; phylum Bacteroidota; class Bacteroidia; order Bacteroidales; family Paludibacteraceae; genus MVYY01. The sequence goes on along the minus strand of DAOOVG010000001.1, from coordinate 22,212 downwards.
CAATTGGTGGAGGAAATTATACTACCGACATAGTGCAAATTAACAATATATGGACAAATGCTTACTATAATATTGGACGTTGTAATTTCTTTTTAAATAATTATAATAGGGCTGTAAAAGTTAAAGAATCAATTCGTGAACGTTATGCTGCCGAAGCGTATTTTTTTAGAGCTTACGATTATTGGTTGTTGACTTCACTTTTTGGTGATGTTCCTTATATTACTGAAGAATTAAATGTATATTCAGAAGATGTTTATCGTGGAAGAGATCCTCGTTCAGTTGTTATTGATAGTATAACTGCGGATTTAGAAAGGACTTATAAAAATTTACCTGCTTTTATTGCACCTGCCTCAGCAGAATTTGGAAGAATCTCGCAAGGAGCTGCATTAGCTTTATTGTCTCGAATTTATTTATACAACGAAAGATGGAACGAAGCAGCTGATGCAGCTAAAAGAGCGATGAACTTAGGATATGAATTATATTCAACGGGTGATAAATCGAATGATTATAGAAATTTGTTTAATTTCACCGGACGCGCTTCAAGGGTTAGCAACAATAAAGAAACAATTTTGGCTTATGTGTATAATTTTGATTTAGGAGAAAGTGCTCGAACATCCCATAATCTTTCACGCGAATTGTGGGTGCCGAATGACTATGCTCGTTTTGTTCCTACTAAATCAATGATTGAAGCCTGGCTTACAGCAGATGGTGAAATTTGGGATCCTTCATCGGTAAGTACTTATGAAGAAGTATTTGAAAATAGAGATCCTCGTATGAAACAATCTATATTACCACCCAATACTCCATGGGAGGGTAGAAAAGATGGAAACCCCAATAATACAAATCCTTCAATTTTTACTTATCCTAAATTATCAAATGATAAAGATGGTTGTATGACTTATTCAGGTTACTATTTATATAAATATGTAGAGCCCAGTAAAGTAGGATAAGTGGGTCAGGATGACAATGATATCATTTTCTTCCGTTATGCAGAGATATTACTTAATTATGTAGAAGCTCTTGAACGTACAGGGAACGTAACTCAAGCTACTTTGGACAGCACCATCAATTTATTGCGAGATCGTGTTGGAATGGCGCATTTAACATTTAGTAATATTCCTGAAGGTTCAGATTTGAGAACAGAAATTCGGAGAGAAAGGAGAGTAGAACTCTTCTTTGAGGGACATCGCTACTTGGATATTATTCGATGGAGAGAAGGTTATCGTTTAGGAGAAGATTTATTAGGTGTAAATAAACGCTGGCTTGATCCGAACAAGCTCACACCGGGTATACTTAATACTTTACGGTGGAAATTTGTTGATGGTGAACAATATTTACTTATTGAGGAGGGTAGGACGTTTATTGACCCTAAACATTATTTACTTTCATTGCCATTTACTCAAATGCAACGTAATCCGAATTTAAGGCCGAATAATCCAGGTTGGGATTAAAAAAATTTAAAAAGCATAAGATGAATCGATCAATTTCAATATTTTTTCTTGCATTTTTTATTCTCTTTTCTATTTCAATAAATGCTCAAGTTATATCTATTAAAATTATGAGTATGAATATTAGAGAGGGTGGTGAATTGGCAAATTATAATGCGAAATCTTATAGCGATTGTATAAAAAATTATAATCCTGATTTTGTTCTGTTTCAAGAAATGGACCATTATACAATCAGGAATGGGAATAAAGATTTACTTGGTGAAATAGCAGTGAATCTTGGAATGTTTCCTTATTTTGGACGAGCATTTTCTTTTTCCAGTGGCAGTTATGGTAATGGAATTTTATCTAAATATCCATTTTATAATGCTCGAACCATTACCTTTAAGCCAACTGATGCCTCAGAGCAAAGGTCATGTGCTTGGATAGATGTTGTTTTACCAAATAAAAGAAAAATTCGTATTGCTGTTACTCATCTTGACACATCAAATGATCAAGTAAGGGTTTCTTCCATCGCAACAATTAATAACAACATTTTTTCAAATAATATGCCTGTTCTTTTAGGTGGAGATTTTAATGCTGTGCCAGGTTCTGAAACCATGAATTATGCTTTCTTGAAATGGCAGGATATTGGTTCCGGAACAGGGAACACTATTTCTTCGTCTAATCCGACAAAAAGAATAGATTATATTTTGGGATACCCTAAATCATGGGAAAAGATAACTTATCAAGTGATAGCGTATCCTGAATTATCAGATCATTGTTTTATTGTTGCTGAACTTCAATTTGATTAATTATGAGATTCTTATATAAAATATTCTTGTTGTTGATTTTTACTTTTGTTAGTTGTAGTTCTGATAAAACACCTGTCGAGCCTGAAGATTTAGGGTATGAGGCACCAATGCCTCCGGCTACAATAAATCAAAATAATGTTTTTACAATTGAATTTTACTCTTTATTAAATGACAATTCCCTATTTCAAAGTTCGGATTATCAAAGCATCATTAATCATCTGAGTGAAAATATAACCTCTTTGGCTTACTTGTTCGATCGTTCTGATGTAGAGTTTGGAGAAACACTTTCAGTTGTAGATATTGCATGGCAAAGCAAAATGAATTCATTTTTTATTCAAAATAATATTGACGAAGATAAAATTGAAGGTACCGGAATGATTGTAAGACCTTTGGTAACTGTTTTTGAGGGGATGGCCGTTGTAGACAGTTTTTATATTGGAGGTTGTGCTTTATTGGCACCATTAAGTCAACCTGTATCAATAATCTTGATGACTTGTAAAATTACGCAAAATTTTCAGTTTTCACTGATAACAAAATTTATTGGAGAATTATTTCCTACAAACAAAGTAATTGTAGGGACTTTAAAAAATGATATGGAAGAGGAGTTGAAAACTTATTTAAAGTATCATTTAAAAAATTTTAGATTATCATTTTATAATCCTGAAAATCAGCAGAACACATACAAAATATTTTTTCTAACTCCTGTAAATTTTGTTTGTAGAGATGTTACTAAAACTAGGATAGAAGATATTCCTATGTATGAATGTAAAATTGAATATTTGAATTAATAATCAGACTTAAAAATGAAAATTAAGATAAAATATATTTTTTTATTTTTATTATTTCTTGTTCCAAGAATTGAAGGTAAAAATTCGCTTAATCAGTTAAAAGTAATGACTTATAATATACGGTTTGGTGAATTAGCTACTCTCTCGGAAATTTCATCATTTATTAAAAATGAAGAACCTGATTTAGTAGCACTTCAAGAATGCGATTGGAAAGTAAATAGAGAACGGGCACCTCATCAAAAAGGGAAAGCTTATATTAATGAAATTGCTTATTATACTGAATTATTTGGATTATATGGTAAAGCAATTAATTATAAAGGAGGTTATTATGGAGTGGGGTTGTTATCGAAATATCCTATTATAAAAAGCGAACGTATTTTGTTACCTAATCCTGAACGGGGAAAAGAACAAAGAGCTTTGCTTATAGCTGAAATTGAACTACCAGATGGAAATTCTTTGACTTTTATGTGTACCCATTTAGAAGTTTCTTCTTCAAAAACTCGACAAGCACAAATTTCATTTATTAATGAAGAAATAAAAAAAATTAAAACTCCAATTTTATTAGCAGGGGATTTAAATGCCACGCCTCATGACCAAGAAATAAAAGAAGGATTTGCTTCATGGATCAATTTAACTGATACTAGTTATACTTTTTCAACCAAAGAACCAAAGATAAAAATTGATTATATATATGGGTATCCTACTCAGAATTTTCAACTAATTTCAACAAAAGTTCATACTGACTGTAAATTATCAGATCATTTGCCGGTAATTTCAATTATTAAATTAATATATACTAACTATTAAAATTATAAAGATTATGAAAAGAATTAATGTTTTTATTTTATTTATTATGCTTTTTGCAGGGTGTTATTTTATTTCCTGCAAAAGTGATGAAGACAAAGAAGCCAATGTACAATTTACATTAGATCAAACAAGTTTTGGTGTTGTAAATTATGCAGCACCTCTTCAAATAAAAGGTACTGCTACAAGTGACAAACCAATAACAAGTTTAACATTTACAGGCGTTAAACTTGAAAATGGTGTTTATGTTCCCAAAGGTGATGCTCAAGAATATCCTTCAACAGGTACGAGTACTATTAATTTTGATATGGAATATTTTGTTGATAGTAAGGAAATTACTCATATTGAAATAAAAGCTACTGTTGGTAATGCTATTAAAACTACTTATATATCAATAGGTAAAGTGGAGGGTGAAGCCAGTGGTTCTGTGTTTGTTGGGCAAGTAATACTTAAGGCTGATACGATGGTTTGGAATCATGAGAATCATCCAGATGTTTATCCAATACCAAATACAGGTGCTTCGTCCAGTACTCCTTCGTTTTTCTCCATTCAAGGTGTGAATATTGATGGAGAAATAAAGCATGTGCTGAGTGTTGATGAATTACGCTCAGTGGATGGTCTAAATGGAAGTTTTTGTTTCTTAAATGTATTACAAAATACCTCCAATGGAGCTTACATCAGTAGTCAGCGAGGTTATATGTTTAGTAATCTTTGGAAATCGCAATTAGGCGGTGGAACTACAGGACGTCAGTGTGATTTATATGAAATTAATGGGAAAGCTATCAGGCAAGAAAATATTGACACAACCCAATTTAAAATTATAGCAGGATCATGGATTGGTAGTGGCTGGAAGGAAGATCGCTATAAATTTGTAGACTCACTATTTACCGTATTAGGAGATGAAGCTTCTACAAATTCAGCAAAGATAAGAGCAAACTATTTGTTAGGTAAGATTCAGTCGAGATTGGACAATGCCACTTTAGGTGTTATAGACAATCCTACTTCTTTAGGTGCGCTAAATTATGCACGACGTCGAACTAATGCTGGAACAGGCTCCACCAGTCCTATGGAAGAGAATTTCAGAACGGGTGATTATATCATACTTAAAAGTCAAAAAGGAGGTAAACTTTATTATGGTATCATGCAAATAGTACAAATGTATGATGATACTCAATGTTTCGTTAATGTAGAAGGGGTAGGTCCAAAAATAGGTCAGGAAGAGGCAAAGATGCTTTTCCTAAAACCGCTTATTTTAAATATAAAAGTTCAAACAGCATTGGAAGAATAGTTTAGTTAACAATCGTTTAAATTTAAAATTATCAGGGAATAATTCCCTGATAATTTTTCAAGAATTCTTTAACTTTTTATTAGTCGGATTTTTTATTTATTAAAAATGCTAAAGAAAACATTTCTTTTTTTCTCTTTTTCTTTCCTTTTGGTAAGTTACCAAGTTTGTTATGGCTATCCTTCTTTTGCACAAGATAAAGAAGCACAACTATCAGATATAATTACTCCCGCAAAAAATGTTATAACAAGGGCAATAGGTGAAAAAGCCGAGGACATTAATTTTGGCGTAATACCTTCTGTAAAAGGCTTAGAATCTTTTAACATAGAAGCAAAAAATGGGTCATTGCACATTGAGGGAAGTAGCACAGTGGCTCTTTGTTATGCTTTTAATACGTATTTAAAAGAAGCTTGTCATTCTATGATTACATGGAGTGGTAAACATTTGAATATACCTGCATCGTGGCCTGACTATGAAAAAAAAGAAATTGTATCACCATATCAATTTCGCTATTATTTGAATGTGGTAACATTCGGATATACAACACCTTACTGGGATTGGAAACGTTGGGAAGAAGAAATTGATTGGATGGCTCTTCATGGTATTAATATGCCTTTGGCTCCTATAGCAAGTGAAGCCATCGCAGAACGTGTGTGGTTAAAATTGGGCTTAACAAAAGAGGAAATTAATGAATTTTTTACAGGACCGGCTTATTTACCCTGGCACCGCATGGGTAATCTTAATGGCTGGGATGGTCCTTTAACTGATTCTTGGCATAGACAGCAATTACAACTTCAGCACAAAATTATTGACCGTATGCGAGAATTAGGAATGCAACCTATTATTCCTACTTTTGCAGGTTTCGTACCAAAAGCTTTTATGGAAAAGAATCCTGATATAAAAGTAAAGCAATTAAAATGGGGCGGTTTTTCGGAAAAATATAATGCTTTTGTTATTGCTCCCGATTCTCCTTTTTTTGAAAAAATCGGTAAACTGTTTATTCAAGAATGGGAAAATGAATTTGGAAAAAACATTTATTATCTTTCAGACAGCTTCAACGAGATGGAACTTCCTGTTGATAATGAAGAATCGAAACATAAATTGCTCGAAGAGTATGGAGAAGCTATTTACAAATCTATCGTAGCAGGAAATCCTGATGCCGTGTGGGTAACACAAGGTTGGACTTTTGGTTATCAGCATAAATTTTGGGACAAACCCAGCCTCCAAGCTTTACTCAAGAAAGTACCAAACGATAAAATGATAATCATTGATTTGGCCAATGAATATCCAAAATGGGTGTGGCATACAGATTTGACATGGAAAGTACATGAAGGATTTTATGGGAAAAACTGGATTTTTTCCTATACTCCAAATTTTGGTGGAAAAACTCCATTGACCGGAGAATTAACTCTCTACGCTTCTTATTCTATACAAGCTTTACAATCTTCTTATCGAAATAATTTAATTGGTTTTGGCTTTGCTCCTGAAGGAATAGAAAACAATGAAGTGGTATATGAATTATTGGCCGACATGGGTTGGCAAGACAAAGAAATGGATATTAATAACTGGATAGCTAAATATTGCATGGCCAAATATGGGGGTTACCCGAAAAAAATGGAAAAAGCATGGAAACTTTTACTTCAATCTGTTTATAGTTCGTTGTATTCTTATCCTCGATTTACATGGCAAACGGTTGTTCCCGACCAACGCAGAAAAAGTAAGATAGATACCAGTGAAAAATTTTTGCAAGGAGTCGAATTATTTTTGGATTGTTCTGACGAATTAAAAAAATCGCCTTTATACTGTAACGACGCTATTGAATTTTCGGCTTTATATTTATCGGCAAAAGCAGATTTTTGCTATAAAAAAGCATTAAAAACAGATTCTTTAAACCAAAAAGCAGAAGCCAAAAAGGCTTTAGATCAAACTATCGATATTCTTTTGTTCGTTGATAAACTGTTGGCTTCGCACCCTACACATAAACTTGAAAACTGGGTAAATTTCACACACAAGCAAGCTACCAATGATGCTGAAAAAATGAAATATGAAGCTGATGCTAAACGATTAATCACTACTTGGGGTGGTTTTCAAGAAGATTATGCAGCTCGAGTGTGGAATGGACTTATTCGTGATTATTATATTCCTCGTATTCAAATTTATTTTTCGAATAAAAGAAATTCATTGAACGATTGGGAAGAAGAATGGATAAATACTCCGTGGCAGCCTCAAGTAAAACCTTTTTCAAATCCGATTGAAGAAGCAAAAAAATATATTAAACAATTAAAATAAATTTCGGTAAAATGAAACGGGCAAAATTTTTCTTAGTAATATTTTTTGTAGGGTTAGCATTATTAGTTAATGCTACGCCACAAAGCAATATGCAAGAACAAAAAAAAGCAGTTCAAGATTTGATAAAAAGAGTTTTACCACAAAAAGCTAATGATTTTGAAATTGAATTTATTAGTAAAGATGCCGACGACAAAGATATTTTTGAAGTATTTTCGAAAAATGATAAAATTATCTTGCGTGGAAACAACGGAGTATCGGTTGCAAGTGCTTTCAATTATTATTTAAAACACATTGCCCATTGTCAAATTACGTGGAATGGCACCAATTTAAACTTACCTGAACCTTTACCCAGAGTAGATCAGATGATAAGACAAAAATCGCCTTACAAATATCGTTATTATTTGAACTACTGTACTTTTAATTACAGTATGAGCTGGTGGGATTGGGAACGCTGGCAAAAAGAAATTGATTGGATGGCAATGAATGGCATCAATATGCCTCTTGCTTTAACAGGTCAAAATTCTATTTGGCGGGAAGTTTATAAAAGTTTAGGTTTTTCTGATGAAGATTTAAAGGATTTTTTCAGTGGACCGGCTTATTTTAGCTGGTTTTGGATGGGTAATCTCGACGGTTGGGATGGACCCTTGCCTTTATCATTTATGCAGAAACAAGAAGAATTGCAGAAAAAAATTCTTCAACAAGAACGTTCTTTGGGAATGACACCTATTTTGCCTGCTTTTACAGGACATGTTCCTCCTTCTTTTCAAGAAAAATTTCCACAAGCAAAAATCAGAAAAACTTCATGGGTAAATTTTCCAGAAGTGTGTATTCTCGATCCTAACGAACCTTTGTTTACCGAAATTGGGAAACGTTTTATTGAAGAAGAAATTCGTGTGTTTGGCTCCGATCATTTTTATTCGGCTGACACATTTAACGAAAACAGACCGCCTTCCAATGACTCACTTTTTTTGAATAATATCAGTCAAAAAGTTTATCAATCGATGCAGATAGCAGATCCTGCTGCAACGTGGATTATGCAAGGATGGTTATTCTATCATGATAAAAATTTCTGGCGACAAAATGCTATCAAAGCTTTACTGAATGGAATCCCCAACGATAAAATGATTATTTTGGATTTGTGGAGTGAACGATATCCTGTTTGGAAAAGCACGGAAGCTTATTACGGAAAACCTTGGATTTGGAATATGCTTCATAATTTTGGGAAAAATATTAATCTTTCCGGTTATATGAGCAGTGTTGCACAACATCCTGCACAAGCGCTTCATAATCCAGTTGCAGATAAAATGATGGGTATTGGTTTAACCATGGAAGGAATAGAACAAAATCCGATTATTTATGATATGATGCTCGAAAATGTTTGGTGTGATACACCTATCGAGATAAACAATTGGCTGAATAATTATGCTCTACGACGATATGGGGAAAAGAATGCGAATATAGAAAAGGCATGGAAAATTTTATCCCAAAGTGTTTATGCTGATACTATTACCAATGGAGGACCTGAATCTATTATTACCGGACGGCCCACTTTTAAAAAAAATCCGGGAGGAACCTGCAACACCACCTTGCCTTACAATCCAATGATGCTGGTAGAAGCGTGGAAATTATTCATTACAGCTTCAGATGAATTTAAAAATAGCGATGGTTATCAATTTGATGTAGTTGATATTACGCGACAAGTGATGGCAGATTATGCTTCTGCCATCCAACAGCAAATGGCAAAAGATTATCAAACAAAAAATCTATCTTCTTTCAGAAAAAACAGTCAACGTTTCCTTGATTTAATTTCTGATATGGATGAATTGTTAGCTACCAGAAAAGATTTTTTGTTGGGAATTTGGCTGGAAGATGCAAAAAAATGGGGTACCAACGACGAAGAAAGAAAATTGTATGAAAAAAATGCTCGAGATTTAATTACTCTTTGGGGAGATAAGGATTGTCATATTCATGACTATGCCTGCAAACAATGGTCAGGATTACTCAATGGCTTTTATAAAGTTCGTTGGAAAAAATTTATCAATCAAGTAATTACTGATTTGTCACAACGAAAAGAATTTGACCAGCAGAAATTTGATGAACAAATCAAAGATTGGGAATGGGAATGGGTAAACAGCAACGAATTATATCCAACTTTTACAAAAGGTGATCCTGTAAAAGTTACTAAAAAATTCTATAAAAAGTATTATCAGCAAATAATAAAAGATTGGCAAAGAAATTAATTTCATTCCTTTTTTAAGTGTTTTTTAAAGTAAAAACTTGTGTAGCAAAATAAATATATGAGTCCTTTGTTAGTTTCCATATTGGTTTTGTTGAGCATAGTATTAATTATTTGGCTTACTTCTATACTAAAATTAAATGCTTTTGTTTCGTTGTTTGTGGTATCGTTACTGCTTGCTATGGCAACTCTTCCCTTTTATTCTATCATTGATATTCTAAAAAGAGGTTTTGGCGATACCATTGCTACAATAGGATTCATTATTATTTTTGGATCAATTATTGCAGTTGTTCTTGAAAAATCGGGAGGCGCAGTAAGTATTGCCAATTACATTTTGAAAAAAACCGGACAAAGCAAAGCTGCTGCGGCAATAGGGATAACGGGTTTTGTAACAGGGTTGCCTATTTTTTGCGATGCCGGATTTATCATATTGAGTGGCATAGCAAAGTCTTTCAGCTCAAAAACTAAAATTGCCTTATCATTTACGGCTGTTGTATTGGCTACCTCTTTGTATGCCGTTCATTGTCTGGTACCTATTCATCCGGGAGCATTGGCAGCATCCGGCATCATCGAAGTTAATCTTGCTTATTTTATCCTACTGGGCATATTGTTTGCCATACCTGCTGCATTGGTGGCTTTTTTTTGGACAAAATGGAAAACTCGTCACGATAGTTATCAATATATTGAATCTGAAACAGATGAAACGAATAAACTACAATTTCAAAAACTTCCATCAGTTTCATTATCTTTATTGCCCATTCTTGTCCCGATTCTTTTAATTGCCATTGCGTCGTTATTGGGAGCTTTTGGTTTTTCATCCGAAAATTTAATCGTAAAAATTATATTTTTTGCTGGGCAACCTGTAATTGCCCTTTTTATTGGAGCAATCCTATCGTTTTTATTGCTCAAGAGTGGAAATATGAATATTTATAACGAAATATTGGAAAATGCTATAGAAAAAGCAGGTCCCATACTTATTATCACGGCAGCTGGCGGCATGTTTGGATTGGTTATAAAAGAAACAAATATCGGCTTATATGCGGCTGAATTTTTAGTAAAAACGAAATTAGGTTTGTTGGTTCCTTTTTTAATTGCTTTTTTATTGAAAACGGCACAAGGTTCTTCAACGGTAGCCATTATAACGGCCGCTTCTTTTGTTGCACCTATGCTTTCAACCTTGGGCTTGGCTTCTGAAATGGGGAAATTATTGACACTGCTTGCTATGGGTGCTGGTTCTATGATGATTTCCCATGCCAACGACTCTTATTTTTGGGTGGTAACCCGTTTTTCAGGAATAGAAATTAATACCAGCTTGAAAGTTTATTCGACCGCTACTGCTGTTATGGGAATAACCGTTTTTTTATGTGTTTTTGTTACTTCTTTATTTATTGGTTGATAAAATGAAAATTAATCCGAAAACGGACATAAAGCAAATATTTTTATCGGGAATAGAAAGTGTACTACCCGATAAATTGATAAAATCGGAAGTAAGATGGAGTAATAATGTTTTATCTATCCAAAATCATTCATTCTATCTTCCTGATTTTGAAAATATTTTTGTGATAGGTGCCGGAAAAGCAACTGCTTTGATGGCAAAAGAAATTGAATCAATATTGGGAAATTATATAAGCGCCGGACACATAGTTGTAAAATATCAACACAAATGTGCTTTAAATATAATTGAAATTACCGAGGCGGGTCATCCATTGCCTGACGAAAATGGGCGGAAAGCAGCTCAACGTATTTTAACCATTGCCAAGCAGGCCGGTTCTCATGATTTAGTCATTTGTCTATTTTCAGGGGGAGCTTCTGCATTGTTGGCCGATTGTCCTGACGAAATAAGTTTATCTGACCTTATTACAACCAATGACCTCTTAATAAAGAGTGGAGCAAGTATTCAGGAAATCAATACGGTACGTAAGCATATTTCAAAATTAAAAGGGGGACAATTGGCAAAAGAAATTTATCCAGCCCAAACCGTTAGTTTAATTCTTTCTGACGTAATCGGTGACCGATTGGATGTGATAGCTTCTGGACCCACCTACCCCGATCCCACTACTTTTTCCGAAGCTTACGAAGTATTAAAAAAATACGAATTGATAAATAAAGTTCCACTTTCAGTAGTGCAATATTTAAAAAGAGGAATAGCCGGAGAAATCTCGGAAACACCCAAATCGGACGATTCGATTTTTTCAAAAGTTTATAATATAATCATAGGAAACAATAAAATGGCATTGGAAGCTGCCGGTCGCAAAGCTAAAGAATTAGGTTATCAAGCTCATGTCATTACCGACAATTTGCAAAGCAATATAGAAGAAACAGCCAATTTTATTTTAAGTACCATTGAAAAATTCAAGGAAAAGAGCCATAAAACACCTATTTGCTTTCTTTTTGGAGGTGAACCAATAGTAAAAGTTACCGGTGACGGTTTGGGCGGTCGGAATCAACATTTGGCTTTATATCTGGCCACCAAATTGGAAAACATGCCGGGCATTACTATTCTTTGTGGAGGAACGGATGGAACCGACGGACCAACCGATGCTGCCGGTGCCATAGTGGATGCCAGCACTATTCAAACTGCTAAAGAAAAACACATTCTTCCAATGGATTATTTAAAAAAATCGGATGCTTATCATTTTTTCAAACAAGTAGGTGGACATCTGATTACGGGTTCTACGAAAACCAATGTGATGGATATGATAATAGCCATTATTGAATAACTTTATTAAAAAAATATTTATCTGAATCTACCAATCTTTTTATTAACATTTAAAATTAAATTATTATGAAAACAAAACATTTACTTTTATTATTGGTTTTGTCTTTTAGTTCCATGCTATCAGCAAAAACCATTACGGTAACCAATGGGGAAAGCTCCGGAACAGGTTCATTAAGACAAGCCATTGCCGATGCCCAAGCCGGTGACATTATCAATTTTAATTTTGTTGGAGATACGGCAAATACTGTCAATTTAGCAAGTGCTCAAATCTCTTTAAACAAAAACTTGACTATTAATGGAATAAATGCTGCTACCAGTGAAAAAGTAATTTTAAGAACTGCTACAAACCTATCATTTTTTGACATACCTACAGGTTATTCTATAAATTTAACAAATCTCGTTTTTGATGGAACCAGTATCGCAGGCAATACTGCGATCAAAGCTGCTAATGGTTCTACTTTGAATATTGAGAATTGTATTTTTAAGAACATCACAGCTCAAAATAACAATGGAGGCGCAGCTCGTATTCAAGGGGTGGCTACCATTAAAAATTCTATTTTCGATGGAAATAAATCAAATGGTAGCTATGGTGGAGGAGCATTGTGTATCTATAATGCTGCTGATGTAACCATTGAAAAATGCAGTTTTATTAATAACAATTGTACAACTAATGGTACAAATGGAGGAGGAGCTATTGTAGCAAGAGCGACAGTAGCCACTCCCTGCAAAGTTAAAATTATTAATTCCACTTTTGCTAACAATACTTCTGCACAAACCGGTGGAGCTGTTTTATGTACTGTGCAAAGCAGTAGTGAATTTACAACAAATTTGACTGCCATCAATTGTACCTTTACGGGTAATCAAGGAAATGGAGCTGTAACTGCTTATGTTACCTCGAAAGGTTCTGCCAATGTTTATTTAGTTAATTCTTTGGTTGTGAATAACATAAATGTAACCGGAGATGCTTATTCTGATCTGGTAGAAACAAAAAGTGGAACAGCTACAGGAAGTGTTTTGATTGATCCAAATTATGTTATCTATTCCCAAGCTTCAGAAACCATAAATTTTGCAGACAAACATTGCATTAAGGTGGATGATCCGGCAACTGCCAATATATTTATGGGTGAACTCGAAACTTTTGGTACCGATAAAAAACGTCCTCAATATGTTACTTATAATGGATTCCCTATTGTTCCCATTTCTTCGAGTAGTATTGCCAGAGGTGCAGGTACGGCCACTTTAACAGGGTATACTATCCCAACGGATGATCAAGTAGGAGATACTCGTCCCACTACTCCTGCTATTGGTGCTATTGAATACAAAATATTTACTCTTAATAAGGAAAATACGGTATCTCCTTTCAAAGTGCTGGTAAGGGATAGGATGTTAACCATAACAGGTTTATCTGACAGAAGCAATATAGCTGTTTATAATGTGGTAGGTAAATTGGTCTATCAATCTACGATTTCAAATGATGAAACTGTTTCTTTGGAAAACATTCCCGGAAATGTTTTCATTGTGAAAGCAGGAAATCACAGCCAAAAGGTTTTACTAAAATAAAAATTAATTGATATTTTTTAGTAGATTCTGATAATTCAGGTAACACAATTTGATGTTTTGATTAGAATGATTTTATTTTTGGAAATAATTAGATTGTGTTACCTTTTTGATATTTTCACATAAAATATTCATTATTTATCAATACAATCAAGATGAAAAAGTTTTTTTTAGCTCTTGTTGTTTTTTTTACAGCAATTACTATACAAGCGGAGCAAATTACTTTCATGACGTATAATTTGTTGACAAACACTGGATTGAATTTTCAGTCTTCTCGGATTTCCAAGCTGGCACAAATTATTTCGGCTTCGGACGCAGATGTAGTTGCCGTACAAGAAGTTTGTGGAAATTCCAATTTCAATAACTTAAAGTCCCAAACCGGCATGGAAGGAGCATGGTACGACATAGGAAATTATCCTTTATATGGCTATGGAATTGGCATTTTATGGAAATCTTCTCTTGGAACTCCTACCATCACTAATTATAAAGTACTTCACAGGGAAGGCTCAAATGATTCGGAAGATCGAGCCTTTATGGTAGCAGAATTTAATAATTTTTGTTTTATTTCTACTCATTTTGCTCTTGATGCCATTGATAGAGATACCATGACTGCAAGAATTATTCGGGTTGCCAACACGTTGGGGAAAACAGTATTTATAGGAGGGGATTTTAATGCGGCTCCAAATTATCGTTGTATGCTTACTTTTCAAGAAAATGGTTTTGAAATTTTAAATGATCTTAATCATTTAACTTACCCAAGTGATAATCCAACTTCTTTGATTGATATGATTCTTGGATTCAGGAAAAATCCTTCCGATGTAAGATATACGATCATAGATAGGGGAATCTCTACTCCACCCTCGGGGATTTCTTTTCCGGATGCTTCAGATCATTTACCTTATTATGTTAAAGTTGAACTAACTCAACCTGATTCACGAACCTTGCTGGTCACTTCCAATAGTAATGATGCAACGGTAGCAGGTTCGTTGCCTTGGTGTATGCAAAATGCCTTAAATGGTGATACCATAAAATTTAATTTTGATGGAGCTGAAATCACTCTTTCTAATATTTTAAGTATTCCTGAAGGAAAAATACTGACTGTTGATGGATTAAATTTACATAATCAACAAAAAGTTATTTTAGATGGAACAATACGTTCATTTGATAATGCGGGAAATTTAATTTTAAAGAATCTGATTATTAAAGACAAAACAACTTCTTCCATTACCTCTTCTGGAACTTTAACCATTGAAAATTGTGAATTTATAAACAATCAAGCTGGCGGTGATAATGGAGGAGCCATTAGAATAAGCAATGGTAATTGTTACATTAATAATTCCGTGTTCAATGCCAATGCTGCCGGTGGAACATACGGCGGTGGAGCTATTTGTGCTTATAACGAAGGTGCTAATGTGGAGATAGAATCAACTTCCTTTGTTAACAATAAGTCGATTCGTGGAGGTGCTATTTCTGTTTTTAAAGGAGCGGATATTACCATTACCAACTGTACTTTTGCTAATAATGAAGCTTCATTTGATGGGACTGACAGAAGGGGAGGTGCTATTTATTGTGCTTGTCCTGACAATAATACGGTAGAAGAAACTATTGACTGTACCATAGTTAATTCAACCATTACAGGGAACCATGCTCTTAACGATGGGGGTGGTATTTGTGCTTATGGCAGGACCGATCAGAAAAAAATTTATCTCAATTTAATTAATTCAATATTAGCGTATAATATTAAAGGCACAACACCATCTTATAATGATGTACATAATTGGAACAATAATGTAAGAGTGATGATAATGGCTAAAAATTGCATTTTCGGTAACACCAATTATAACACATACATTGATGCAACATCTATTGTACCTCAAAATATTGAAGAAAGCAATATATTTGATTCGCTTGAAATTTTTGTTAGTGATAAAAAACGTCCTCAATATGTTACTTATAATGGATTCCCTATTGTTCCCATTTCTTCGAGTAGTATTGCCAGGGGTGCAGGTACGGCCACTTTAATAGGATATACTATCCCAACGAATGATCAGGTAGGAAATGTTAGACCAATACCACCTTCAATAGGTGCGGTAGAATATATGGAGATTACAGACAATATCCTGCCAAAAAATCAATCA
Organism: Paludibacteraceae bacterium; assembly: GCA_035369865.1. Taxonomy (GTDB): domain Bacteria; phylum Bacteroidota; class Bacteroidia; order Bacteroidales; family Paludibacteraceae; genus MVYY01. The sequence continues at coordinate 6,157 of DAOOVG010000001.1, read as the reverse complement.
CTTAAAGTATATTACACGGGTCAGGGAATTATGGTAGAAGGATTAACTAAAAAATGTTCGGTTGAAATTTATGATGTGATGGGTAAATTGCTGTACCAATCAATCATAGCAGAACAAAGTTTTATTCCTTTGAATGGAATTTATTCTAATGTGGTAATAATAAAAATTGATAATCAACGATTTAAGATACTTGTAAGATAGATTATTTTTTTTGAAAATCAATAGATTAATGAAAATTTCATTTTTTAGTGGATTATGTGTGATTTTTTATATTAACATTTTATTAACATTTAAAATTTAATCATTATGAAAACAAAACATGTACTTTTATTATTGGTTTTGTCTTTTAGTTCCATGCTATCAGCAAAAACCATTACGGTAACCAATGGAAATGATTCAGGAGATGGTTCATTACGAAAAGCTGTTGCTGATGCCTCTGCGGGCGATATCATTAATTTTAACTTTGCAGGAGACACAGTAAATTTGACAAGTACTCAAATCTCTTTAGAGGAAAGTATAACTATTAATGGGATTAATGCTGCTACCAGTGAGAAAGTAATCTTAAAGGCTGCTGCAGGTTTATCTGTTTTTAATATATCTGGGAGTCTTGTAATTAATTTGAATAATCTTGTATTTGATGGAACCGGTATTGCTGGCAATACTGCTATTAAGGCACCTAATGGCAGTAGGTTGAATATTGAGGATTGTGTTTTTAAAAACATCACAGCTCAAAACAACAATGGAGGTGCAGCTCGTATTCAAGGGGTGGCTACCATTAAAAATTCTATTTTCGAAGGAAATACATCAAATGGAGGTTATGGCGGTGGAGCCCTGTGTATTTATAATGCTGCTGCTGTAACCATTGAAAAATGCAGTTTTATTGGCAATAGTTGTACTAACACAACTAATACAGGAGGAGGTGCTATTGTAGCAAGAGCGACAGTAGCTGACCCTTGTAATGTGACAATTATTAATTCCACTTTTGCTAACAATATTTCTGCACAAACCGGTGGAGCTATTTTGTGTTCAGTGCAAAGCAGTAACAATTATACAGCAAATTTAACTGCCATTAATTGTACTTTCACTGGTAATCAAGGAGATGGAGCTGTAACTGCTTTTGTCAACTCGAATGGTTCTGCCAATGTTTATTTGGTTAATTCCTTGGTTGTGAATAATATAAATGTAGCCGGAGATGCTTATTCTGATCTAGTAGAAACAAAAAATGAAGGAGCTACAGGAAGCGTTTTGGTTGATCCAAATTATGTTATCTATTCCGAAGCATCAGCAACCATAAATTTTGCAGACAAACATTGCATTAAGGTGGATAATCCGGCAACTGCCAATATATTTATGGGTGAACTCGAAACTTTTGGTACCGATAAAAAACGTCCTCAACATGTTACTTATAAGGGATTCCCTATAGTTCCTATTTCTCAAAGTAGCATCGCTATAGGTGCAGGTACTTCTACTTTAACAGGTTATACGATACCAACCGATGATCAAGTAGGAGATACTCGTCCTACTCCTCCTGCTATTGGTGCTGTTGAATACAAAGAAATATCAGGGGTATCCAATCCGAAAAATCAATCACTCAAAGTATATTACACGGGTCAGGGAATTATGGTAGAAGGATTAACTAAAAAATGTCCTGTTGAAATTTATGATGTGATGGGTAAATTGCTGTACCAATCAATCATAGCAGAACAAAGTTTTATTCCTTTGAATGGAATTCATTCTAATGTGGTAATAATAAAAATTGATAATCAACGATTTAAGATGCTTGTAAGATAGATTATTTTTTGAAATTATTCTTGTCCGATAAAAATAAAAAAGGAGGGCAATTTTTAAGTTTGCCCTCCGTAGAGTTTTTTGTAGATTTGTATTTTCTATAAAATAAATATTTATGACATAAACACAACGATGGACAAAAATACATATTTTTTTGGACAATCAGTTTTTCGGGCGCTGATTTCTTTGATAGATAACAATATTATCATACGGAACATGGGACAGTAATGATTGAAAACAATTTTAAACTTAAATAATTATGCCATTTAGTGGAGAGGTTTGTCGAATAGGAGTTTTTGATCAAAGCATTCCTGATATTCAGTTTGATGCTACCGGAAAATCCAATTACGCTTATTTATTCGATGCATTAGTCGAAGCTTATCCCCGTGGAGAAAAAGGACAAAAAGATTGGAAAAAATTTCTGGGAGATATAAAAAAAGCAGGAAAACGAAAACGATATGACTGTATTGTTGGTGTTAGTGGTGGAACAGATAGTTGTTATTTGTTACATTTGGCATCACAATGGGGGCTTAGGGTACTGGCAGTGAATCTCGATAATGGCTTTAACAGCGATATAGCTGTAAAAAACATTCGCAGAATGACAGAACAATTGAAAATTGATTTGGAAACTTACGTGATAGATTACAATGAAGTAAGAGATTTAATTATATGTTATATGCAAGCTTCTCTGCCATGGATTGACACCCCAACTGATTTGGCTATCAAATCAGTTTTATATAAAATAGCCAATAGAGAAGGAATAAAATATATTTTGCGCGGTAACGATTTTCGTTCGGAAGGTTCTCAACCAAAGGATTGGACGTATGGCGACGGTAAACAACTGAAAGCCTTACATCATCGCTATGGAAAAGTTAAATTAAAAACATTTCCAAATTATACTATTGGTCATTTACTTTATTATGGGTTTATTAAAAAAATAAATAATTTATATCCTTATTATTACATTGACTACAATAAGAACAAAGCCCAACAATTTTTAAAAGAACATTATGGTTGGGAATATTATGGCGGACATCATTTTGAAAATATTTTTACCCGCTTCGCTATGTCCTATTGGCTGTATGAAAAATTTGGTATCGATAAAAGAAAAATAACCCTTTCGGCTCAGGTTATGAGCGGAGAAATATCAAGAGAAAAAGCAATAGCTGAAATAAATTCTTTGCCGTACAATCCTGATGAAAAAGATGAAATGATCAATTATTTGTGTAAAAAACTGGATATTTTTGAAAATGATTTTACAACGTGGTTTGAACAACCAAACAAGAATTACAGAGATTATCCCTCATACGATAATTTATTCAGTAAATATCATTCTATATATTCATGGTTCATTAACAAAATATTCCTACACAAACCTCAATCATTGTTCAAAGAAGAAATCATTGGTAAATGAAGAATAAAGTATTTTTGTTGAATGGTGAGAAAGAGATACCTTTGGATCAGTGGAAATTATTAATAGAAAATTCTCCGGTTGCTTCCTTTTTCCAAACGCCGGAGTGTTATCAGTTTTACGCATCCCTGACTTTTCTAAAGCCTTTTTTGTATGGAGTAGCAGAAGATGGAAAGTTAAAAGGAATTGCTTGTGGATATGTGCAGGCTGAAGGGAGAAAATTGAAACAGTTTTTTAGCAGACGGGCTATTATTCCTGGCGGAATTTTACTGGACAAGGATATTGAACCTGACTCGATAACAGCATTGCTCGAATTTCTGAAAAAAGAACTTTGTAAAAAAGCTATTTATATTGAATGCAGAAATTTCAACGATTATAGCGAACATCGCCCTTATTTTGAAAAAGTTGGATTTGTCTATCAGCCTCATTTGAATTTTCATGTTCCAACTCCAAACGTTGAACAATGCTATAAACAACTAAACAGCACAAAAAGGCGGGATATTAAACTTTCATTAAAAGAAGGTGTTGAAATAGTGGAAACAAAATCCGAGAATGATATTAAGAACTTTTATACTCTTTTGAGCAACTTATATCAGAAAAAAATAAAAACGCCACTTTTCCCTTACGAATTTTTTGAGAAACTTACCAATCAACCTTTTGGACATTTATTTGTCGTAAAATACGGCAGTAAAATTATAGGAGGAAATATGAGTGTATCGCTTAAAAATAAAGTTCTTTACGAATGGTTTGTTTGTGGATTGGATGGAGAATATAAAAAATTTTTTCCTTCTACTTTGGCAACATGGTCAGTCATACAATTTGCTGCCGAAAATGGTTTTGAATATTTCGACATGATGGGTGCAGGAAAACCTGATGAAAGCTATGGCGTAAGAGAATTTAAAGCTAAATTTGGAGGTAATTTGGTGGAGCATGGAAGATTTGAAATGATTTTCAATAAATATTTATATCATATTGGAATTATCGGCGTTAAATTTTTAAAACATCGGAAATGAATGCAAATTCATGGATTATCCGGATAAAAAATAAGCTTGTATATTCTTTAGGAGTACATTTTCCATACAGTAAAGTTCGCAGAAAATCTTTAAAATGGTTGGGCTATCAGGTAGGGAAAAATGTTTATTTTCCCAGCGATTTGATTATCACCCAAAATTTTACCGGAGATAGAGGCAAATTGATTATTGGAGACAACGTCTCAATCGGGCCTCGCTGTACGCTGGTATTGTTTTCTCACCCCAATTTTTCGCAAATAAGAAATCAACTGACAGAAAAAAAGAGAGAAATCATCATTGAAAAAAATGCTTGGTTAGGTGCGGGTGTGATTGTTTTACAGGGTGTTAAGATAGGTGAAGGAGCCATCATAGGTGCAGGTGCAGTGGTTACAAAAAATGTGGAGCCTTTTACCATAGTTGGTGGAGTGCCAGCAAAAAAAATTGGAGAAGTATTGCATTAAAATCTAAGCAAATTCGTTAAAAAATTACATCCTGCCAAAAATAAAACAAAAAATGAATTTACTGATTGATATAACGCATCCGGCTCATGTACACTTAACCAAAAATGTTCATTCTTTGTTGACAGACAAAAGACATCAGATTATCGTTACTACAAAAGATATTCCGTCTGTAATAAGTTTATTGGAACTTTATCATATTCCTTATATTAACATTGGCAAAAAAAATGACAGTTTATTAGGTAAAACATTCGGACAGTTGAAGAATAATTTTCAACTTATGAGAATTTACAAAAAACACAAAATAAATTTGGCTTTTGGTTCTACATTAACCATAGCACAACTCACAAAATTGGGGAAAGTACCTTCTATCATTCTGGATGACGACGACGATGAAGCAGAACCTTTATTTGTCAAATATGCCCATCCTGCAACTGGCACAGTATTGAGCCCTGATTGTGTTGTTAGAAAATCACCAAAAGCAATCAAATATGCCGGTTACCATGAATTGGCTTATCTTCATCCAAATCGCTTTCAACCGGACCCAAATGTTTTGAAAGTCGCAGGATTACTGCCGGATGAACCTTATTTTATTCTTCGTTTCAATGCATTTAAAGCCCATCACGATGTTGGTATTCAAGGTCTTTCCACTGAAAATAAACGCAGGTTAATTGCAATGCTTGAGAAAAAAGGAAAAGTTTTTATTACCACGGAAAGAAACATAGAAGAAGAATTTAAAAAATATCAATTGCAAATTTCGCCTGATAAAATTCACTCCTTTATTTATTTTGCTACTATGCTGATTGGTGACAGCCAAACCATGACATCGGAAGCGGCTGTACTCGGCACACCGGCTATACGCTGCAATTCATTCGTTGGAAGACTTTCCACACTTGAAGAAGAAGAGCACAAATATCACCTGGTTTTTGGCTTTTTACCTGAACAATCGGAAGCCATGTTCGAAAAAATTGAAGAATTATTATCTATACCAAATCTGGAAGAAGAATGGCAACATCGAAGGCAACGCATGTTGCAGGATAAAATTGACGTAACAGCTTTTTTTGTTTGGTTTATCGAAAATTATCCTGATAGTGCAAAAATTATGAAAGAAAATCCTGATTATCAATATAATTTTAAATAATGAATTTTACAAAAGTCGACAAATGTTTTTATAGAAAAATTTATTGTTACTCAAATAAAGGTCTTTATCATTCATTAAACCTTAGTAATCAACAACAAACCCCTATCAACCAGACCTTATTACCTTATTGAAAATTTGTAATTGAAAATGACAGATTTTACACTCCACACCTATCAACAACTTCTTGAAACCTTAAAAGCCAAACAGTTGCCATTTTACACTTTTGAGGAAGTTTGCGAAAACAAATCTTCAGGTGCTTATATAGTGCTTCGGCACGATGTGGACGCCAAACCTGAAAATTCGCTGCAAACTGCCAAACTGGAAGCCGCATTGAACATAAAAGCCACTT